>JAZUFU010000015.1:0-40210 GCA_045640865.1 Acutalibacteraceae bacterium | reverse complement strand
ACTGGCAGGCAGGCGGCACGCTTTCGGGCGGCGAGCAGCAGATGCTGGCGGTTGGCCGTGCTCTTATGAGCAAGCCCAAGGTAATCATGATGGACGAGCCATCGCTCGGCCTTGCTCCTCTCGTTGTAAGAGACATTTTTGAAATCATCAAAACCGTCAACAAAGAGGGCATCACCGTTCTTCTTATTGAGCAGAACGCGAACATGGCTCTTAAAGTGGCTCACCACGGTTATGTTATGGAGACAGGCCGCATCACAATGACGGGCACAGGTCTTGAACTTCTCGAAAATGAGGAGATCAAGGAAGCATATCTCGGCAAACAGAAGAAATAATCCGCCGTGTTCAGACGGCAAAAAAGGGGGCTGCCGCATTAGGCACAGTCTCGTAAGGATACTTTTGTTTTTGACGGATAATTTTCCCGAATACTGCATCAAATCCGCATCCGAATACGCCAGTATGCATGATGCGGATTTTCTTTGTCTTCAGAAAAATTCTCTCATCAAAAACTGCTTCGCACCTTAAAATGATGAATTTTGCCCGATTTGCGTTCTTTTGCGACGATGTTATACTGACGTATTGCGAGAAGCAAAGGGACGCAAGGCGGGTGAAAGGCGCATTTTAAGGAAAAGTAGCCTTGCGAGTCTGTACCTTTTAGCGCAGACCGAAAAGTAAAAATTTATAACAATCGAAAAAGCAATTCTGAGATAACGGAAAATTTCCAAATTTCAGAATTGCTGATTTTTTATGATAATTTATTTAATATTATTTTACTTTTCTAAGCGTTTTTTCGTCCTCGGAGTATCGCATACACCGTCGGCCGAAGAAAACGCTTTCTGCATCTAAATGCAACAACCCTTTTTGCTTTTTATCTTTATTATACAGAAAATATACATTATTATCTAAAAAATACAATAAATACTTGACTATTATTTATATTTACTTTATAATAAAAATTCCTAAGAGAATTTTTCTCAATTAAAGTATGAAAGGATTTGATTTTATGAAAAAAATCATCGCAATCATGTTATGTCTCGCAATGACACTCTGCGTTTTCGCAGGCTGCTCAGCAGCAAAGAAGGACGACGGCTCAGCTAAAGAGTACATTATCGCTTCTGATAAGTCATTTGCTCCCTTCGAGTTCCAGAATGATGACGGAACATACGTAGGCGTTGACGTTGAGCTTCTCGCAGCTATCGCTGAGGATCAGGGATTCAAGTACAGGATGACAAACGACGGCTTCGACGCTGCCATGGGTTCAGTTCAGTCAGGTCAGGCAGACGCTATGATCGCAGGTATGTCAATCACAGAAAAAAGACAGGAAACATTTGACTTCTCTGACGGTTATTTTGAGGACGGTTCTATCCTCGTTGTTGCTCAGGACAACGACACTATCAAGTCAGAAGCTGACCTTAAGGGCAAAAAGCTTGCGGCTAAGAACGGTACTGTAAGTAAAGAATACACAGAGAGCATTAAAGATAAATACGGCTTCGAAATCATCTATTTCGACCAGTCAGCTGAAATGTATCAGGCAGTTGCAAGCGGCAACGCAGACGCATGCTTCGAGGATTACTCTGTTATCGCTTACGCTATCAAAGAGGGCGACGTTAAGCTTAAGACAATCGGCGAAATCGTTGATAATTCCTGCTTCTACGGCTTTGCTGTTAAGAAGGGCGTAAATCCCGAGCTTGTCGAGATGTTCAACAAGGGTCTTGAAAACATCAAGGCTAACGGCAAATACGAAGAAATCCTTAACAAGTACGGCTACAGCAGCGTTAAATAATTAAGTTTTCCGTTGGCGCGCGCGCCGAAAAATTAAAGATTAAGAGTGAATTATTTTGAGTTTTGAAAATGTTTTCAGTGAGTCAACCCAGAAGCTGCTCCTTGAAGGGTTGAAGGTCACGATAGGTATTTCGCTGCTTGCGATTTTAATCGGTCTTGTTGTCGGCCTCATCACCTGCGCTTTCAGCAGGTCTAAAAATCCTGTCTTAAAGGGAATCGCCGCGGTTTACGTCTGGTGTATCCGCGGTACTCCCATGATTGTTCAGGCATTCCTCGTTTTCTTCGCGTTCCCTCAGCTTATTCAGCTCGTTGTACCCGGCTTCAGAATTGAACCGTTTACGGCAGGTCTTATCACGCTGAGCCTTAACGCGGGCGCGTATATGTCTGAAATATTCAGAGGCGGTATTGAGGCTGTCAACATCGGTCAGATTGAGGCGGCAAGAAGCCTCGGCATGAGCAAGGGCAAAACCACATTAAAGGTTGTGCTCCCCCAGGCTTTTAAAATTTGTATCCCCTCTCTTGTTAATCAGTTCATCATCACCGTTAAGGACTCCTCAATCCTTTCGGTTATCGGTCTTAGCGACATCGTTAATCAGGCAAAGGGCTATGTCGGAAGAACGTACGACTTCTTCCCCGCTTACATAACCGTTGCCGCATATTACCTTGTTATTATTTCCATACTCATGGTAATATCCAAATTTATAGAGAAGAAGTTAAATTATGACAAAAAAAGTAATAGTTAAAGATCTCCATAAAAGCTTCGGAAAACTCGACGTATTAAAAGGAATCGACCTCGAAATTGATGAGGGCGAGGTTGTATGCCTTTTAGGTCCTTCGGGAAGCGGCAAGTCAACCTTTCTGCGCTGCCTTAACGGACTTGAAAAATCAACAAGCGGTACAATCCTTGTTGACGGCTATGAGATTTCCGACAAAAAGACTGATATAAACAAAACAAGAGAACGTATCGGAATGGTTTTCCAGCAGTTTAACCTTTTTGCTCACCTTACTGTTAAAAAGAACATAATGCTGGCTCCCGTTGACCGCAAGAAGATGAACAAAGAGGAAGCGGAAAAGAAAGCGATTGAGCTTCTTAAAAGAGTCGGTCTTGACGACAAGGCAGATTATTATCCGCATCAGCTTTCGGGCGGTCAGCAGCAGCGTGTTGCAATAGCGAGAGCACTTGCCATGAACCCAGACATTATGCTTTTTGACGAGCCTACATCAGCTCTCGACCCCGAAATGGTCGGCGAGGTTTTGCAGGTTATGAAGGAGCTTGCGGCGGCAGGCATGACGATGGTGGTTGTTACCCACGAAATCGGCTTCGCCCGTGAGGTTGCAGACAGAGTTATATTCATGGACGGCGGTTATATTGTCGAGCAGGGCACACCGCAGGAGGTTATCCTCAACCCGAAAGAGCCGAGAACGATTGATTTCTTCAACAAGGTTCTTTAATTAAAAATTCAGGCACAGTCGGCTGACGCTGACTGTGCTTTTTCTTTTGCAATATAAAAAGGGAGCGCATTGTGCACTCCCCTGTTTAATTTATTATTTGTGATTGAGTACGATGCTCCAGTTTTCTTTTTCAAAGGGATTCGCGTCAATGGCGAGGTATCCGCTTTCAAGAAGTCTGAAGAACGCAACGCCGTCGATGTCGCTCTGATTTTCACGCTTTGCGACAAACTCAATCTGATTTTTAAGGTGCTTCGGCGTGTGCTCGCTGAGCGTTTTTTCGGTGAGCTTTTCGGATTTTTCAATGAGCGGCTTTATGACACTCTCTGAAAACTCTTTGATTTTTTTCATTATCTCGTCATACTGTTTCGCTGAGTAAATCGGCATAGCGGGGCGGTATTTGCTGACAAGTCCGTCATCCTTTACAAGATAGCCGTCTCTGATAAGCTCAGCCATTTCAGCCGAATCCTTATTGCCTATTTTTTCCATTCTGTGCCTTGCAAAATGCTTCAAAACCTGTATTTTTCCCGAATCAATTATCTCGTCGCGTTTTTCGGCAGAATCCTGCGTTGAATTCATAATGAAAAATGTTGTTTTACCGTCGTCAACAGGAGCTGTTGAAATTCCGCAGGACTTGTTGTTGTTCTTTTCTCTGAACCACATATAAGCGTTCTCGCCCCATGCGTTCAGCGGCAGGCTCGACCAGTCAATCTGACAGTTATAAACCATATAGAAAACAGCAAGCTGCCAGCGAAGCGTGTTATCGGACATATCCGAGCCGTAAAATCCGAGCGTTCTGAGTTCGGGAATGAATCTATCGCAGAAGCTTCTGAATTTTTCAGCAAATTCGTCAGCGAAAGGAGAAGTAACGCGGCTGATTTCGTCGTAACATTCCTTTGTGATAAGGATAAGATTTGTGGTGTATTTTCTGCCGTCCCTGAGGAGAATATTTTTCTCGCACATCTCGTTGAGTTCTTCCTCGATATAAGGAACGCCGACACCGAGCTCAAGGCTGATTTCTTCCTCAGTGAGGTAGTCATTGTAGCAGGCGGTTACGATATTCTGCCTGATTTTGTTCTGCATAAATTCCCATGATTCTTTTTTACCGTTTTTACCTGTACCGAAATAAATAAGGTGGAAGTTTTTGGGGTCGTAGCTTAATGTTCCTAACTTTCTTTCCATGGTGAGTCCTTCTTTCATTTTTTGTCTTGATTTGAAAAGCAGATATTTAACCATGCTCTCGTTTGTTCCGAGCTCGTCGGCAATCTCTTTACACGATTTATTATGAATGTAATAGAGGATAACCGCGTCTCTGTATTTTTTAGTAAGCAGAGTAAGTTCCTGCCTGAGAGAGTAAATTTCCGTGTCCTCGCCGAAGTCATATTTGTCCTCCTGCGACGGAAGCACATTCTCCATTTCGTCTGTCAGCTCACACTCAACGCGGTGAGATTTTTTCCTGCACCACTGCTTATAGACGTTCGCCGCGACCGACCACATGAAGCCGTAAAACGCTTCCTCATCTCTGAGATTGTCCGCGCTTTTGACAAGCTCAAGCATTATCTCCTGAGCCAAGTCCTCAGCGTCGTCGATACTCGAAGTTCTCGAACGGCAATAGCGGAAAATGGAGTTTGAAATTTCTGATGCTTTGGTTTCAAAAATACTGTTTTTCATTTTGTTCATTTCCTTTTCTTTGAAGCTTCAACCTAGGTACAGGCTCGCAAGGCTGCTTTTTCTTTTAAGGTGCGAAGCAGTTTTTGACGAGAGAATTTTTCTGAAGACAAAGAAAATTCGTATCACGCATACTTGCGTATTCGGATGCGAATTTGATGCAGTATTCGGGAAAATTATCCGTCAAAAACGAAAGCATCCTTGCGAGTCTGTACCTTTATAGTGTAACAAAAAAGATGCCGGTTAGCAAAATTTGGCATCTTTTTTATAAATTTATCACTTTTTTTGCAAATTTTTTCTCTTTTTCGCCGTGCGTAACGAAAATCACGAGCCTTTTTTCAGATTCCGCCTTGATTATGTTCATCACTTTTTCGGTGAGCTCACTGTCAAGTCCCGTCGTCGGCTCGTCCAAAATCAGCACGGAGCTGCTCTTTGCGAAGGCTCTTGCAAGCGAAACTCGCTGCCGCTGACCGCCCGAAAGCTCTGACGGGTGCTTGAATTTATGCTCCGACATATTGAGTGCGTCGAGCCATTTATCGGCAAGCGCAAGGCGTTCTTTTCGTGAACCCGAAAGCACGGCGGCGATATTCTCGCGGGCGGTGAACCATTCGAGCAGGCGCGGAGTCTGAAACGAAACGGAAAAAGTATCATTTTCAAAGCCTGCGATTTTACCTGTGTAGTTTTTTTCAAGCCCTGTGATAATTCTGAGCAGAGTTGTCTTGCCCGAGCCTGAGCCGCCTGTTACAGCGTACAAGCCTGTGTACTCAAACTCAGCAGAAAAATCGGAAAGAACAGGCGCGTCATTATATGAAAAAGAGAGGTGTTCAATTTTTTTCATCGGCTGTCCCTCCCCTTTTCATTTTGCCCATGAGGCGTTTCAAAGCCGCTTCAAGCAACAGGCTCATAAGTATTACAACAAGCGTCCAGCAGAAAACATCGGTTGTTTCAAGGTAGAGCTTCGACTCATAGAGCTTTATGCCGATTGTGTCCTGCGGTGTGCATAGCACCTCGGCGGCGATGCCCGCTTTCCACGCAAGTCCGAGGGCATTTGAACAGCCCTCCGCAAGGAACGGAAGCAGAGACGGAAGCTGAAATGAAAACAGCTTTCTCAAAAATCCGACATTAAAAACATTCAGCATTTCGAGGTTGTCTTTATCCCTTAATCGTATGCCGTTTGAAACCGCCGAAAAAATCACCGGACTGACCATCATAAAACAGATAAGCGTCGGAACAAATTTTTTGCCGATAAAGACAAGCGCGAGAATTATAAACGAAGCGACAGGCGTACTTCTGATAACGGTCATGGCAGGGCTTAAAAGCGCGTCCGCCGTTTTTGACGCGTGGCAGACCACGGCCGCAAGCACGGCAAAAACCGTTCCTGCGGCGAAGCCTGCGAGAATATTCACAAGTGATCGCAGGACGACGAGATAAAACTGCTTTTCGCCTGCAAGCTCAATAAATCTCAGCGCCGTTTCTTTTGGCGACGGGATAAGCACTGCTCTGTTGACTTTCCACGAAATCAGCGTCCACAGCAGAAGCCAGAAGGCAACCGCGCCGAGAGTTCTCAAAATCTTTTTATAATTCATTTTTCAATATAATAGAATGCATCGTCGGGCAGCTTGCCGCCGACAGAAGCGGGATTTGCGTCATAAAGAACCTTTAAGAAAGCGTTAAGCCCGTCTTTGAGCTCCTGACCTGTAACGAATGTGATGTTGCAGTTGGGTATTGCCTTTTTTGCGACAGCCGCTTTGGGGACGATGCCTGTTTTCTCGCAGAGTGCCGCCGCCTCGTCGATATTGCCGTTGACAAAATCGACAGACTTTTTGTATTCCTCCATAAATGCCTTAACCGCGTCGGGGTGCTCTTTGAGGAATGAATTTTTAACGACGATACAGCCCTGCATGATGGTGGTGTTCGGCGCCGCTTTTTCCCATTCCTCGGTTAAATCAAGCGCAACGCGAAGCCCGCCGCCGGAGGATACAATCGCCGTGGTAACATTCGGCTCGGGCAGTACTCCGATTTTGACAGCTCCCGACGCCATCTGCGCCGCAAGCTCAGAATGCTCGGTGAGATACTCGGTTTCAACATCAACGCCGTTTTTTTCAAGTACATAATTGAGAATATACTCGGGCGTTGAAGCCTGCCCCGTGGCGTAAATCTTTTTGCCCGCAAGGTCGGCGATTGACTTCACCGTGTCGCCGTTTTCGAGGACATAAAGCACGCCGAGAGTGTTGACCGCGAGGACGGAAATATCCGCACCCGCTTTGTTATACAGAAGAGCCGCGAGGTTGGTGGGAATCGCCGCGATGTCATAACTGCCGTTGAGAATACCTGATTTGATATCCTCGGGAGCGGACGAAAGAGTTACATTATATTTCTGAGTTTCATTAGCTTTGTCGTCAGCAATCAGCTTGACCATACCCATTCCCGTGGGGCCTTTGAGCGTCGCAAGATTTATCACAACTGATTCATCATTTGGTTTTTCAGTTTCGCTGACCTTCGCCTTACAGCCTGCGAATGAGAAAATCAAAACGAGAACCATAAGAACTGCTGATAATTTTTTCATAAAAAATCCTCCTTTATGCTTCACGGGACAGCGATAGAAGTTTATCCCTGTCGAGAATAATAATGCTTTTGCCGTCGGTGCTTATCGCGCTGCTCTGCGCGAGTGTATCTATCGCGCGGTAGAGAGAGGCTCTGCCGATGTCAAGCTCAGAAGCGAGCTTCGTGCGGCTGACGGAGCAGGTGCCGTTTTCCTCCCTGCTCAAAAGATAGCCTGCAAGCCTTGACATCGCGCTGCCCGAGGTGAACGAGGCTATGCGCTTATTGAGAAAGCGGATTTTGTCGGAAAGAAAAGCGATGTAATTGACCGCAAAATCGCCGTTTTCGCGCACAAGCTCATTCATCAGATTTTGCTGTAAAAGCAGAATCTGACACCGCTTCTTTGCCTGAACGGTGGTGTTATACATATACTCTCCGCCGAAAAGCGACGCCGCGCCGACAACACCCGGGGCTTTGATTTCGTTAAGCAGGACGCGCGCGCCGTTATGCTCGCGGAAAACGAGCAGAGAACCTGACGCGAGCACGCACAGCACGGGCTGGGAGCCGCTGTTTTCGCTAAAAATCGTCTCCCCTGCCTCAACAGTTTTCCACTCGGTACGCGTGTCGGTAAGAATATCATTTATAAATCCGTCTGCTGTGTTCTTAAACAGTACACAGCTTTTCAATGCTTCTGTTTTAGTCATAGACACCTCGAAACTGTCTCATTTGATACATTTATTATAATATTATAAAGTTTTATTGTCAAGTGCTTTTCAAAAGAAAATATTTCTGATATAATAGGAACGGGTGATATTATGGATTATTTTGATACTTATGTTTCCAACTGCGCAGGCTCGGCGGGCAATCAGCTCTGCTTTTTCCCCGAAAACGAGAATGAAATTCTTATATCGCGCTGTTTCTTTAAAATAACCGTCGGCGGCAGGTTCGACTACTCGTTCCTTTTTACCAACACGGTTGACAGCACCTTCGGCGACGGCACAAAATGCCGCTGTAATGTTGAGGCAAATGAATGGAAAATCCACAGCCTTGAGATTTCAAAATGCAGTGATGTTTCGATTGATAAAATGCCCGACGAGGCGGATTTTCAGTTTATTCCGCTGACTTTTGACAGCAAAACAGAAAAGATTGTCGCTCCTGCTGAAATTTTCTCCACTGACGCCGCAAATCTTGAATTTGAAAGCGGCGATTTTATCTGCTTTCAGATGAAATACAGCGGCAAAATGATTCCATACCACGAAGAAACTCTGCTCCCTGTTTTCAGAAAAGAGGGCGGCAAATGGACGCCGAATGTCAAAATGCCACTCCCCTGCCTTATCGGGTGTAAAAGAGATGTCAGAAAGCGCGTAACTTTCATCGGCGACTCAATTACGCAGGGCTGCGGAACGCCTAAAAACAAATATCTTCACTACTCGGCGTTTGTTGCTGAAAACCTCGGCAGTGATTACGCTTTCTGGAACATCGGTCTCGGCTACGGCAGAGGCTATGACGCCGCGACGGACGGCGCGTGGCTGAGTAAAGCAAAGCAGTCAGATGTTGTAACTGTCTGCTTCGGTGTGAACGATATTTTGCAGGGCTTCACGGCTGAACAGGTAAAAACGAGCCTCCGCACCATAATGCAGAAGCTCAAAGAAAAAAATATTACGGTTATTATTCAGACCGTGCCGCCGTTTGACTATGACGACAAAAACACAGCCACTTGGCAGGAAGTCAACGCCTACATAAACGATGTGCTTTCAAAAGAGGCTGACGGGCTGTTTGACACGGTGGAAATTCTCTCCGCAGGCGGCGAAAAGCCGCAGATGTCGCTTTACGGCCCACATCCAAACGAGCACGGGCACAAAGTTTGGGGCGACAAGCTCAGCGAATATCTCAAAAATTTTATAAAATAAGGTGATTTTATGCTTTGGAACGGATTTGAAAAGACAGATTTTGAGTTTGAAGGCTATCCCGCAATGGTGATTGAGCCGAAAGTTAAGAAAGAAAACGCCACTCTTTTAATCAAAACGGAGTATTTCAACGCTTACCCCGAGACGGAAATTAAGCTCCTTGAGGAGGGCTTTTACCTTGCGTTTATCAAAAACGACAACCGCTGGGGAACTGACGCCGACATTGAAAGAAAAGCGCGTTTCATCTCGTTTGTTACTGAAAAATATGCGCTTAAAGAAAAATGCGTACCCGTCGGCATGAGCTGCGGTGGAATTTTTGCCGTTAAGCTCGCGGCGAGATTCCCCGAAAAAGTCGCGTGCATCTACCTTGACGCACCCGTTGTGAACTACATGAGCTGTCCGTGCGGCTTCAATAAATCCGTCTGCTTCGATGAAAATCACGAGGAAATTATCAACGCGCTTTCGCTTTCGGGTATTCCTCAGCTTCTTGCTTACAGGGATATGCCGCTCGACAACCTGCCGAGGCTAATTGAGAACAGAATTCCCGCGGTTATCGTCGCGGGCGACAGCGACACAATTGTTCCTTTTGACGAAAACGGAATTTTCATAGAGAAAGCGTACGAAAAGGCGGGAATTCCGATTGAGGTTTACATTAAAGAGGGCTGCGACCACCACCCCCACGGACTCCCCGCCCCGACAAAGGTTATTGAGTTTATAAAGAAATATTCGTGATACTCCGAGGATGAAAAACGCCCAGAAAACTATTATTTATAAATTATTAAAATGAAAGATGGTTTTGAACGGCAATCTGCCAATTCAAAACCATCTTTTTATATTAGTTTTTTACTTTTCGGTCTGCGCTAAATGCGGCAACCCCAGTTCCTTCAGCAGCCTATGGTAAAAATGTCTGAAAGCCAGTTGAAGGCTCTCATGAAGAAGCAGGCAATTTTGCCGAAGAAATCATCACGGTGATGACCGAGGCACTTCTCACAGCAATTGTAATTCTGATGAGCAGCGCAGGTTTTTTCTTCAAGCTCGGTCTTGAGGTCTTCGATTTCCTTTTCTTTCTGAGCAATTTCATCTTTCGCGGCGGCAAGCTCTTCTTCCATATTTGTTATATCAGCCTTTGCCGCGTCAAGCTCTTCCTCAGCCTCAGCGAGAGCGTCTTTTGTCTCGTCAAGCTCGTTCTGAGTGTCGGCAAGTGCTTTTTCGGCTTCGTCAAGTGCGTCCTCAAGTTCGGCGATTTCATCTTCTTTTTCAGCGATTTCTTCATTCTGCTCGCTGATACCTGCTTTCAGCTCTGTGATAACAAGCTCGAGAGTCGCGATTTCGTCGTCCTTGTCGATAAGCTCGTCCTTGGCATCTGCAAGCTCTTTTTCTGTCGCCTTAAGCTCGTCTTCAAGAGCGGCTTTCTCGTCCTTGAGGTCTTTGAGTTCGTCTTTCGCATCCGCAAGAGCCTTGTCTGATTCATCAAGAGCGTCTTCAAGCTCGGCGATTTCATCTTCTTTTTCGTCGATTTCATCGTTCAGATTGCTGATGTCGCCCTTAAGGTCGGTGATTGCGGTTTCGAGAGTTGCAATTTCGTCGTCCTTGTCAATAAGCTCGTCCTTTGCGTCCGCAAGTTCTTTTTCTGTTGTTTTGAGCTCATCTTCAAGTGCGGCTTTCTCGTCCTTGATGTCTTCAAGCTCATCTTTTGCTTCGTCGAGAGCTGTCTGAGTATCTGTGAGAGCGTCTGTCTTTTCGTCAAGAGCTTTCTTAGTATCGGCAAGTGCGTCCTGTGCGTCAGCAAGTGCCTTTTCCTTGTCTTCGATTGCTTTCTGTGCATCGTCAAGAGCTTTTTCCTTGTCCTCAACAGCTTTCTGTGCGTCGTCAAGAGCCGCCTGCGCGTCTTTGAGAGCAGCATTAGCTTCTTCAAGGTCTTCTTCGGTGTCGGTCAGATTCTTTTCAGCATCAGCAAGAGCGGCTGTTTTTTCATCAAGAGCTTTCTTTGTATCTTCAAGATCTTTCTGAGCATCCTCGAGAGCGGCTGTCTTTTCGTCAAGTGCCTTGTTTGCGTCTTCGAGGTCTTTCTGTGCCTTTTCGAGAGCCGCTTTTGTTTCTTCAAGCTCATCGCTGTCTCCGCCTGCTGAGTTAAGAGCGTTGATTGCGCTGACGGCAAGGTCTTTTATTGCGTTCATTTCTTCAATGCTTCCAGCATTGAGTATTGCTTCCTTTGCGGCTTTTACAAAATCGGCAACCGTGTCGGAGGGATTTTCACCTGCTGCTTTGTCAATAGCGTCAAGAGCCGCTTCAAGAGCTTCGTGTTCAAATACAAATCCGCAGTTATCGCATACAAAATCCTTGTCTGCATCAACATGGTCAAATGTGAAAGTGCCGCCCTTCCATGTGAACGTGCCTGTCTTGCCTGCAGGCTCGCCCGACCAGTCAGCGGGAAGAATAAGCTCGGCGGGGGCTGTTTTGCCAACATTCTGGAATGCGTCATCTGCTATTGTCGCGGGCTGACCTTTAAACTCAACCGCTTTAAGACCTGTACCGGCAAAGGCTACGGCACCGATTTCGTCAACAGCTTTGGGAATAACGATTGACGGCAGAACTTTGTCATAATAAAACGCTTTTTCTCCAATGGATGTTACGCCTTCGGGAATTATTACTGATTCAAGCGCATAGCAGTAATGGAAAAGCTGTTTTTCTATTTTGGTGAGGCCTGAGGGGAGCTTTGCCGTTTTCAGTTCATGGCACTGGAAGAATGCCGCTTCACCTATGGTTGTGTAGCTGTCGGGGATTTCAATGGTTTTGAGCTTTCTGCAATCCGCAAAAGTAGTAGGCGGAATTGTGGTGAGATTTGAGGGAATCGTGATAGTTTCCGCAATACAGTCAGCGGCAAACGCGGAATAAGAAAAACCGTAAGTAGCTTCCTTGATTATAATGTGCTTATAATCGGGGTAAGTTTCTTTGAGCCTTTTTATCTGCATCTGATATACCTGCTCTGTTGTTGAAAACGTTACCGTCTGCGTAGCACTGTCATAAGTGATTGTCGGCTCTGCCGCAAAAGCGGTAATGCCCGCGAACGGAAGCGCGCTCAGCACCATCATAACCGATAAAATGATACTGAGAATTTTTTTGCTTTTCATAATATCATTCCTTACTATAAGATATTTACAGAATAAGGTATCCTGTCAAATATATTTTACAATATTTTCCGACATAAAGCAATAGTCTGTCCAGAATAAAAAATAATACGGAGACAATCTTCTGATTATCCCCGTAAAAGTGTTTTATTAAAATAAATTCCACGGATATTCGCTTTCAGGCTCTGCTTCAAAGTGAAGTGTTTCGCCCGTGAACGGATGCTTCAAGGTAAGGCTGTGAGAGAACAGCGCAACATCACATTCCGCGCTCTTTCCGCCGTAACGCCTGTCGCCCAGAAGCGGCAGCTTCCTTGACGAAAACTGTACCCTTATTTGATGCGTTCTGCCCGTGTGGAGCAGAATTTTAAGAAGCGAAAGGGAATTTTCACCGTCCCCGACCGTGCCGAGAGTTTCGTATTCGAGGCTCGCTTCCTTGACGCCTTTTCTCATTCGCTTTACAACAAACGATTTGTTCTTTGACGAATCTTTGAACAGCAGGTCTTTGAGAACCGCGCTTTTTTCCTGCGGAACACCGCATACTACGGCAAGATATTCCTTTCTGATTTCGTTTTTCTGCACCATGTCAGAAAGTCTCGCCGCGGCTGATTTTGTCTTTGCGAAAACCATAACGCCGCCTACATTTTTATCGAGCCTGTGAATCGGGAATATCTCTCCCCTGCCGACGCTAAGCAGGTCAATCATATTTTCGCCGTCGCCGCTCTGAGAAAGCGCGCCGACGGGCTTGACGGCAAAAATCAGATGCTTGTCTTCAAAAAGAATATCCATATATTAAAAGAAAGTTGCGACTTTTTTCTCAGGTTCTGAGCACTTTTTGATTGAAGTTACATTGAGCACGGGGCCTTTGCCCGAGTAAAGCCTGTTGAATTTATAGGAAACATCGGCGGTAACAATTACCCAGTCGCCGTTCTGCAAGGTCTCGGCAAGAGGATAAACGCACACGAAGCCGTAGTAGCTGATGTCCGCTTCACAGCACATCATGATGTGCCTGCCGCCGACGAATGTAGCCTTGGGCATCTTGGGGCTTTTTGAAACAATTGCCTTGAACTGAACGGTCTTGCCGACATAAGATTTGACCTTTTCGGTTAAATCACGGTAGAACCACGCATAGTCGTTGTCCTCAATCGTAACCACAGGAGCGTCAACATCAAACGGCATCGGGTCCTCAATATCGTCATACTCCGCGTGTCCGTCAGCGTATTCATAAACGATATCACAGCGTCTTGTAACGCTTCTGACCGCCTTGTGGAACTCGTTTTTGTCCATTTTATTATCAAAACGGTTGAATGCCACAAGCTCGCTGAAGTTTATCTTATCAACAACAAGATTTCTCATATTTGCGTTGTAGCCCATGAATGTTGTCGCGTCCGCGAACATCATGCTCTGGTAAAGAGTCCAGTCGTCGGGAGCAGCCTCAACAAATGTGCTGATTGGCCACATTCCGTTGTACTCAACAACAACGCGCTCGGCGTTTGCCTTTTTGCACAGCTTCGTGAGATTTTCTCTTGTGAGGTCTTCAATATCGTCAATGACCTCTATCTTGACATTTTTGCCGTAGAATTTCGACGGGTCAAATTCCTCCTCGCCCTCCTCGCAGAGAAGCAGAAGTGTTTTTTCGCCCGAATTGAAACGCTTGTCGGCTAATGTGTCCTGAATGAATGTGGTCTTTCCGCTGTCAAGAAAGCCGAGAAACATATAAACAGGTATTTCCATAATCTATCACCCCAGACGGAACAGCTCAGAGAGAGCGTCCTCGTTGATTTTTGAACCGATAACGCAGATTTTGCCGATTATATCCGCCGCGCCTGTGCGTACATCGGGCTCGGAGGGAACATAGTCAAAGTGAATCCACTCGCCGTTTTCGCCGCAGACAACACCCTTTGCGCGGAGAATTGTGCCGTATTTCTCTTCATCTTCAAGAGCCTTGAGGATGTTTTCCATTTCCTCAACGGTGTATTTTACGGGAGTTTCCTTGCCCCAGCTTGTGAAAACATCATCGGCGTGGTGGTGATGGTGATGATGTCCGTGGTGGTGATGATGCTCATGCTCTCCGTCCTCGTCATGGTCGTGATGACAGCAGTGATGATGCTCATGTTCATCCTCGTCCTCATCATCGTGGTCGTGGTGGCAGTGGTGATGATGTTCGTGCTCATCTTCATCCTCGTCGTGGTCGTGGTGGCAGTGATGATGATGCTCGTGTTCTTCATCTTCATCATCGTCGTCATCGTCATGGTGATGATGGCAGCAGCAATGCTCATCGTCGTCGTCATCGTGGTGATGGTGGTGATGACCGCCGCATACGGGGCATTCGTCCTCTTCCTCGAGCTTTTTGAGTTCGTCCTCAAGAGAAACGGATTTCTTTTCCATAGCCTCAAGAATCTGCCCGCCTGTGAGCTGTGCCCAGTCGGTTGTAACAACAACAGCGTCCTTGTTGTGCTCACGCAGAAGCTCAACAGCCTTTGCGGTCTTTTCTTCGCTTACAAGACCTGTGTGGGAAAGGATAATCGTCTGAGCGTGCTCAACCTGGTCGTTGAAAAATTCACCGAAATTCTTCATATAGACCTTGCACTTGCCCGCATCGACAACAGTCGTGAAGCTGTTAAGCTCGAGCTTGTCTGAGCCTACATCTCTTACGGCTCTGATAACGTCGCTGAGTTTGCCGACGCCCGAGGGCTCAATGAGAATTCTGTCGGGGTTATACTGCTCAACAACCTTTTTGAGAGCTTCGCCGAAATCGCCGACGAGACTGCAGCAGATACAGCCCGAGTTCATTTCCGTTATCTCAACGCCCGCGTCCTCAAGGAATTTGCCGTCAACGCCGATTTCGCCGAATTCATTTTCAATAAGCACGGTTTTCTCGCCTGAATAAGCCTCGGCAATCAGCTTCTTTATCAGAGTTGTTTTGCCTGCTCCGAGAAATCCCGAAAAAATGTCAACCTTTGCCATAAAACATACCTTCTTTGTAGTCTTTTATTTTTACTTATATATTATAACACATAAGTCAAGAGCCGTCAGCACTTTTTTCAAAACCTTTTGTAAATTTTTGTTTAAATTTATTATTGATTCAGAAATAATTATGCTATATAATAAAAATAATATTAAATTGGAGGATTATGAAATGAAACGCACAATAACCAAAGTTGTTTCCGTGCTTATGTGCCTTGTTATGTTATTTACCGTACTCGGCACAGCCGCAATGGCGAAAAAGGACGAAAACGGCACAACCGTCTATACCGACCCGATTCTCGGAATTGAAAAGGTTGCTGTAACAGCAGAAATTTTCAACGGCATGGCATCTATTGACTCGGCAGAGACCTTCGGCGACAACATCATGAAGGTTCTTTATAACCTGCTCAACATACTTGTTGAGAATCTTCTCAGAGACATCTGCTTCCTTACTCCCGACCCTAAGGACTGGAAAAACATCAGCGAATATGACGCTGAGGAAGCGTGCTTCCTTGCGGGCAGAGAAACATATCAGACCTCAGCCAAAGAGGGCGCGCACTGGAGCCTCGGCTATTCAAGCCGCAGCTTTGTTCCCGAGGATATCGGCGAGGGCAGATATTACATCGGCAGAGACGTTACACCCAGAATCGCAGAGGGCGTTTATGACGACAACAGAATCCGCGTTTGCGTTCTTGACGACAACAGCGGCGAAGGCGCGGAAGTATTCGGCGCAATCGACTCACTCGGCGTAACCTCAACAGACGTCAGAGCTATCAGAAAAGGTGTTCTTGATTACTGCAAGGCTAAGGGCATCAAGGTTGCGAGCATCGACATCGCCGCAACTCACTCCCACACAGCTCTTGACACTCAGGGTGTTGGCACAGCTTTCTTCTACAAGCTCTTCCTCGGCGGACTTGCAAACCTTCTTCCGTTCCTTTATGAGCTTCCTTTCCTTCAGGATTCCATCAAATTCAAAAACTACTTCATTGAGCAGTCAATCATCGCCTGCGAAGAAGCATTTGAAGACATGGAAGACGGCAGACTTTTCTATGCTCCTATTGACGCTACTCATTACATGCATGATAAGAGAGACCTTATCGCGCAGGAAGACCTGCCCGATATGTGCGGTCTTTACTTCGAGCCCGACAGCGGCAGTGAGCCCACATACATCACAGAGGTCGGCTGTCATCCCACATCATTCGGTGCGGACAATATGCTTGTAAGCTCTGACTACATCTATTATCTTGACAACTACATCAAGGAAAAGACAGGCGGCAACACAATTATCGTTCAGGGCGCACTCGGTCAGGTATCAAGAGAAAACATCAATGAGTCCTACGAAGGACTTGACGAATGGCAGGCAAAGGGCGAAGAAACAAAGGTCTATGGCGAAATCTACGCTGACCTTATCATCAACGCCGATTACTCAACAGAGCTTGATCCCATTCTCAATGTTAAGCATAAGGAAGTCTGGCTCCGCTCGGAGAACGCTCTGCTTGTACTTGCCTGCGAGATTAACCTTGTAAACAATAAGGTTTATTACAGAGAAGACGGTCAGCCCGTTATGGCTTCTGAGGTTGGTTATCTTGAGCTCGGCAACAAGGTCGGCTTCGCGATGTTCCCGGGTGAGTTCTATCCCGAAACATTCTGGGGCACAAATATCTCGGGCGATGTAAGCTGGGACGGCAAGAGCTGGACTTATCCCGACGGAATCAAGGATTCTGTAGAAGGCATTGAGCTTTATCCCATCAGCCTTATGGACGACGCGACAGGCTATGTTGTTCCCGACAACTATTTTGCGTTCATGGGCCATATTGCAGGTATCGACGACCAGGTTGCCGATGAGCTTCTTTCAGTCGGCAAGCATGAGGCAACATTCCTTCTCGGTGAATTCCTTGACCTTGCGAAGAGCTACGTTAAATAAGTTGCTTTGAGCTGCCGCATTTAGCGCAGACCGAAAAGTAAAAAACTAATATGAAATAAAAAGATGGCTCTGAATTGGTAGATTACCGTTCAAAACCATCTTTTTTGTTGAAACTAAAAATTTTATAAATAATAATTTACTTTTCTAAGCGTTTTTTCGCCCTCGGAGTATCGCATACGCCGTCGGTCGAAGAAAACACTTTCTGCATCTAAATGCGACAGCTCATTTTTATTTATTATTTTTATATATGAACGAAAGGATTGGCTTAATGATTATTATAATAACAGGCGCGTCCCACACGGGCAAAACGCTGCTTGCACAAAAACTTATTGAAAAGCATAACTTTCCCTGCCTTAATCTCGACCTGCTCAAAATGGGGCTTATCAGAAGCGGTCAGACAAGCCTCACGCCCGACGATGACGAGCTTCTGACGGACTATCTCTGGCCGATAACAAGGGAAATGATAAAGACAGCGGTTGAAAACAATCAGAATTTAATCGTCGAGGGCTGTTACATTCCCTTTGACTGGCAAAAGGATTTTGACGCGGAGTATCTGAAATGCATCGAATATATCTGCCTTGTTTTCAGCAAAAAATACATAAGAAACAACTTTGACAGGATAAAACAATATGAAAATATTGTTGAACAGCGCCTGTATGATGATTTCGATATTGAAATGGCACTCAGAGACAATGCGGAAATTTTAAAAAAGTGCGTTGAGTACGGTGTTGATTATCGCCTTGCGGACGACGAATATTTTGATTTCATTTGAAGAAAAATGATTTAATATTGAAAAAAAACGCGTTTCGTATTATAATTAAATCAGAATAAATTTTTGCAGGTGTCAAAATGAAAATTGCTTTTTATACCTTGGGCTGCAAGGTCAATCAATATGAATCAAACTGGATGGGCGAAATCATGAAAGCGCGCGGCTTCACTGTGGCTGAACACAACGAGGACGCGGACGTTTATGTTATAAATTCCTGCACGGTTACCGCCGAAAGCGACAGAAAAACGCGGCAGGCTGTCCGCAGATTCAAGCGCAACCACCCCGAGAGCATTATTGTCCTCACGGGCTGTATGCCGCAGGCTTTCCCCGAAAAAGCCGAGGTGCTCGAGCAGGCGGATATTGTAATCGGCAACAGAAGCAACCACAGGCTTCCCGGGCTTATCGAGGAATGCTTAAACAAAAAAGAGCGGATTTTTGCCGTTGAGGAGCACAAAAACGGAGATAAATTCGTGCCGTGTCAGATTTCCGATTTTGAGGGCAGAACGCGCGCCTGCGTTAAGATTGAGGACGGGTGCAACCGCTTCTGTTCATACTGCGCCATTCCCTACGCGCGCGGAAGAGTGCGTTCAAAGGAACTTTCTCAGCTGAGTGAGGAACTTGACGCGCTCAAAGAAAAAGGCTTCCCCGAAATTGTGCTTGTGGGCATAAATCTTTCCGCTTACGGCACGGACTGCGGCAAAAATATCTGCGACGCGGTGCGCCTCGCGAGCGAAAAAGGCTTCGAGAGAATCCGTCTCGGCTCGCTTGAGCCCGACCACATTACAGATGAAATCATTGAGGAGCTGGCGAAAATTCCGAATTTCTGCCCGCAGTTTCACATTTCGCTCCAGAGCGGCTGCAACAAAACACTCAAAAACATGAACAGGCACTACACCGCCGAAGAATATTATCATCTTTGCAAAAAGCTCAGAGAGAGCTTTAAGGACGCGGCGATTACAACCGATATCATGGTCGGTTTTTCCTACGAAACAGACGAGGATTTTGAGGAATCGGTTTCATTCGCGGAAAAGATTGGCTTTGAAAAGGTGCACGTATTCCCCTACTCCGTCAGAAAAGGCACGAGGGCGGAGAAATTTGAGCAGGTTGACGCTGAAACGAAAGAAAAGCGCACCCGTGAAATGATTGACAGAACAGAGAAAATCCGCAGAGATTTTCTGGAAAAACAAATCGGCAAAACCGTCGGCGTTCTGTTTGAAACGAGAAGCAAGGACGGCTTCACCGAGGGTTACACAATGAATTACACGCCCGTCAAGGTTAAAGGAAACGCACCGTGCGGCGCAATTCTCGATGTTAAAATCACGGGAACGGACGGCGATTTCTGCACGGGAGAAATTGTTGAATAAAAACTCAGCCGTAACATAAAAGCGGGAGCGCAATGCGCCCCCGTTCTTTCTTTTTTATTTTAAAGTCCTATTCCGTGATTGAACGCGAATGCCGCGTCGGTTTCATCAATAGAGCTATCATCGTTACAGTCGCAGGCGGCTTTGGTGCACTTTGAAAGGCTTTCTTCTGTAAGAAGTCCCATTGTTATGCACATCATAATTACGGAATCCTGCGCGTCGCAGTATGCGTCGCCGTCAGAATCTCCCGTGAGGGCAAGGCTGTAATCAATTATAATTTCGTCATAATCAACGCTTGCCGCCGCGCCCGTTCCCATAAGCCAGTTCCATGACGGAAAAGCGTCGGCAGCTTCGGAAATAATATGGCTCGCTTTAAACTCTGACGGAGTGAGAGCGTAATCCGAAAATTTAACAACCTTTTCATTTACCGTGCAGTCCTTAAACGCGCACGGCAGAGCCTTCGTTACCTCGCCGCACTGCTCACATATACCCGTTGCCGTGCCGTCAGCTTCAACGGTGGGATACTGTGAAACAGTCCAATTGTCGATAGTGTGCCTGCTGACAGGGTTATCGCCCGTGATTTCAACAGAAGTTTCAAATGTATATGAATCCAGCTCAACATAGCAAGTCAGAAAATCAACGCTTATCGAAAATTCATCACAGCTTCCCGTTTTGAATGTAACCTGCGCAATCTGAACATTCGGCGCAAGATTATCGACGGCGGCAATTGACATCGCGCCTGTTTCACGGTTAAACGCTGTCGTGAGATACCTCAGAGTTTTAACGCCGCCCATTGAAATGTTGCCGTCCACATTGAAAATCATATCGGCAGAGCGCAGATTTCCGCTGACCTGCACCGCTGACACAACCGCCTTACCCGCGGAACGGGTAACGGTGAAATCAACCACGGGAGCGGCAGAAACAAGCTCGGCTGAGCCGAAGCAGCCCTCGGGAGCAGTTACGCTCTCCCACATAGCTTCTGTGCCTGCGTAATAAACCGTGCTGAGTGAAGCGCAGTTGTCAAACGCACCAGCTTCGATTTCTTCCGTGCCGAGGGTGATAATCGCGTAATCGAGCGAAGCGCAGTCAGCAAACGCGCCGCTTTTCACCGTCTTGACGCTGTCGGGAAGTTTAACATTCGCAAGAGCCGAACAGCCGTTGAATGTATTTTCGTTAATCGTTTCGATTGTGTTTGAAAGTCTGAGACTGTCGAGCGATGCGCAGTTCTCAAACGCTGACGCGCCGATTTCCGTTACGGAATTTGAAATTGTAACGGTCGTGAGGTTGGCACAGCCCTTGAATGCTTCGGCAGGAACTGAGGTTACGCCCTTGCAGATATAAACATCAACAATTGAAGCATCGCCCGTAAAGAGCCTGTCCATGGCTCCCCTGCCCGTTACGGTCAGATAGCCGTCCTCCAGATCGTAATAAACGCCGTCGGCGGCGTAGGAATATAACGCCAAAAGCGAAGAAAATGCAAGTAAAACGCAAAGAAAAACGCTGACAGATTTTTTCAGAATTTTCATCTGTTATTTCCCCTTTCTTTTTATACATTCATTTTACCATAATAATAGAAAAACGCAACAAATTTTTTTGCGCGCTTTTCTATAACTTTCATATTAAATTGCCGTGAAAAATGCAAACAATAATTTACGGTGAAAAGAAATGGATAAATTAAAAGAATTATTGATGGCTTTCGGCATCGGCGGAGTGATTTACTGCTTAATTGAGGTGATTTTCAGAGGGCACACGCATTGGACAATGCTTCTGACGGGCGGCGCGGTTTTCTGCTGTCTTTATTTTATTTTTGACATACTTTACAATGAAAACCTCTTGAAAAACGCTCTGCTCGGTGCGGTGATAATCACAACGGCGGAGTTTGCCGTGGGGTGCGTGGTCAACATAGGGCTCAATATGCATATCTGGGATTACTCACACAAGCCGCTCAATCTTTACGGTCAGATATGCCCTGCGTTTTCATTCGGGTGGTTCGGGCTGTCAATCGCCGCGTTCTATATTGCCGCCGTTCTCAGGCAAAATCTCAGAGCTTTGACTTGAAATCGGGCGAAACAATGCTCGAATACGAAAACAGCGCAAAGCCGTCATAGCCGCAGTCCTGAGCCGTCTGCCGCTGACGGGCGATAATATCTTCCTCTTTCCATTCGTCGCTTTCACCGCTCAGCGTTTTATACGCCGCAAGACCGACAATCAGCTTTACGCTGTCATTCGTCGTGATTTCACGCCACTCCTCTGCACACTTTTTGAACGGCTGAACGGAATTTTTGTAGCCGAAATAAATCTGAGGAATCAGCCAGTCGCAGTAGCCGACGACGCTCCCCCACCGCTTCACGTCGGCGTAGAGTTTATTATAGTTGTTGCCGATATTCCCCGCAGGGCTGACGGAAACAATGAGGCTTTCGTCCTCGGCTTTCACGGCGGAATAAAGACTGCTGACAAAGAGATTTACCCATTGAATTCTCCAATCCGAAAGGCTGAGCTTTCCGCCGCTCGAAAGATATTTTTCATACTGCGCTTTGTCAATGCTTTTGGCGGTGTCTGGATAAAAATAATCGTCGATATGCACACCGTCAACATTATAGTTCTTGACGATTTCGCGAACACCGTCTATAATAAGCTTATGGTTTTCGGCGCAGGACGGGTTGAAATAAAAACCTCCGCCGATTCTGCACACCCTGTCCGAGCCGCTTTCAATGAGCTTTTTGGCAGGATTGCTGTCCGCAAGGCGAGACGCATCATCAGAAAAAGAAATGCGGAACGGATTTATCCACGCGTGGAGAGAAATTCCCCTTTCGTGAGCCGCGCTGACGGCGATTTCAAGAGGGTCGTAGCTGATTTCGCCGCCCTGCTCCCCTGTGAGATATTCGCTTGTCGGGAACAGCGACGATTTGCAGAAAGAATCCGCAAACGGACGCACATGAAAAAAGACGGTGTTTATGCCGAGAGACACACAGTTGTCAAAAATCGAGCTGATTTTTTCGGTGAAGCTCTCAGCCGTGCCGCCGTTTTCAGCTGCCATTGAAAGCTCGCGGTAAAAGAGCCACACTCCCCTCACGCTGTCGGGCAGAACTCTCGTTGCTTTCTGCTCCGCGGGCGATGCGGCACAGCCCGAAAGGAAAATCACAATCATAAAAACGCTCAACAATCTTTTCACAAAATCACCATAATATTTTTATTCGGAGGACTTATGAAAAATTACGCTTACATAATTATTATTTACTGGTTGGTTATCAGCGCGGCGGCGGTTTATCTCACCGTAAAGGATAAAGCCGCGGCAAAGGCAGGCAAATGGCGCGTGCCCGAGGCGACGCTGATGCTCGTCGGGCTTTTCGGCGGCGCGGAGGCAATGTACGCCACGATGAAAAAAATCAGACACAAAACGAAGCACAAGAAGTTTATGATTGGTCTGCCCGCGGAAATTATTCTGCATGTTCTTATTATAGCCGCTGTCGTTTTTGTCTTGACAAAATAAGCCGTTTGAAATATAATTTATTTAATTATGGGATAATATTTTTTGGAGCGATTTTATGGGAACGGTTTTATACAGTATTATTATTACACCGATAGAATTATTTATCGAGATAGTATTCAATGTTATGAATCTGGCTTTTAAAAATCCCGGATTCGCGATTATTTTTGTAAGCATCGCCGTACAGCTTTTGTGCTTTCCGCTTTACAAAAGGGCTGACGAAATCCAGGAACAGGAACGCCAGAAGCAAAAAGAAATGGAGCATTGGCTGAATCACATCAAAAAAACGTTCAAAGGCGACGAGCGTTTTATGATGCAGCAGACATACTACCGCTCTGTAAACTACAAGCCTATTTATGCAATCAAAGGTTCGGTTTCACTTCTTCTTCAGATTCCGTTCTTTATTGCCGCTTACAACTTTCTTTCACATCTGGAGACCTTGAAGCAGGCGTCTTTTCTCGGCATCGCCGATTTAAGCCAGCCTGACCAGCTGATACATATCGGCTCATTGACGCTCAATCTTCTCCCGATTCTTATGACATTTTTCAACATAATTTCGGGTATAATTTACACAAGAGGTTTTCCGCTGAAGGACAAAATTCAGACCTACGGTCTTGCGTGCATTTTCCTCGTAATTCTCTATAAGAGCCCCTCCGGTCTTGTATTTTACTGGACGCTCAACAACTTCTTCTCGCTTCTGAAAAATGTTTTCATGAAGCTTGTCAAAAACCCCAAAAAAGTAATCAGAATAATTCTGCTTGCAATCGGAATTATTGCTCCTGTTTATGTATGCTTCTTCAGCGGCCGCTCGGTTTATTTAAAGCTCGCTTCGCTTGCGTTCGCTTTTGTCTGCCTGATGCCTACGGTTATATACATAATCAAAAAGCACATTAAGTCTGACAAAAACGCTCTCAAAGAATACACATCTGATGATGTCAAGCATACAAACGCATTGTTTTACTCAGCTCTTGCTCTGATTTTCGTTTTAGTCGGCTGCTTTATTCCTGTCCAGACAATCAAAGCATCGCCTGTGGAGTTTATCAGCTTGAACTACGGTCCTTTCGGTCTGATTTTTTACGCAGTCTGCGTATATATCGGAATACTGTTCGTGTGGATAAACATATTCTATATTTTCAGCTCGACAAAAACAAGAAAGATTTTTGCTGTCGCCGCGAGCATTGCCGCTATAGCAGGCGTTGTCAATTATATGTTTTTCGGCAAAGGGCTCGGTACAATTTCGATATGCTTCTTATACGATAAATACCCCGAGTTTTCGATGAAACAGCTTTTGATAAACACATTGATTTCTGTATTCATCGCGTTGGCGGTAGCAATAATCTGCTCAAAGAAATCTGTGATTATTAAAAATGTAAACCGAATTGCGGCTCTGGCTCTTGCTGTTTCTTTGATAATCGGCTCGGTTTCAATCGAAAAGGTGCTGGCAGATGAAGGGCATCCCGAAAGAGCTGCATACAATACGTACATTGACAAAAAAATTATACCGCTTAATAAAAACGGCAAAAATGTTATTGTATTTATGCTCGATAGAGCAATCAGCGGCTTTTTCCCGTTTGCTTTGAACGACGAACCGCAGATAAAAGAAATATTTGACGGTTTTACCTATTACCCGAATACAATTTCATTCGGAGGCTACACAAATTACGCAACGCCTGCTCTGTTCGGAGGGTATGAGTACACCCCGACGGAGATTAACAAGCGACCGCAGGACACTCTTGTATCAAAGCACAACGAGTCGATAATGGTATTGCCCCAACTTTTTGCTGACAATAAATTTGATGTTACGGTCGTTGATATACCGTATGTTAACTATCAGTGGAAATACAACACTTCCATATATGGCGAGTGTAAAGATATAAACGCATACAATATCATAGGCCACTGCAAGAATGATTTGCAGGAAGAATTCCTGCCGTCGTTCGAAGCGTCTCAGAAAAGAAGCATGGTATTCTTCAGTCTTATGCGTTCCGCTCCCCTTTTCACTCAGAATACAATTTACCAAAGCGGTTCATACTGGGCATCATCGGTGGTAAAATATCCCATATCCACTTTTATAAATTCATACTCCGCCTTAGGCAGTTTAACAGAGCTTACTAACATTTCTGAAAAAGATAAAAATACATTTTTAATGATTCAGAACGATGTAACTCACTACCCGATTTTCTTAGACGAATCAGACTACAGCATTTTCAGCTATTCACGCCAGCCCGATTTCAGAGTTCTTACGCTTGAAGACGGCTCAACGCTCGATATCAGCTACTATTACGGACTGATGCTTTACCAGACATTTAAAGCGACATTGCTGGAATTCGGAAAATGGATTTCATACCTTAAAGAACAGGGAGTGTATGACAACACAAAAATTATTCTTGTTTCCGACCACGGTGAAGGACTCGGTCAGTTTAAGAGCATGCTGTTTGAAAGCGGCGTAGATGTTTCGTTTTACAACCCACTCCTTCTTGTTAAAGATTATAATTCCAGCGGATTTTCAATCTCACAGGATTTTATGACGAATGCCGACACGCCTACATTAGCCGTCAGGGATACAATCGAAAATCCCGTTAATCCCTTTACAGGCAAACTGATAAGCAATTCCGAAAAGTATTCTCATCCGCAGATAATCACCACCTCAACAAACGGCCTGATAAATATTAACAACGGCAACGTATTTGATACAAGCGACGGTGAATGGTGGGAAGTCAAGGATAATATCTTTGACGAAAAAAACTGGAAGAAAGTGGAGGGAAATTAAAATGATTTTTGTACCAAAACTTCTTTACATTGACCCGGGCAGCGGCAGCATGCTTGTTACAATAATAATCGGTATTGTTTCAACCCTGTTATTTGCTTTCAAGAAGCAGTTTTTAAAGATAAAATTCCGCCTGTTAGGCGGTAAAGCTGAAAAAACAAATCAGAATAAATTACCGTATGTTATTTTCTCTGACAACAAGCGTTACTGGAATGTTTATGAGCCGATATGCGATGAGTTTGAACGAAGAGAAACAGAGTGTTATTACTGGACTTCATCGCCCGATGACCCCGCTTTTAATAAAGGATATAAATATGTTACCTGCGAGTTTATAGGCGAAGGCAATAAAGCGTTTGCAAAGCTCAACATGATGGACGCCAGAATATGCTTTTCAACCACACCCGGTCTTGATGTTCTTCAATGGAAGCGTTCCAAAAACACGGATTACTATGTTCATACATATCACGCCGTTGACGAGGGAACGGGCTACAGAATGTTCGGCATTGATTTCTTTGACAGTGTTCTGCTTTCAGGTGATTTTCAGGAGAGATATATCCGAATTCTTGAAGGAAAAAGAAATTTCCCCGTAAAAGAAGTCAAAACTGTCGGCTGCACATATCTTGACGCCATGATGAAGCGTAAAAATGAGATGGAAGTTCAGGACGATTCCGACAAGCCATTCACGGTTCTCCTTGCACCCTCGTGGGGCGACGAAAGCATTCTCAATAAATTCGGAGAGAGAATACTCACCGCACTCAGGGACACGGGCTACAGAATAATTGTCAGACCTCATCCGCAGTCATATACATCTGACGCCAAACTGATGAAAGAATTAAAAGAAAAATTCCCCGAAACAGAGATGTTCAGCTGGAATTCAGACAACGACAATTTCAATGTGCTTGCCGAATCAGATATTATGATTACTGACTTTTCAGGTATCATTTTCGACTATACTTTCATTTTTGACCGTCCGCTCATTTACGCGGATACATCAATGGACACCGCGCCTTATGACGCCGCGTGGATAGATGAGCCTGTATGGAGACTTGCGATTCTTCCCGAACTCGGGAAAAAGCTTGAAGAAAGCGACTTTGACGACATCAAGAGTGTTATTGACAGCGTAAGCGACAGTGAAGAATACAGAGCAGGCAGAAAGAAATACAGCGAAATGGCGTGGCAGCTCAAGGGCGAGGCCGCAAAAAATACAGTAGATTATCTTGTAAATAAATATAACGAACTGACTGCTCAGGATAATAAACAATAACCGCAGCAGCATAAGCGTAACCCGAGGCTGCGCTTATGCTGTTTTTTCGGTGCGGCGTCTCAGAGCAAAAATATTTTTGGCAATTCCCGTAATAGTTGCGATTTTCCTCTTGACAAAATGAATTTTTTGAAATATAATGTTGAGTGTTGTTACGGGGGCGTAGCTCATCTGGGAGCCTGACAGGCACAGTTGCACAACCCCATAAAACACAACCTAATAAAAAATCTGACAGACTTGACACGGGCTCGTAGCTCAGTTTGGGAGAGCGTACGGTTCGCATCCGTAAGGTCGAGGGTTCGATCCCCTTCGGGTCCACCACAATACTATACCGATTATGATACAATTATCATAATCGGTATTTTTCTTTGAAACCCTTGATAAATAAAGGTTTTTCGGCATTTACGCTTAATTATCCCTACCCTATTTCCCGCAGTATATTTTATAAAATATCCGATTTTAAAGATTTTCATCATTAGTCAATTTTGATACGAACAGTAAAGTTGTGCGACGGTTGCGCGTTGGTTGTGCAACGATAATAAAAAGTTGTGCGATGGTAGCGCGACGGTAGTGCGATAGTTATGCGACGGTTGCGCGATTGTTTTAAGGCGAAAATCTATATATTTTACGAACAAAAATAAAAGGATAGCAGCTCCAACCAAGACACTGCTATCCACAAACATAGCCAAGGAGAACTGATTTCTCAGCTCCTCCCCAATAAAATATCATAAAATTTGACATAAAGCAAGCCGGGATAACTGCACGGACTTTTAGGTTTTTTCGGCATTGACATACTCCTTTAATTGTGGTATCCTTCTGTAATCCAAAGGAGGTAAACAGTATGGAAAAGTTCATACCTTATGAAAAGCTCTCCAAGAAAAAGAAAAGAGAGCTGAACGCCCGAAAGCGTAAGACCTGGGGCGATGTAAATCCAGTTACACGCAGGCCGGAGAATCCGAAAGCGTACAACAGACAAAAGGCACGGAAGTGGAGTGATGATTCCAGTTTCGTGCCTTTTAATTTTTATATTCATATTGTATTTATTTCTGATGATGGTATAATTAAGAAAAAGATGCTGATTATGTTTCAGAATAAAGGCATTGATGTAGCTCATTATTATTTGGGTGATGCAAATAATACTTTGTACGCAGGTTTATTCTTTAAAAAGCAACAACCATCACCGGCGTATTATGGGTTCTATGCTTTCGGTCAGCTTTATAAAATGGGCAATCAGGTTGAGATAAAGAACAGAAAGCTGAAAGATGACCTTTATGCCGTAGCCGCAAAGGATGATAACGGAAATGCTGCACTCCTTATTTCAAATGTTTCTGAAAAGAAAGACCGAAAACTTAAGATTGATTCAGGCGACTACACTGTTGACAAATGCTTTACGGTAAATGAAAACTGCGAGTGGGTGGAAATTACTCTCCCAAAGAAAATCGAAAGCGGTTCAATGCTTTATATTATATTCAAAAAATAAAAATTAGTGTATACAGTATCGCACCACAAAACAATGACCGCTGTTATTGCGGTAAAGGAGATAAAAAATGTCTTGGTTTATTTTTGCGTTAATCTGTTTGCTCGGATGGGGATTTGCAGATTTGTTTTATAAGAAAAATACGGATAACGATGACCGGTATTCTCACTTGAAAATTGCTGTTTGGGTCGGACTGGTCATGGGCGTCTGCGCTTTTGGGTTTCTTCCTTTTTCCGAAACACTGAAGAACGGCAGTGCTGCTGATTTTGCGGTCAATGCCGTCAAATATCTGCCGGCTTCACTCGGGTATATTATTTCAATGGTTATCGGTTACGCAGGCCTGCGTTATTTGGAACTATCAATCGTTTCCCCGGTGCAGAACGCCTCCGGTGCGCTGTCCGCGATTGCCATGTCGGTGTTTTTTATCATCACTTCGCAGAACGCGCTTGAAAGCATATCGGACGAAACCGGATTTACCTTTGGTTCTATATCGGGAATACCTCTTTTGAACAACATTCTGATCCTTTGCGGCATTTTAGTCATTGTGGTCGGCGTCATTCTGCTGGCAGTGGTCGAACAAAAGCTCTCGAAGGGTGAAGCAGAAAATCCAAAAGAAAACCGTAAATACCGTTTCGGTGCGCTTGCACTGATTTTTCCGATTCTTTACTGTGTGTTCGATACGCTGGGAACTGCGGCTGACGGAATCATTCTCGATGAAGAAAGCGGTCTCGGACTTGGTGAGATCGATGTGATCATCCTGTACGGCCTGACGTTTTTCATTGCCGGGATCGCTGCATGGATATTCCTTTGGATCAAGGAGAAAAAGCCGTACAATCCGTTTTCAGTAAAAGAACGTGGCAAAGGCATCGCGGCAGTCTGTGAAGAATTCGGACAGATTTTTTATGTTTACGCCATGGCGGCAAAGCCCGTCCTTGCCGCGCCGATGGTTGCTTCCTACTGCATCGTATCATTGCTGCTGTCGCATATTTTCCTCAAAGAAAAACTGAAAGCATCCCAATACGCGTGTGTTTTCTCAGTTATTGTCGGAATCCTGATGCTTGGGATTTCAGAGGGAATCGGAGAAATGTAAGAATGTTCAACTGCCGTCGAAGCAAAACCATTTATAATATTAAACTTAAATAAAAAGGAGTTTTGCAATGAACAACATATTTAAAAAAGTTTTATGTATTGCACTTTCAGTTCTTGCGATAACAGGCAATCTGATAATAGCAATGGCATCCGAAACATCTGCGCAGCCGTATTATACAAGTGCGGCAAACTGTGAAAACTTCAGAATACCGGCAATGATTACGTTGAATAACGGTAATATATTAACAAGTGCCGATATAAGATACGGTAACATCTGGGATTCACCGTCAAACATTGACACAGGGGTTTCAATTTCCTCGGACAATGGCAAAAGCTGGTCAAAAATAAATACAGTTAATCATTTTTATGATTGTGATGACTCCTGTTCAGATAATGCGATCACGAAGAGTGCTTCATTCATTGACAGTGCACTGCTTCAGTCATCTGAAGGTACTGTTTTTCTTTTGTGTGATGCGTGTCCCGCATTTATCGGCTCTTCGGCAGCGAAAAAGAACGGCAGCGGATACATTGACGGAAAAATTGTGCTTTGTGATAAAACAACTGAAAGCGAAGCTGAATCAGGCAACCTTTCAAAAGAGTGCTATCCATACTATATAGATGAATTTGTCGGGAACTATGCCTCTGTAAATACATTTGAAAATGCTTCAAATTATAACGGTTATTACGTTGACAGAGAATTTAATCTTTACAAAATTAATAACGCAACAATGGAAAAAGTAATGATTTCAGCACTTGATGCCGACGGGAATAAAACAGAAAACTATGTACAGGCAAATGTTTTTTACGCTTGTTCTCCTGTTAAAATATATCCGACTTTTTATACATGGCTCAGAACAAGCACAGATAACGGTATAACTTGGAGCAGTCCGATTATTCTCAATCAGCAAATCAAATCAAAAGGATTTACGGGGATTTGTCCGGGTAAAGGTATTGAATTTAACTTCAATGGAAAACAACGTCTTGCTTTTGCGGTTTACGATACAAATGACGGATATGAAAAAACAAGCATTATTTATTCGGATGACAACGGTAAAACATGGGAAAGAGGAGAAAAAATAAAAGCAAAGGGACTTGCAAAAAAATCTTCCGAATCTCAAATTGTTTTTCTTAACGAAAACACAATACGAATTTACTCAAGAAACTCTGCAAAATATATCGGGTATGCCGACAGTACTGACGGCGGCAAAACATGGACGCACCATTTTGTTGATACATCCTTAAAGTATTGCTCAGATTGTATGGTTTCTTTTATAAACTATTCTAAAACATTGGACGGAAAAAGAGTTATTATAGCTTCCTATCCGTCAACTGCATCAAGGAAACTCGGTGTTATCAAAGTCGGACTTATTGATAAATCAAATACTGTAGATTGGAAATATGAATATAAGGTTACTGACAGCCAAACAAATAGCAGTTATGCATATTCATGTCTTACAGAGCTTCCTGACGGTTCTATAGGCCTTTTATATGAAAATGGACCTGCAGAAATAACATATATAAATTTGTCATTTGATGAGCTTGTTTCAAAAGAGAATCAAATAAATGCCTTGATACGTTTTTTTAGAAATATATTTACAATAATAATACAGCCAATTGCTTATATTTAAGCCTTTGTTGCATTGAATATGGGAGATGTTTAAATTGAAAGTATGCGATATTGATTTTTCAGCTTAAAACTACAAACGAATACACATCGAAGGTAAAACCCTTCTTTATTTTCCCGAAAACACCGAAGAAACAATAAAGCGTGAATACGGTGATTGCGTTGTTATCGGTGAACCCGAAGAGCAGGAATCTGGCTGGCTCGTAATTAAAGTTGAAAAATAAAAAATTTTAGTTTAACAAATCAGAATTTAATGAGGGAAAAATTATGATAAACTATAAAAGCCTTGTTACCGGAGAAATAAGTAATTTCTTTTCTTATGCGGGTTGGCCATCCGTTTGTGTTGATGAAAATGACACACTTTATGCCGTATGTTCCGGCCACAGAATGGGACATGTATGTCCTTTTGGAAAATCGCTGATGTATAAGAGCCGTGATATGGGCAGAACATGGTCTGTGCCGATGATTATTGATGATTCGTTTTTTGATGACCGTGATACCGGTATATTGTATTTAGGTAACGGGAAAATGCTTCTCACAAACTTCAAACATCCCATTGATGTTTATGAAAAGTATTACAGAGATTGGATTGAGGAATCGGCGGGAAAAGTCGGGCTTGAAATGCTCGAGCTTTGCAAATCACTTGACGACAAAGATAAAAAAGGTGGTTCTTTCTATAAAGTATCTCATGATTATGGCGAAACATGGGGAGAGAAGATACAGATTCCTGTAAGCTGTCCGCACGGGCCGATAAAACTCAATAACGGAGATATTTTATATGTCGGTAAAGAGATGTACTCATACGGTGAAGAAGAAAGTGATACAATAAATACCTATTATTCAAAATCTGATAATATAGAGTTTAAAAAAGCAGGCAGATGTAAAAATGCAAAAGATTACGGTTGGGAAAAGTTTCACGAACCGCATTGTGTTCAGCTTGACGATGGCAGAATACTTGCGATTTACCGTGCCCAAATTGATAAAGACGGCGATAATTTTACTATGTTTAAATCGTTTTCAAATGACAATGGCAAAACGTGGACAGAACCTGAGGCAACAGGTATTTGTGGTTCACCGCCGCATCTTTTAAAGCTTTGTGACGGAAGAGTTATCCTTTCTTATGCGAGAAGAATTGAACCTTTCGGCATATATGCGAGAATAATTGAAAAAGACGGTAAATTCACATCAAACGAGTTACTCATAGATTCAGCAAACGATTCCGACATAGGTTATCCTGCAACAGTTGAACTGAAAAACGGTGATTTGGTAACTGTTTTTTATAAAAGGGAAATCAGCGACAAGTATGCATCTATAGTGTCAGTTAATTGGAAACTGTAATACATATTCAGTATCAGCTAAAGAAAAACAACCCGATAAATCCCTGTTTGTCGAAATAATTATTAGCCCTTTTTTCAAAACCATCGTATAAATAGATGTAAGACAAAAACGAAGGAGTTGAAAAGTATGTGGCCTATTTTTTAATTTTTAAATTTAAATAAAATATAAATTATTTACGGAGGTAAATGTTATGAATAAAGATAATAAAGAATTTAAAGATACCGAGCTCGAAGCTGTAATAGGCGGCACAGCACCTGACCTTCCGGCAACAAACCTTGCAAGCAAAGTGCCCGGAATTGAACCGGTAATTATAAAACCCGAATATGAAAAGAAGTCAGAAAAGGACACCTTAGTTCCTATTCCCTATTAATTAAAAAAAATCGTATAAATAAATGCAAACAAAAAAAACAAAGGAGAATTCACAATGAAAATCACACCCGAATTAAAAGAAAAGCTCACAGCCGCAAAAACAGCAGAAGAAAAAAAGAAACTTATTGCTGAAGCCGGTATGGAATTGACCGATGAAGAAATCGAAAAGATTGCCGGCGGAATTGTCGTTGAAGATTGGGAGAATGGTGGAATCTACGAGTAAGCCTATAAAGCGCAAAATGAGTAACCACTTTTACATGTGTATCGTATAAAAAGAGCACTCCAAGTAATAATTCTGAAACACTACCGCAGATTCGCAAGAACCTGCGGTTTTTCTTTTGTCATATCTTTTTTGAAAGAAGCGTGTAGCAGGCGCGGATTGTAATAGGACCAGCATAACCGTCCTGTTCAATTTTTGCAGCCTTCTGTACCTGCTTAGTAGCGGTAACTGTGCCGTCTCCGAAAACATTGTTATTATCCACGGTCTGTGTAATAATCCCGGCTTTCTTTAAAGCAATAAGAAGCTGCTTGTACGCATAAACGCCTTCGTTTTTATCGCCCTTGGCGAAATAGCCTCTTGTCATAGAATTACCTCCTATTGATTTCGGTGCATCCGTAGATGCCGTTGTTGTCGGTTTTGCAGCCGTTGTTGCTGCACCGAGCTTTTTATTTACCTGGTCGGCAATATCAGACATGTGTTCAAGCAAATACTGACCGGGACAGTCGGTAGCTGCAAACCAGCGGTGAATCGTCATATTCTGCTTTGACGGCTGACCGATTAAGCTCTTATCGTTTTTCCAGATGAGCTTTTTGATATAATTGCGTTGACAGATATCTGCAACAAGCTCAATCAGCGATTTATACGCCGCATCAGTTACCGCATACGGAGGTTTAGTATCGGATGCCACTTCAATCGTAATCGCACGATGGTCATTTGAGGGTGAAGATGAAGTCCAGGCTCTGTTTTTCTCCTCAACCGATAATCCGATTGTTCCGTCATAGCCGACCACATAATTTGAACTTACCTGTCTGTCGGATTCAAAAAAATAATCACAGCCGCGCTGAGCTGTGACTTGACCTACAAAACAATGGATTGTAATTGTGTCGATTGCGTGATTACGCGGGTTATAATCCCCTGTCAGCTTTTTATATGTTACCAGTGAACTATTTGTAAATCCCATATCGGATTCTCCTTTCAAGATTAAAATAAAAGATATGCACCGACTGTTTCCAGCCGATACATATCTTCGGGGGACCGATTGTAATATAAACAGACATAACGAAAGCCGCTGCCGGACATTCATCCGATAGCGGCTCTTTGTTTTGTTTCGACATAATATATTATAGCACCCTTCCCTATGGAACTCAAGGGAACTTTTAGGAACTTACAGGTACAATTTTATAATTTAACAATATTAGTTATCGTTTATTATCTTGTAACGCTTACTGTGAAAGATATTCCTGAATCTTCAAAGCTCGTAGTTGCTGTACGGGTTCTGACATTATAGGTAATATTTTCACCGATCACATAGAAGTTCTGGCTGATTTTCCATACAAGACAATCATCTTCTTCAACTACATTTGCTCGTGCGCTACTGGGAGTATATGTTGCTGTTTCTCCGTTATATGCGAACTGAACTTTGGAAACATCTTTGTTTGTTTTAATAACAATATCATGCATGCCGGCTTTAATAGTAGCTCCTTCGGTGATTTCCGGAGGAAGTTCGCATGATGTAACTACAGCTTTATAATCATGAGTATCAGCCAATGTATACTCGTAATAATTATCAGACCAGCCAGTCTTCTGGTCTTTAATATGAAGAGAATATGTGTCTGACTGTCTGTAGACCATAATCTCAACCTGCCAGGTTTGAGTGCCGTCATCGTTGTTTACAATACTGAGGGTACGACCTGAAGTTGCGCTGTATGTAAATGTGTTGCCGTTCTTTGTAACAAACTGAAGTTTTGCAACAGGTTTTGCAATTAAGAACTCAAGGGTTACATAAGAGCCGACTGTGGGTTCAGTAACTTCTGTAACGCTGATGATTTCACATTCAGGCTTAATAGCTCCGCATATGCATTTGCCGTCAACGAAGACATGGTTTTCTGCCGCGCCGTATTCGTCACAGTCTGTACATTTCTGTGCGTGAGTTCCGTCGCCGTTATCTTTATAAACTTCGCTTGTAAAGGAGTGAACATGTTCGCTGATATATTCAACTTTTAAATATTGCTCACTGTTATATTCGCTGACAACCGCTGCGGCCTTCGCATTGTCACCGGCCTTGATTACAGGTGAACCCTCAAAAACAAGCGATTCAGCCGCACGTCCGTTATCATAGGTATTAGTCCAGCCAGCGGCTGCCGTAATTATACCGTCTGTAATTATTATCTGTCCGTTTATTCCTTTACCGCCGGCACCGCTGATTTTACCATCGCCGGCTGGTGCTGCATCGCCGCCGTATACTGATATTTCACCGCCGCGTACCTTTACCGTACCTTCCACGCCGCAGCCGCCGTCTCCTCCGGTGAAAAATCCGGGCGCTCCGTCACCGCCGGTTACTATAGTTAAACCGCCGCTTATTTCAACATTGCCTTTTACGCCAACGCCCGCGGCTACACCGCTATAGTAAAACACACCGCCTGAACCACCTGTTATTTTCGCAATGCCACCTGTTACCGACAAATCACCGTTCAGACCTGCGCCGCCATTCGACATAGCGGGGCTTTCATAGTTTATTGCACCGCCTTGTACCGTGACTGTACCACCGCAGACAGTAAGCGAACCGTCTATGCCGTGGCCGCCGACGGTAGCACGACTTTCCTCGTAGGGGTCGCTGCCTCTTATAACTGTATTTCCGCCGTAAGCAACCAGATTGCCGACCATGCCTGCAAAATTCAGCGCGTCGGTGCCGTAGGCTGCAAGTTTACCGGTGTTTTTTATCTGACCGTAAACAGTCAGTGTATATCGTGAAGCATTTATTCCGCCGGTAATCACAAGTGAAGAATCGTCTTCAAGAATTATATTTACGTCGCCTTGCAGAGTAACCGCATCTGCAATCTGAACGTCACCTCTGACAAACATAAAGCTGTCTTTCCAGAACGTATCGGTTTCTGTGATTCTGACTGCGCTTGCTTCATTCATATTGAAATTTCTGTCAATATATTTTATTCTCATAAACGGAACAGAATCTATGACAACATAAGGCAGTCTTTCGGCAACATATCCTGAAACAGATGAATATTCCAAATCTTCTGCGCTGAAGCCTGCTTTGATACCGGCCTTCGCTTTTACGTTAAACTCACCTGTATTGATTTTTGTGAAGCCGCCGCCGATACCTGCGCCGCCGTCACTCATTGCCGTTACCTTACCGCCGTAAATTGTAAAGTCACTTCCTGCTCCTCTGTCGCCGCCGCCGATACCTGCCGCGCAGTAGCCTCCCTGCACTGTAACTTCACCGCCGTAGATTGTAAAGTCACCGCCTGCGCAGTTCTGATTTCCTCCGATACCTGCGCCGCCCTCGTCACCGCCTAAGGCTGCAACTTCGCCGCCGAAAACAGTAACGCTGCTGCCTGAAGCTCCGCCTATACCGGCATCGGTTCCGTGACCTATAGCAAGCAGCACGCCATTGCCGGCCGACTGTCCGTATATGAACAGTCCGTTGCTGTCGTCAAGAATAATACCCTGCGACGCAGTAAGTAAACAGCCGTCTTTAAGAATAATTTTAACAGGCTCGCCGTTTATACTGTTGACTGAAACGTGAGTGGAAATTTCAACTGTACCGTCTGCGTAATACCATCTGTCAGAATAAAGGACAGACGTAAAACTTGTTATTCTTTCAGCGCCCGACGGTATCTCCTCGAATGTTTCAACTAACGTCTGTCTTGTTTTGTCCCAGCTGCGTGAAACATAAAGCTCTGCTCCGCATTTATCGCAGATATTGTCTTTATTATTATCCCTGTGTACATCGGGCTCCGGCGGCTCTTTATATCCGCAGTCTGCGCAGAAGCCGTTAACATAGTTATGCAAACCGTAATTCACTTCTTTAAATCCGCAGGTTGAATAATCAGTAATATTACAGTCAGAGACTGTACATTCATGCCAGTGAGCTATTTCGTCAGTTGTCCAGTCTTCTGAAAAGGAATGAACATGCACTTTTTCTCCGCAGATTATGCACTCACCGTTAATAATACGGTGAGGAAGCTTTATATATGTAAAGCTTGCAATAAACGGACCAAGATACGGACTCATAAGCTCGTCAACTGCATATTCATACATATTGCAGGGATAATACACGGTTTTTAAATAGTCGCAGGAAAGCCCGCTTACACCGATATCCTTTAAAGTTGCGGGAATTGTTACAGCTTCAATCCTGTCACAGCGAAAGAACGCCCTGTCCCCGATACGCTCAAGGCCCTCGGGGAAAACTACGCTTTTAATATCATTATTGCCCTCAAATACCGAATCAGCAATAGCTTTAACACCGTCGGGGATAACAATATCACCGCCCGCACCGTTGTATGCAGTGAGAACACCGTTTTCGTCAATTACAAAATCATCCGAAGATGCCGAAGCAACGGCAGACGGAAATACGCTCAATATCATCACGACTGCAAGAATGATGCTCAGAATCTTTTCTGCTTTCTTCATATTATCAGACTCCTTTATATGAACTATACGGTCAATTCCGTTGAAAAACCGACAGTAATACTTACATAATTCTATCATCATATACATATTATGTCAACAAAGAGTACCCTTCGGAAAAATATTCATCTGCTTTCACACGATTACATATTTATATGGTTTCCAAATGAATTTTGCATAAAGTGCACTTTAGAATATGGCTAAAATGCAACCCCTTGCAACCCCTTCAAACGCAGTAATATCAAGGGTTTCAGGCTTCAAAAAAATGAAAAAATGCAACCGCTTTTGCAACCCCTATGCAACCCCTATGCAACCCCTTGCAACCCCTTGCAACCCTTATGCAACCCCTGCAACCTTTTGCAACCCTTAACCTTTTTGTATCAATATTTACGATGCAACACACAAAAGCACTTGCTTAAGGCAGGTGCTTTTTTATGTCCGCAAAAATATTACTGCCTGTTGAAAATATACCAATAATATGATATATTTAAAATACAGGGAGGGTATAATATGCTTTATTTTAAACAGATTTTCTGCATTTTACAGGCATTACTTTGCATTGTTTCATCTTTTTCGGTATATGATTCAAATTTCAAGCTTTCGGTTGACAGAGCCGCCATGGAGCTGACATCGGTTAAGGATTTCGGCTTTGACGCAATCACCGCCGAGGAGCTTGAAATAAAAGACAGCGAAAATGAAAGATGCCGTCAGTGGTTCAACGACAATATTCTCTGCACGGATTCCGCGCCCGCATACGATTTCACGGTCGGCGGCAAAAAATTCAGCAGACATCTTAAAGACTGGAATATTTCCGTCGGTGAAGAAAGCGCGGAAGGTGCTGTCTATCGCGGAGGTAAAACAACTTACATAACCTTAGAGCATAAAAAAAGCAGCCTGACGGCAACGGTTGAGGCTACGATATACGAAAAGAATGCCACCTGCGAGTGGACTGTTTTTATCAAAAACAACGGCGATGAAAAATCCCCCGTGATAAAAGATTTTTACGCCGCTGACTGCGATATTGAAACAGGCAGGTCTGCGGTGTATTTCAGCAACGGTGCAAATACCGACGCTGACGATTTTGAGCTGCACAAGTCTCTTGTCAGCACCACGCCCATGGTATTCAACGCCAACGGCGGCAGAACAATGTCTTTCCTGCCGTACTTCAACATAAGCGGTCAGAGCTGCGGCGTTGTTGCCGCTGTAGGCTGGACAGGTCAGTGGTACGCTTCTCTTTCGCAGAAATGCTCAGGAGTTCATCTTGAAGCAAAGCAGGAATTTTTCAAGGCTTATTTAAACGGCGGCGAGGAAGTGCGCTCCCCTCTTGTTTCGCTGACATTCTATGACGGCGGAAATCCTTTAAAAGGTTTCAATTCTTTCAGAAAATGGGAGAACGACTGCGTATATACCGAAAGCGCGTTCCCTGTAACCTGCACGGTTATTGCGGGTGAATTTGACACAAGAACCGCCGACCAGTTTGTGGATTTCATCAACTCAATGAGCGAGGAAGCCTGCGAAGCGTCAGACTATCTGTGGATGGACGCAGGCTGGTACAAGTACAATGAGGGCTGGTATGACGGAGTAGGCAACTGGACGCCCAACGAGGAACGATTCCCGAACGGGCTTTCACCTGTATCTCAGGCGGCGAAAAACCGCGGAATGAACTTCCTGCTGTGGTACGAACCCGAAAGATGCTGTGAGAACACCACGGTCTATAACGAATGCATGAAGCATGAGCACTGGCTGATGAAAGAAAGCGACAGCACCAACATGGTCAACCTTGCCGAGGACGGCGCGTGCGAATACCTCGGAAATCTTGTGGCAAATTCGATAAAAGACAACGGCGTCGGACTTTATCGACAGGATTTCAACTTCACTCCCCTGCCCATGTGGCAAAACGCCGACAAGGAATGGTATGACGGCAGAACGGGCATAACGGAAAATCACTATGTTGCAAATCTCTACCGCTACCTTGACAGGCTGATTGAAGTAAATCCGGGGCTGATAATTGACAACTGCGCTTCGGGCGGCAGAAGGCTTGACATTGAGATGTCAAGAAGAAGCATTCCGCTGTGGCGCACCGACTACAACTGCTGTGATTCGTCAGGTGCGGTTAATCCCGATTGCCTTGAAGCCACACAGTGCGCAACCTACGGTATTTCTTTCTGGATGCCGCTGACAGGCACGGGTATAAATCTTTATTCGGAATACGCTGACCGCTCGCTCATCACCGCCTGCTCTCAGCGCCCCGGATATGAAACAATCAGAAAATTTACTGACAAAAACTATTTTCCTGTTTCCTACGGCGGACTTGATACCGAAAAGTTCCACGCTGTGCAGTTCGGTGACGAAACCGAGGGCGCGGCAATAATATACAGACGCGAAAATGTTAAAGAAAACAGCTTTAAGCTTGTTCTCAACGGTCTTTCACCCGAAAAGAATTATGAACTGCGCGACTATGACAGCCAGGATATAAGAACTGTTTACAGTGGAGCGGAGCTGATGTCAGAAGGCGTAACGGTTAATATTAACGAAGCTCCGAAAGCTGAAATAATACTTTACATAGAACTGAAATAAACAACCAAAAATGGACGTAAAAGAAGCGGTTATTATGACGTATGGATTCGTACTGTTGCTTAAAGGCGTCATTTGCGTATAAACTG
>JAZUFU010000014.1:0-18612 GCA_045640865.1 Acutalibacteraceae bacterium | reverse complement strand
ACGGTTGGCTTTGATTGCCGCGGGGATTGCTTTGAAAAGCTGGTCGGAGTTAAGGCAGAACATTACGAGCGGCTCTGACCAGTGGAGCTTGAACGCGCCGAGGAATGAAAGCGGAAGCACAATGCACCAGATTGCGATTATATCGACCTTGAGCACATATTTTGTGTCCCCTCCCCCTCGGATTATGCCCGTGTTCGTCGGCATCTGATACGATGTGCCGATACAGGTTATGCACAGGATATTTATGAATTTCCGCGCCATTTCCAGCGTTTCGGGTGTGAGGTTATAGAGCGAGAGCACAGGCTCCTTGATAAGCCGCAGAGCGATGCTTGTAAGTATGCCGATTGAAATGAAAATGAGCTGTAATGTGCGCGCGTACTCCTTGATTTTTGACAGGTCGCCCGAGCCGACGGTTTTGCCGATAACGACCGCCGCCGCTGACGCCGCGCCTGTTGAAGCTACTTTCAGTACCATATAAAGCGTTGAAGAAACGGAGTTCGCCGCGATTGCGCTGTCGCTAAGATGACCGAGGATAACCGTCTGAAGCGCGGTCGAAAGACCGAACATTGTGCCCACAACCGCGAACGGCAGGCAGGTGATGATGTAATCCTTGAAATAAACGCGGTCGGGGCGCAGAATTTCGCTGACTCTGAGATGAAGTCTCTTTTCAAAAAACAGCACATAAATAATAACAACCGCAAGTTCAACAGCTCTCGCCGTCAGTGTGCCGATTGCCGCGCCTTTTACGCCCATTTCGGGGAAGCCGAAGTTGCCGCTTATAAGGCAGTAGTTTATCGAGCAGTTTATTATCAATGACATCAGCGATGTCCAGAAAGCGATTCTGACTTTCTCGACGCTTCTGAGAATCGCAAGGAAAAGATTAGTCAGCGCGAAAAGAAGGTAGGTATATTTTATGATGCCGATGTACTGCGTTCCCTGCTCAATTATTTCGGGAGTTTTTGTAAAAAGTCCGATAATTTTTTCGGGAAAAAATGTCGCCGCTCCGAAAAGAAGAACGCCGAAAATCACGCCCGAAATCAGCGCGCCCGAGGCAATTTTTTTGATTGATTTTGTGTCGCCTTTCCCCCAGTACTGACTGCCGAGGACCACCATTGCGTCGCCGAGCGAGGTGATGAAAAGATTATACACAAACTGAATCTGATTGACCGCCGCAACGCCCGACAGAGCCGCCTCGCTGTAAGAGCCTATCATGACATTGTCCGCAAGATTTACGCTGAGGACGATGATGTTCTGAATGACTAACATTCTGAACAGGGAGAAAAAAGTTTTATAAAATGATTTGTCTTTAGTTATCATATCGCATAAAAGAAAGAGCAGCAAACCTGCGCTTGCTGCTCAAAAAATCACAGTATTATTCGGGTTTCTTTTTGATGATGTCGTTAAGGATTACGAAGAAATCGTCATCGTTAACTGAGCTGCTGCTCTGAGGAGCCGCCTTGGGAGCGGGAGTGTTGCCGCCGAGAATGGGAGGCTCGATAGGTGCGCTCTGCTGAGGACGGAGAGGATTGGTAGCTGTTGCGGGCTGACCTTTGAATGAGGGAATAGGATTAACATCGTCAATATTGCCGATTTTCTCAAAGCCTGTTGCAACAACAACGATTGTGATTTCGTCTTCCATAGTGGGATCGAAAGAAACGCCCCATGTTATGTTAGCGTCGGGATGAGCCTTCTCTGTGATGGACTCAGCCGCGTTTTCAACTTCTTCAAGACCGATGTCAGGAGAAGATGTGATGCTGATGATAACGCCCTTTGCGCCTGCGATTGATGTTTCAAGAAGCGGGCTTGATGTTGCGAAATCAGCCGCCTGAACTGACTTATCCTTACCCTTAGCTGTGCCGACACCCATGTGAGCATAGCCTGCGTCGCGCATAACGGAGCAGACGTCAGCAAAGTCAAGGTTAACAAAGCCGGGAATCTTGATAAGGTCGGAAATGCTCTTAACGCCCTGTGAAAGAACCTCGTCAGCTACCTTGAAAGCCTCTGTGAGAGTCTTGCAACGGTCAGAGAGGAGCTTAAGACGGTCGTTGGGGATAACGATAAGGCTGTCAACATTCTCAGCGAGCTTTGCGATGCCCTGCTCAGCGAGAACGCTGCGCTTTTTACCCTCGAACTTGAAGGGCTTTGTAACAACGCCTACTGTGAGGATGCCCATTTCTTTTGCAATACCTGCGATAACGGGAGCCGCGCCTGTGCCTGTGCCGCCGCCCATACCTGCGGTGATGAATACCATGTCAGTGCCCTTGAGAGCTGCAACGATGTCTTCTCTGCTCTCTTCAGCGGCTCTTTCGCCGATTTCAGGCTTACCGCCTGCGCCCTGACCCTTGGTTGACTTTTCGCCTATCTGAATTTTGTGGGTAGCCTGTGATTCAACAAGAACCTGCTTGTCCGTATTAACAACGATGAATTCAGCACCCTGCATACCGGTAGCGATCATTGTGTTAACAGCGTTTCCGCCGCCGCCGCCGACACCGATAACTTTTATCTGAACTTCGCTTTCATACTCATTGTCGATTCCGAATGCCATTTGTTTAACCTCCGTTTTTAACTTATATTTACGATAATATAATTATTATACTAATACTGTGTTATTTTATCATAAAACAATTGCATTTGCAATAGTTTATCATACTTTTTTTATTATAATTCAAAAATTTAATTTGTTTCGGGACTCACATAAATATTATCGGGATTTGAAAGGAAGATTTCTCCTCTTTCACTCGGCGCGGCTTTGTTTTCGCTCGCGATAATCTGAACAGCCGCCTTTAGCTTGTAGTCAATGTCGCTGACCGAGCCGATATTAAGTTTGAATCTGTTCTGATACATCATGAAAATATTTGACGTCGATTTTATGTTGACAAGCGTTATGTCTTTTATGCCGCTTGCGTTGATTGCGTCAAGCACGGATTTGAGAGTTTTTTCTTTTTCTTTTAGCTCTCTGCTTTGCTCGTTATCGCCCTCGGTTTCAAAGATTTTTTCGCCGATTTTTGCGGGAAAAGCCATGCCCGCTTCGAGCTTTATTATTTTGCCTTTTGCTTTGTCCTCGGACGCGAATTCAAGCACCTTGCCCTCCTTATCGGCAAGAGCCGTGCCCGAAACAGTCTGCACCGCGATAAAAGCCGAGGTGCTTTTTGTTTCGATAACGAGGGTTGAGGGAAGTTTTTTCTTAATTGTTGCTGAGTAAATATAAGGAAGATTTCTTCTGATGTTCTCGGAAATTTTTTCCTCATCGCATGAAAGAAGACCGTCGCCTTTTGCTACGCCCGCGGCGTTGATTATCTGCGTTTCATCGTAGGGATTTTTGCCGCTTATCTGAATGGTATTTATCTTGAAAAATACCTTGAAAATGAGAAACAGAATCATCAGCAGAACTATGATGAACATAACAAAAGTCGCAAGAATTTTTCTGTTGCGTTCAACCTGCTTTTTTCGTTTCAGATATGCTTTGCGTTTTTCAGGCGACATTCTTTTTGTAATATCCTTTTTCGCCTCAGCCAATTTCATCCCTCCGTATCTCCGCCCCGAGGAGCGAGAGATCGCGTTCAATTTTTTCGTATCCTCTGTCTATATATCCCACGCCGCTTATCCTCGTTTCGCCCTCTGCGCAAAGAGCGGCAAGCACCAAAGCCATGCCCCCTCTGAGGTCGGTGGCGTTCACATTCGCGCCGTAAAGTCTGCTTCTGCCGTTGATAATCGCCGTGGTGCCCGTTACGGTGATATCCGCGCCCATTCGGTTAAGCTCGGCGGCGTGGCGGAAGCGGCTTTCAAAAATATTTTCGTTGATAACCGTTGTTCCCTGCGCAACCGCCGTCATGGTCATAACAATTGCCTGACAGTCGGTCGGGAAACCGGGATAAGGCATTGTCCGCACGGTTTTCATGCTTTTGAGCCTGTAGGGAGATTTGATGCGAATTTTGTCTTTTTCACATTCAAAAATACAGCCTGCCTGCTCAAAAACAGAAATCACAGAGCTGAGATGCTCGCTGACAGCGTTTTCAACAAGAATCCGCGAACCTGTAACCGCCGCGGCGGCAAGGTAGCTTGCGGCAACGATTCTGTCTTCCATTATCGTGAATTCCGCGCCGTGAAGCCGTTTTTTGCCTTTAATCACAATTGTGCTTTCGCCCGCGCCGTAAATCTCCGCTCCGCAGAGCTTGAGAAAGTCCGCAAGGTCTGCTATTTCGGGCTCGCGCGCGGCGTTTTTTATGTAGGTAGTTCCCTTTGCGGTAACAGCGGCAAGCATGACATTTTCCGTCGCTCCGACACTCGGGAAAGAAAGATTTATTTCAGTTCCGTAAAGTCCTCTCGGAGCTTCGCAGATTATCCTGCCGTCCTCAATTATGACAGTTGCGCCCATTTTCTCGAACGCGAGCAGATGAATGTCAACAGGACGCACGCCGATTTCACAGCCGCCCGGCGGACACATAACCGCCCTGCCCGTCCTTGAAAGGAGCGCGCCCATGAAAATGAACGATGAACGAAGCTCACGCATTAGAATGTCGGGAATTTCGTTTTTCATAACCGTCGCGGAATCAACCGTAACGGTGTCGCCGTCCTTTTTATTTGAACAGCCAAGCCAGCCGAGAATGCTCAGCGCGGCTCTCACATCAGAAAGCTCAGGGCAGTTGTGAAACACACACTCTCCGTGGACGGCAACACTTGCCGCAAGCACGGGCAGTGCGCTGTTCTTTGAACCGTGGACGGCAACTGTGCCCTCAAGGCGATTTCTTCCGCGTATGTATAAGCTCTCCATAATAAGTACCCCTTTGTCAGAACAATATATTCTTTTATATATTATTCAGACGGTGAAAAAGGGTTACTTCACTATTTCGCAGAGGCTTTCTGTTATGCGCTTCGCGGCGTCGGTAACAGCCATTGAAGCGGCGTTTTCGCCGAATGTTTTAAGTCTGTCGGGGTCAGCGAGAAGCTCATCGACAATGTTGCAGAGCTTTTCACCGCTGAGGTCTTTTTCTTCTATGAGAATTGCGGCGTTGTTGTCAACCAAATCTTTCGCATTGTAATACTGATGATTTTCAGCGGCAAACGGATAAGGGATAAGGATTGACGCCTTGCCCATAACCTGAAGCTCACTGATTGTGCTTGCGCCCGCGCGGCAGATAACAAGGTCTGCGGCGGACATACATCTGTCCATATCGTTTATGTATTCACGAAGCATGATGTGCTTGTTCGCGTCGAGGTCAATTTTCTCGCCCAGCTCGTCAATAAGCGCAACGCCGTTTTTGCCTGTCGCGTGGAGGAAATAGCATTTCTTCTCGCCGTATTTTGTGAGAATGAGATGACTTACGGCTTCGTTGATTGATTTTGCGCCGAGACTGCCGCCCATTGAAAGAATAAGCGGTCTGCTGTCAAGTCCGAGTTCCGCGCGGCTGAGCTCACGGTTTGCGGTGAGAAGCTCCCCTCTTACGGGAAGACCTGTTACTGTAACAGGATTTTTTGCTTTGAAATAATCTTTAGCGGCGGCGGTGGTTACAAGAACTCTGTCAACCTTTTTGGCGAGCATTTTGTTTGTAACACCGGGAAAAGCGTTCTGCTCGTGAACAGCGCAGGGAACGCCCATTTTTGCCGCGGCTCTGATAACGGGGCCGCTTGCGTAGCCGCCGAAGCCGATTGCCGCGTCGGGCTGAAAATCTTTTACAATCTGCTTTGCTCTCGGGAGAGCCTTGATAAGCTTTTTGATTGTGCTGATGTTTGCCTTTATGCCCTCAAGGCTGAGGTCGCGCTGAAAGCCGCTGATTTCAATAGGTGTGAAATCAAAGCCCGCGGCAGGCACAAGAGTTGCCTCCATTTTGTTGGGAGTGCCTGCAAAGAGAATCTGCGCGTCGGGATAATTCTCCCTTATATAGCCTGCAACGGCAAGCGCGGGGTTAATGTGTCCGCCTGTGCCGCCTGCGGCGAAAAGTATCTTTTTTCCGTTTAACATATTATCACACCTTAAAATTTTTATTTACTCTTGATGTTCTTGATACCGAAAGCACAACTCCCATTTCCGCAAGAAGCATCAGCAGCGACGAGCCGCCGTAGCTGAAGAACGGGAGGCTGATGCCCGTGTTGGGAAGCGTATCGGTAACAACCATTATATTGAGTATTACCTGCAAGCCTATCTGCGTTACGATTCCCATTGTGAGAAGTCTTCCGAATGTGGAGCGGGATTTCAGAGCTATCGCAAAGCCGCGCCAAACAAGAAGCGCAAAGATAATAATTATAATCGTACAGCCGAGGAAGCCGAGCTCCTCGCCGACAATAGCGAAAATAAAGTCATTCTGCGGCTCGGGAAGGTAAAGATATTTCTGCTTTGAGTTGCCGAGACCGAGACCGAAAAATCCGCCCGAACCGAGAGCGAAAAGAGACTGATTGGTCTGCCAGCGTGCGTCGATATCTTCATAGTCCTTAATAAGCCATGAGTTGATTCTCTCTGCCATGTAGCCTTTGATGAATTTCTCGGGCGCGCTGACAACAATAATCACGGCAAGACCGACAACAAGTATTCCGACGGCGTAAATTCGCCAGTCGCCTCCTCCGAGGAAACAGATAACAAGGCCGATGCCTGCCATGAGAATCGCGCCCGAAAGGTGGTCTTCCATATAAACGAGAAGAGCCATGGCAAGTACGATTCCGATATAAACAAGTGTTGCTCTGAAGCGGTCGGCTTCGATTAATTTCTGATGCCTTTCAAAGCTCCACGCAAGGAACATTATCAGTCCGAATTTAGCGATTTCAGACGGCTGAATTGTCATGCCGACAAACGGAACCGAAAGCCAGCGTTTGATGTTTTCCTTGCCCTCGATGTGTGCGGGAAAAACAAGCACGAGCAGAAGCAGGAAAACAGAAAGAATCATGAGATACGGTGTGATGCTTCTGAATTTGTTGTAGTTGATTTTTGAAACGAAAAGCATTACGGCAACGCCGAGAACGGCGAAAATTGCCTGCCTTTTGAAATAGTAAAGAGCGTCGTAATTTGTCTTTGCGCTGTACTTTGCCGAGATGTAGCTCGCGGAAAACATCATGATGATTCCCGTTGTAAGAAGCACGCAGACAAGAATGAGGAACATAATGTCAAAGCCGCCGACAGCAAACCAGCCTTTGCTTTCGCCTTCCTTAGGCCCTGCTTTTACAAGCGGATAACCGCGCAGCGTTTTGCGGCTGTACATTTTATCCATAAAACTGAGAAATTTATTTAAATAGCCGCTCATTATATCCTCCCTGTTTATTTTAAGAAATTAAGATTAAAAGTTCATGAGAATTACGCCGATAATACAGCCGATGATGTTTATAATGCAGAAAACAGTAACTATTTTGTTTTCGCTCCAGCCGCCCATTTCAAAGTGGTGGTGAATGGGAGCCATTCTGAAAATGCGCTTGCCGTGAGTGAGCTTGAAGTAGCCTATCTGAATAACATCTGACATGGCCTCAATAACATAAATTATACCTAAAAGAACGAGGATAAGCGGACAGTCGATGATGTAGGCAAGGGCGACTACCATGCCGCCTAAGAACATTGAGCCTGTGCCGCCCATGAAAACTTTTGCGGGGTGATGATTATAAACAAGGAAGCCCGCGCAGCCGCCCATGAGAGCGGAGGCAAGAATGCCCATGCCGAAAACTGAGCGCATAATCGCGATTACAACGAAGCCTGCCGCGCAGGTAACTGTAACGCTCGCGCAAAGACCGTCGATGCCGTCTGTGAAGTTTACAGCGTTGATTGCGCCGTAAAGAACGCAAACGCCGAGAATCCAGAACCATATACCGAGCTTAACCTGACCGACGAAAGGAATATACATATAGGGAGCTTTGCCCATTGCGAAATAAAGAGCCGCAAGGTAAGCCGCGCAGACAACTATCTGAGCGATTGACTTCTGAGGAATGGTAAGACCGAGATTTCTCTTTTTGACAACCTTGATGTAGTCGTCAGCGAAACCGATAAGACCGAAAGCAAGAGCCATTATAATGCCTGCCCAGAGCTTTATGTGCATCTGAGTGTCGATTTTAAGCGGGTTTTTCATCACTGTGTTAATCAGAAGGAAAATTGCTCCCGAAGCGCAGATTGAAATGATGAACATTATGCCGCCCATTGTGGGTGTGCCCTGCTTGTTTTTATGCCACGAAGGGCCTATGTCAAGAATAGTCTGACCGAATTTCAGCTTGTGAAGCCACGGTATCATTGACCTGCCTAAAATTGCTGTTAAAATAAACGCTACAACAGCCGCTGCCGCCATTGAAACTGTTGCTGTAATTACCTGTGAGCTCATATAATCAATCCTCTCAATTCAGCTTTTCGTAAATTCCGTTAATGACATCCTCTAATTTCATGGCTCTGCTTGCCTTGAAAAGCACCGCGTCGCCCTCTTTCAAGAAGCCGCAGAGCATATCCGCGAGCTCCTTGTGGGAGTCATAGCTGCCTGTGTATTCAACGCCCATTTCCTTTGCCTTTTCGGCTGTGGCAACTGAGCGTGTACCAAGTGTGAAAACCGCGTCCGCGCCTTTCTTTGCAGCGAGCATACCCGATGTTCTGTGAGCCTCCTCGCTTATTGAGCCAAGCTCAAGCATATCGCCCAGAACAGCGATTTTGCGTTTTGCTCTGAGGCTTGAAAGCGTGCTCAGCGCGGCTCTTACGGAGTCGGGGCTTGCGTTGTAGCAGTCCTCAATGAATGTAATGCCGCCGACGGTGCGGAGTCTCTGCCTCATGCCCGAGGGTGTGTAGCCGAGAAGACCTTTTGCCGCGTTTTCGGATTTTATGCCGTGTTCACAGCCGACAGCGTACGCCGCAAGGGCATTATAAACATTGTGCTTGCCGATTGTTGGGATAATGATGTGCTGAACGAAGCCGTCCTGACAGCGAATGTCAAACTCGGTTGTCTCCCCTATCGGTATTATATTTTCTGCTCTGTATTTGCATGACGGATTGTTTATGCCGTAATAAATGATTTCGCAGTTTTCGGGCTGAACGCTCATAAGGTACGGGTCGTCGCTGTTAAGGAAAAGCTTCCCGCCCGCTTTAAGTCCCTCGACTATCTCCATTTTCGCGGCGAGGATTCCCTCACGCGAGCCGAGATTTTCGATATGCGAAACGCCGATGTTTGTTATAACCGCCGCGTCGGGCTTGACGCAGTTTGTGAGCGTGGAAATCTGACCTTTCTGATCCATTCCCATTTCAACAACAGCCGCTTCGGTGCTTTCTTCAAGGCGCATAACCGTCCTCGGAACACCGATTGAGTTGTTGAGGTTGCCCTCGGTTTTGAGCGTTTCTCTTTCGCTCGAAAGTACGGCGGCAATCATCTCTTTGGTGGTGGTTTTGCCTACGCTGCCTGTAAGACCGACAACGAAAGTGCCGAGAAGCTGTCTGTACCACGAAGCGAGAGCGAGAAACGCCTGCTGAGTGTCATCAACAATTATCTTCGGGCAGTCAACATCAATTTCCTTATGGCACATAACCGCCGCCGCGCCGTTTTCAACCGCGCTCGCAGAGAAGTCGTGTCCGTCAAATTTTTCGCCCTGTATTGCTATATACAAATCGCCCTGCTGAGCTGTTCTCGAGTCAATGGTGATGTTCTTTATAAGAGCGTCGCCCTCACATTTTGCACCGAGAGCCTTTGCGATTTCTTTTATCGAAAGAGTTTTCATATCAACACCCCTTTTATCGATTAACGGTCGTCCGTAATGCCTGTATTTGTTTTGAAATAAACCGTAACCGTACTGCCGTACTCGGTTTTTGTCTCTTTTTCAATGCTTTGCCTGTATGCCGTAAGCCCTGCCGACTGGAGCGCGTTGCCCGCAATCTTGATATTCAGTCCCGTCTGAGCCGCGTAATACGAAGCGTTCGCGACTGTCATGCCTGTGAAATCGGGTACGGTAACCATATATTTATCAGAATTTTCCTGCGTATAGACGGCCACGATACCGCCCTGAGGAATGAACTGACCGTATGCGGGGCACTGGGAAATAACCGTGTTCCCCTCGCCTATTACCTTGACGGTAAGTCCGCTTTCGTTCGCTGTGGAAAGTGCCGCGGAGGTGTCGCCGCCGACGAAATTCGGAACAGCTATGTTGAGCTTTGAGAGCTCGTCGTTATTGTAGTTACGCTTGAAGTTGAGATATGTGAGCGTATTTTCGATAACCTCTGCCGCAACAGGAGCCGCAACCGCACCGCCGCCGTTCTGCCCCTGAGGCTCATCAACAACAATAATGATTGAGATTTCGGGGTCATTCGCAGGAGCAATACCCGCAAATGAGGCTATAACCTCGCCTTTTTTGGTAAGTTTATCGGAAGTACCCGTTTTGCCCGCTACATTGTAGCCCGAAACGTAAGCGTTTTTCGCCGTACCTGTTTCAACGGTTTCAACCATCGCTTCAAGAACGCGCTTTGAGGTGGATTCCGAAACGACCTGGCGTTTAACAACGGGTTTTGTTTCGCTGATAACATTATTTTCACTGTCGAGCGTCTTTGCGACAACATAAGGCTGCATGAGCTTGCCGCCGTTGCCGATGGCGTTGACCGCCGTGAGCATCTGAATCGCACTGACCGTGAAGGACTGACCGAATGAGCAGGACGCAAGGTTTACTTTGCTCATCTCGTCGAATTTATGGTATGTAACGCCTGCGACGGGGTTTGACTCGCCCGGGAGGTCGATACCTGTTTTCTCTGTAAAGCCGAAAGCCTCGAAGTATTTATTGAATCTGTTAAGTCCGAGATTCTGACCGAGGGTGATATAAAACGGGTTGCAGGAATTCGCAAGTCCCTGATTGAGCGTTTCATTGCCGTGGCCTGCGTGGTTGTTGCAGAAATAACCTGTGTCCTCAATCTGAATATGACCGCCGCAGAAGAAGCTTTCAAGCTGTTCCTGCTCCTCTATCGCCGCGGCAAGGGTGATTACCTTGAATACCGAGCCCGGTTCGTAGGAGTCGCTTACAGCGTTGTTGCCCCACTGAGCCTCTCTCTGTCTGCCCTCGGCATCGCTCTTGTCAGCATCGTCCTCGATTGTCAACAGCTCTTTTGCCGCTCTTTCGTCTGTAATTTTGTTAGGATTGTTGGGATCAAAGTCATTTTTTGACGACATGGCGAGTATCGCGCCTGTTTTAACATCCATTACAATGCCGTAACAGCTGTCGCAATAAGAATCAGTATAGCACTGTTGGAGCGCATCGTCAAGATACCTCTGAATTGTTTCGTCAATTGTAAGCATTATGTTGTTGCCCGGAACGGCGTCGTAGGTGCTTTCAAACTCAAGGGAGGAGTTTGTATTCATCGCGCTGTTGGAATAAATCATTCTGCCGTCCGTGCCTGTGAGGGTGTTGTCGTAGGCATATTCAAGTCCGTATCTGCCCTCGTCCGCAGAGCCTGTGAAGCCGAGAACCGTTGAGGCGAGGCTTCCGCTCGGATAGTAACGCTTTACATCTGACTCGATGCCTATGTAGTAGCTGTAATAAACTCTCGTTTCCTTGCTTTTGCCGCGTTTTTCGCTTGTAGTCATGGTTATGCAGGTGGTCATAAGCTCGCTGACCTTATCCTTCTGCTCTTTTTCAACCTTTGACTTGACAATGAGATATTTCTGCTGAGAGTGTGATGTGATATTCTTGCGGAGGTCTTCCTTGTCAACGCCGAGAATCTGCGAAAGATTCTGACAGACACTTTCAACCGCGAGTCTGTTGAACTCATCGCTGTTGAGCGTGAAGTTGTTGGGGTTGACATAAACTCTCCAGACTGACGCGCTCTGAGCAAGGACGTTCATATTGCGGTCGTAAATCGTGCCGCGCCTTGCGGAAATTGCCTTATCCTCAAGCTGATTTTTCTCAGCGTATGTTTTGAATGTGTCATTCTTCAGAAGCTGAACATTCACAAGGCTGCCGATATTGGCAACGAACAAAAGCGATATGACAAGAAGCACTATCATTCCTCTCTGGAGTGTTTCTTTTCTTGTAATTCTCTGTTTTTTCCTCTTAACCACTGCCCATCAACCTCTTAAAAACGTATCATCTTAAAACCACTGCAAGGGCGGATGCAAAAATCCGCCCTTTTTTATATATGTGTGGTACTGCTGCTATTATTCATTTTTATCAGCGGTGCTTTCAGCCGCCTGACCGCCGTTGTCAACGCTGAAATAATTGACCTGATAGCAGTCTTTCTTTATCATGCCTAGCTTTTCCTCAGCGTAGGCGGAAATGTTGCTTATTGAGTACATCGCCTTAACTTCGCTCTGGAGGCGGATGTTTTCGCTCTGAGCCTCTTTGAGCTGAGTGCGTATGGAATCTGTTTCGGCGGAGATTTCCATAATCTTAACTCTGCCGAAAATGAGTGAGCCTATAAGCAATATCATTACAACCGAAACGGTAAGAATTTTAACAGCGGAAATGCGAGCCGCCTTTTCCTCTCTTTCAATCGCGCGTTTTGAGCGCGGCTTTGCGGGGACAAGCTTCGGCTTTGCAGGCGCGGGTCTGGTCTTGATTTTCGGAGCCGCTGTTCCTGTAGTATTTTTAATTTTCGGTGCTGATGTTCCTGTTGTGTCGAGTCTGCTTTCAAATAAATCAAAGCGGTAAGCTGTTGATATATCACTTGCCATCAGTAACACCTCTTTCTATCTATAATAAAGTAAAGAATTTTTACGGGTTAATTTTTTCGATAACTCTGAGCTTTGCGCTTCGTGAGCGCGGATTTTTTTCGATTTCTTCTTTTGAGGGAAGTATCTGCTTGAGTGCCTTTCCCCTCGGCTTTCTGCCGCAGACGCAGACAGGAAATTCAGGGGGGCAAATGCAGCCTTCGCAGAATTTTTTGTAGTGAGCCTTGACCGTTCTGTCTTCAAGCGAATGGAAGGTTATTATCGCAAGTCTGCCGCCGAGTGAAAGTCTGTCGAACATGATGTCGATTGTGTTCTCGAGTTTTTCAATCTCGCCGTTGACTTCAATTCTCAACGCCTGAAAGCTCTTGCGCGCGGGGTGTCCGTCGCGCCTTGCCGCCGCGGGAACTGAAGCTGAAATAATATCCGCAAGCTGAAGCGTTGTTTTTATCGGCTCTTTCTCTCTCGCTTTGACAATGTTGCGTGAAATCGACGGCGCGAACTTTTCATCGCCGTAGGTATAGAGGATTCTCTGAAGCTCCTGCTGAGAAAGCTCGTTGACAAGGTCAGCCGCGCTGATGCCTGTGCCGCTCATTCTCATGTCAAGCGGAGCGTCCTTATGATAGGAAAATCCCCTGTCGCCGTTGTCGAGCTGATAAGAGCTTACGCCGAGGTCAGCCATGATGCCGTCGGCGCAGCCTCCCTCGTAGCCGAGCGAGGTGAGAACGGTATCTATATTTTCAAAATTGCTGTGAACGACTGTAACTTTTTCTTCATCGGCAAAGCGTTTATTCAGCGTTTCAATTGCGTCGGGATCCTGGTCTATGGAAATCAGCCTGCCGCTGTTCATTCTTGAAACAATCTCTGCCGAATGTCCGCCGCCTCCTGCGGTGCAATCCACATAAAGACCGCCGTCTTTAACATTGAGTGCGTCAACGGTCTCATTGAGAAGCACCGATATGTGATTAAATTCCATACGGCACCTCCGATTAGTGGATAATACTCTTGAGGAAGTCCATCTGTTCGCTGTCAAGTGAGAAGTTCTCTTCTTCCTTAAGAGCGGTGATTTCAATTCCTCGGCCTTCGCCGATAATGCTTACGCCCTTTTCAATGCCGAGAGCCTTGGCAAGCTTTTTGTTGACGAGTATTCTTCCCTGAGCGTCCATTTTCTGCTCCTCGGTGAAATGATAAAGAGTTCTCATCATCATAACGCGCTTGTCGTGATCCTCAATAGCGTCAATCTTGGGCTGAACGAATTCTATCCATCCGTCGTAGGGATAAATTCTGATTGAGTTGTAAGCCACGGAGTAGTGAACATAAACAACCTCGTCCTTGCTCTGAGCTTTTTCAAGCTGAGTGCGAAGCCTTGCGGGTATGGCAAGGCGTCCCTTATCATCAAGGGTGCGCTCAAAATAACCGGAAAATATGAGTTCTTCGCGTTCGCCTGCCATTTTCGCACATCCTTTCTGAAAAGTAATTTCTGAGGATTTTCTCCACTTCGTGGTTTTTTCTCCCACTCTTCCCCACTTGCCCATAATTATATACTATCAAAATTAAGTTGTCAACAGCATTTCCCCAATTTTTTTAAAAAAATCGCCAAATATTCAGCTAAATTTTTGTCAGATTGACACATCACATTTTTAGCGGCGTTTTCTTGCAAAAAATCCTTGCAGGTGATATAATTAGACAAGCCTAACGGCGTATTTTAAACGGAGGTATAAATAATGAAAAACACAATGAAGAAGATTCTCTGCGTTGTTATGTGCCTGAGCCTTGTGCTCGCGACGGGCATTGTTTCAGCTTTTGCAGAGGGTGAAAACACCATTTCAAGAGTTTCATGCACCATCAACGGCGACACCAAAACTCAGAGAGGCTTCTGCTGGTACACAACAAACGCTTCAGAAAGCAAAATAAAAATCTGCCTCGGCGATGAGGATGTTACCGACACACTCAAAATCACAGAAAAGATGAATGAAGAGTGGGAAGGCAACTATGTTCATCAGCTCACAGTCAGCGGTCTTACAGCAGGTGCTGAATACACCTATCAGGTAGGCGACGGTGATAACTGGAGCAACACAGGTAAGTTCAGGACCGATGACGGCGACAGCAAATTCAGCTTCATTTCAATCGGCGACGTTCAGGCAGGCTCTGACGAAAACTTCAAGAGAGCTTCTTATGTTCTTGACGCTGCTTTCGAGACGGTTCCCGACGCTGAGTTCCTTGCAAACATGGGCGACCACACAAACGACAGCACAAACGAAGAATGGGATTACTACTTCTCAAACTTTGAGAGAATCAACATGAACACCTCTCTTGCTCCCGCGGCAGGCAACCACGACGGCCTCGGCGTATGGCACTGGTTTGAAAACATATTCAACCTTGACGAGAGCGAAGCAACCCAGACTCTCAACGGCGTAAACTATTCATTCGATTACGGCAACGCTCATTTTGCCGTACTTAACACAAACGATCTTCTCAGCGTTACACTCGCTCAGATGCAGTGGCTCAAGAACGACATGAACAGCTCAGCGGCTGACTGGAAAATCGTTTTCATGCACAAGTCTCCCTACACTCTCGGCAAGGACGGCAAATGGCCCGACGCTCTTTATCTCACAGATGTTCTTGTTGACATTATCGACCAGTGCGATGTTGACCTTGTTATGTCAGGTCATGACCATATGTATCTGAGAACAAAGCCCCTCACCAACAACAAGGTTGATGAAGAAAACGGCGCGGTTTATGTTCTCGGCGGCACAGCAGGCACAAAGAGATATGAGGTTCGTGAGTTCTCCGCAGACCTTTACATGAAGACAAAATTCATCGACGCCATGACAATCCAGAAGAGCGGCTACGGCAACTACTGGAACGGCAAGGACTGGAACTCAACAGACGAAGCTAATGTCGGCGGCGTATTCGACGCTATCAGCATTGACGGCGGCACACTCACGCTCAACGCTTATGTTCTCACTGAGGAGACTCAGACAACTAAGCTCATCGACACTTTCACTCTTACAAAAGAGACAGGCAAGGCTCAGCCCTCATTCAGCGGCGACAACACAACATCGCTTCTTGACTACATCCTTACATTCCTCCCCTCTTTCGGCAATCTTGCGAAATACACACTCCTCAACTGGCTTCCCAAGACAATCATTTTCCTGCCGAAGATTATCTATTATGTAATCAAGACAGATACATTCTGATAACAGAATAGTTTTCTAAAATAAAAAAGATGGTTTTGAAGAATAAATCCGTTCAGAACCATCTTTTATTTCATATTAAGTTAAATAAATACCCGACGATAAAAACGGGACGTCCGTGAGGTCGTCCCCTACAAGCAAAATGTGAAAAATATGCACAAAGCATGTAGGGGCGATTATCAATCGCCCGTTTGACAATCAACAATAAATTTTAAAAAGAAGTGATAAAATGAATCAACCTGAAATAATAATGAGCAAAACCATTACTGAAATATGCCGCGGCGAGGACAATCCGCGAAACAGCGAGGGCGACTTCGCCGTGCTCAAAAACGGCAATATTCTCTTTGCCTACAGCCGTTACCGCGGAGCGACAAATGAAGACCACGACCCGTGCGATATTGCGGGCATGATTTCGCGCGACGGCGGCGACAGCTTTGAGCATCTGCCGAAGCTGCTGATTAAAGCTGAAGAGCATAATACGCTCAACATCATGAGCGTTTCTTTCATGAGGCTTGAGGACGGGACGCTGTGCATTTTTTACCTTGCCAAATTCGGCGCAAGCTCCGCTTATTATATGCGCCGTGTACTTGACGAGGACGCTCTCACCCTCGGCGAAGCTGAGGTCTGCGTTGAGACGAGAGACGATATTTACTATGTTGTCAACAACTGCCGCGTGTTCAAATTTCCAGACGGCAGGCTTGTTGTTCCTGCGGCAAGGCACGAGATTTTTGAAAGAAACGGTGAAAAGACCTGCACCTATTTCGGCACCTGTCAGTTTTTCGTTTCCGATAAAAACGGCAGAAACTGGTCGCCGCTTTCAGATGTAATTGAAATGCCCAACCCCGCGCGGTCTGAGACAGGATTGCAGGAGCCTGGGCTTGCGCTTCTGCCCGACGGGAGGCTGTACGCCTATTTCCGCACGGACAGATGCTTTCAGTTTGAGGCGTTTTCGTCTGACGGCGGCAAAAGCTGGTCAACGCCCGTGCCGTCGGTTTTCACCGCGCCCGAGTCGCCCATGATGATTACGAAAAATCCGTTCACGGGCATTTACTACGCATTGTGGAATCCCGTGCCGAACTACAACGGCAGGCTCACCGAGACGGAATGGTGCCACGCGGGGCGTTATCCGTTTGTCATGGCGCAAAGCGAGGACGGTGAGAACTTCTCTGATTTTATCCCTGTTGAGGACGTTCCCGAGCATGGCTACTGCTACCCTGCCGTGCTGTTCACGGGCAAAAAAGAGATGCTCATTTCTTACTGCTGCGGCGGCAGGGAGGACGGCAAATGCCTGACAAAAACGAGGATTAAAAAAATCACGCTGAGGTAAGATTATGAAAAAGAAAAGGCTTTACAACACACTCGCGATAATCATAAATGTTTCGATTATCCTTTTTACGATTTATTCGATTTCGTATTATTTCACCAACTACAAAGAGTTTGACATTCTGCTCGTCGGGAAGTCGAACTGCTTCAGATATTTCACGAATCTTTCAAATATTCTGCTTGCCGTATCGTGCTTTGTTGCGCTGATTTTCGAGTGTAAAAACGCCGTGAAAGACAAATATTTTCTGCCCGAATGGGTTATGGTGCTGAAATTCACCGCAACGGTTTCGACAACGCTTACATTCATAACCGTTGTCGTTTTCCTCGCGCCGATTACAGTTACGAGGGGACTCAGCTACTTCCACCTTTTTGAGAAAAACTACTTTTTCCTGCACTTCTTCTCCCCGTTCCTTGCGATTATCGCGTTCATTTTCTTTGAAAGGGCAAAGAATTTCAAGTTCGCGTACTGCGTTTTCGGGCTGATTCCGACGGTAGCGTATTCGTTCGTTTACTTTTACATGGTTGTCATTCTCGGCAGGGACAACGGCGGCTGGCCCGATTTCTACAGCTTCACCATGGGCGGCGATATGAAGCTCGCGCCCGTTGCGGGGCTTGTGATTTACGGCGCAACATTCGGCTTCTGCGCGCTGCTGTGGAAGCTCAATCAGATAAAAACGAAAAAAGTGCTTGACCGCAGCGGCAAAAAATAACTCTACTTTACGCAGGTTGCCTTTTTACCGCCTTATGTTACAATTAAGGCAAAGAAAGGAATGATTTTATGAACAGTTATGTTACAGGCGCAATTATAAAACGCCTGCGTGAGCAGAGAGGCGTTACACAGGCAGAGCTTGCTGAAATTCTGAATGTGAGCGCAAAAACAGTCTCGAAGTGGGAAACGGGCAAGGGCTACCCCGACATTACGCTGATTGAGCCGATTGCCGCCGCGCTGAATGTTTCGGTCGTGGAGCTTATCTCGGGCGACGAGATAACCAACAGAAACAGGAGCTTCAACATGAAGCGGTCGCTGTTTTATGTCTGCCCCGTGTGCGGAAATGTTATCGCCGCAACAGGCGAAGCGGTTATCTGCTGCCACGGCATTACACTTCCTCCTGCGGAGGCTGAGGACGCCGACAGCGGGCACGAAATCAAGGTTGAGACGGTTGAGGACGAGTATTATGTAACGCTCGACCATGAAATGAGCAAGGAGCATCACATTTCTTTCCTTGCGGCGGTTACGGATAACGGAATCATGCTCACGAAGCTCTACCCCGAGGGCAGTGCCGAGGCAAGATTTAAAATCAACAGAACCTACGCGGTTTATGCCTACTGCAACAGGCACGGACTGTTTAAGGTGAGGATTTCGGGAAGGCGGAAGCATTGATAGCCCGACGATAAAACAGGTGATTGATAATCGCCCCTACTCGTTAAGACGATAGATTTTACGAAATCAGAATATCGGGACGCCGAGGACGTCGTCCCCTACAAGCTCAGTCTGAGCCATGTGGTTG
>JAZUFU010000013.1:0-6557 GCA_045640865.1 Acutalibacteraceae bacterium | reverse complement strand
AACTATGACGATGAAATTCTCGGCTTCTGCTGTGCTTATTACGGCGAAGCAGGCCCTTATGTAAAGCAGTACATTGACATGACCGTTGAAAACACGGGCACACGCTCTCTTTTCAAGCAGAATCACATGATGATTTACAGCAACATGAAGGACAAGGGCGTGCTCAACCTCAACCTCATTGAGCGTTACCAGATGAACGCCCTGTGGGAAAAGGCAAAGAGCTGTAACCTCACCGACGAGCAGATGAAGCGCGTGCTTCTCTCCGAGATTTCGTGGAGATACTGGAAAGCGAGCAACAAGGTCTGCGAATTCACAAGACTTCAGCTCGGCACAAAACGCCTTGAGCAGAACAAGCAGCTTTATGAAGACATGAAAAAGCTCGGCATAACCCGTATCTGCGAGGGCGGAGAGGGTGCTTTGCTCACCGACGACCCGCGCTACTTCGACCCGCCGAGAGAATGGACTAAATAACAGGGAGGTAACAGAATGTTTGCTTTTTCAAAATTTTTCAGTATTATTAAAAGCTTTTTCGCGGGACTTCTTGCGGTTATCGTCGCCACATCTCAGGGCGGCTCACTTGCGATAAGCCTTCACGGCGTCCGCTCAACTCCGCTTTCGATTTACTCTTATTCGTTCTACGATCCGACGGTCAAGGTTTTTCGCGACGGCACAATCGCAAAGAACAAAACATACACAATGTACGCCGCGAAGAACGAGTATGAATACTGCCAGTTTGCTCTCCGCACGAACAAAGTGAGAGGTCATTCATACTTTGAAATTACCGATTTCACTAACGAAAACGGCGATGTTGTTCCCGTTGAGCTTTACAAGGAGGTTGCGGTTGAAACAACCGACGGCGTTGTGAACACAAAGTATTATGACGCACTTGTTCCGTCGGAAAAAGCGTTCCATTTCTCAAGCAAAATCGAGTACAATTATGTTTATGCGATTATGGTTAAAACCACAGCCGACACGCCTGCGGGCGACTACACCGCAACGGTTAAAATCGGCAATTACGATATTCCCGACAATAAATATGAAAATGAAACAGCCGAAGTAAAGCTCCATGTTTGGAACTTCGCTCTGCCCGACGCGCCGACCATGGACACGGCAATGGGACTTGAGCATTACGATATCGCTCAGAAGCACGGCGTAGCCAACGGCTCCGACGCCTGCAACGAGCTTTACAAAAAATATTACGATTATATGCTCAGCCGCAGAGTTTCGGCGTATGACCTGCCCTATGACATTCTTGACAGCCGCGCGGACGCCTATATGTCCGACCCGAGGGTTAAGTCGTTCCGCATTCCCTACGGCTCTGACGAGCAGATTACTGCTTACTACAACAAGCTCTCGCAGAATCCCGAATGGATGAAAAAGGCGTATTTCTACCCGATAGACGAGCCGAGCAACGCCGAAGCCATTGAAAGCTACAACGCTATCTGCAAAAGACTTTCGCGTCTTTTCCCCGGCTACAACATGGTAACACCGTTCTACACAAATGAAATTGAAGAGCTCGGCAAAAACAACATTGATATTCAGGCAGGCAAGAGCGATATTATCTGCCCGATTTCGGATCTGTTCAGTGAAAAAGGCTTCCCCGAAAGCGTAAAATCAAGAGTAGCTCAGGGCGACAAGGTATGGTGGTATGTATGCTGCGGCCCGTCCCCGACGAGCGATTACTGCAACCTGTTTGTTCAGCAGTCGGCATTAAAGCACAGAATCCTTTTCTGGCAGCAGAAGCAGGCTGATGTAACGGGACTTCTTTACTGGGATGTCAACTACTGGCGCGACGCTCAGCTTTCAGACGGCACACTCGCCGCTGATGTCTGGGAATCCTCGTGGACAACTCCGTGGACAGGCAACGATACCTTCGGCGACGGCTCACTGCTTTATAACGGCAGCCGCGTCGGCATCAACGGTCCTGTTACATCAATAAGATTTGAATGTGTCGCCAACGGCATTGAGGACTACGAATACCTCACCATGGCAGAAGAGCTTCTCGGCGAAAAGGAAACGGATAAGATTATAGGAAAGGTTACGAAAGATTTAGAGCATTACACATACTCGGACAAAACCTTCTGCAACGCGAGAATAAAGCTCGGCAGCGCAATTGAAAGCGCAGCGAAATAAGCATAAAACATAAAATAAACCGCCGCAGGGAACGAATCCTTGCGGCGGCTTTGCTGTTTAATTTATACCATGAGTGAGCAGATGAGGTTGCTCAGCTCTGTGGGATTCTCGACGGGCATTCCGCCGATGAGCCTTGCGGCTGAGTAGAGAATTCTCGCGTAATCGGAAAGTCTGTCCTTATCGTTGTCAAAGAGCTCTTTGAGCTTTTCCGCAACGGGATGCTCGCCGTTGATTTCAAGCACAATCTTTGCCTTAACCTTTTCCTCACCGGGGATAGCGTTGAGCACCTTTTCCATTTCAACTGAAACATCGCCCTCGCTTGTGAGGCATACGGGGTGGTTTTTGAGCTTGTTTGTGAAGCGAACCTCCTCAACCGCGCCGTCAAGTGAAGTCTTCATGTAGTCAAGCATTTCCTTTGCGGTTTCGTTCTCCTGCTTAAGTGCTTCCTTTTCCTCATCGGTGTCAAGGTCGATGTCGTCGGCGCATACATTCGCGAAGTCCTTTTCGTTGTAGGCGCGGAGCATTTTGAGCGCGAACTCGTCAATGCTGTCTGTGAGATAAAGCACCTCATAGCCCTTGTCCTTAAGCGAGTCAACCTGAGGAAGCATATCAATTTTATCAATTGTCTCACCGCAGGCGTAAAGGATTGAGGTCTGCTCAGCTTTCATTCTCTCAACATATTCAGAGAGTGAAACGAGCTTGTTTTCGCTTGATGACCAGAAAAGAAGCAGGTCTTTGAGCTCGTCGGCTTTTCTGCCGAAATCAGCATACACGCCGAGCTTAATCTGAGAGCCGAACGCTTCAAAGAATTTGACATATTTTTCTCTGTCGTTCTTGAGCATTTTCGCAAGCTCTGACTTGATTTTTTTCTCGATATTTTTTGCAATCAGCTTGAGCTGATAATCGTGCTGAAGCACCTCACGGGAGATGTTGAGCGAGAAGTCCGCACTATCGACAAGTCCCTTTACAAATGAGAAATAATCGGGGAGCAGGTCGCCGCATTTGTCCATTATCATAACGCCGTTGGAGTAAAGCTGAAGTCCCTTTTCAAAGTCCTTTGAGTAGTAATCCCACGGAGCTTTTTCGGGGATGAACAGCAGCGCGTCATAACTGACCTGACCTTCGGTCTTGGAGTGGATAACGTGAAGGGGAGAGGTGTAGTCGTGGAATTTGTCGCTGTAAAATTCCTTGTACTCGTCTTCTGTTATTTCGTTTTTGTTTTTGCGCCAGAGCGGAACCATGCTGTTGAGCTGTTTGGGCTCGATAACGGTCTCGTACTCGTCTTCACTGCCCTCTTTAAGGCGGCTTGTTTTCGCGTCAGTAATGATAGGATAGCGGATGTAATCTGAGTATTTCTTAACGAGGGTTTCAATTCTGTATTCTTCGAGGTACTCATCATAGCTTTCCTCCTCTGTGTTCTCTTTGATGTGGAGAGTTATAACCGTGCCGACTTCGTCCTTTTCACATTCGCTTACACTGTAGCCGTCCGCGCCCTCTGAGAACCATTTATGACCTACCGTGTCGGAGGCAGTTCTGGTTTCAACAGTAACGCTGTCGCTTACCATGAATGCCGAGTAGAAGCCTACACCGAACTGACCGATAATTTCAACATCTGTGCCCGCCTCTGCGTCGCTCTTGAAATCAAGCGAGCCGCTCTTTGCGATAGTGCCGAGGTTTGTTTCAAGTTCCTGCTCTGTCATGCCGCAGCCGTTATCTGTTATTGTGAGCGTGCGCGCGTCCTTGTCAAGAGCTATAAGGATTTTATAGTCCTCTCTGGCGAGACCTACGCCCGCATCGCTGAGCGAACGGTAATATCTCTTGTCAATAGCGTCGCTGGCATTTGAAATAAGCTCACGCAGGAAAATTTCCTTGTGGGTGTAGATTGAGTTAATCATCATGTCGAGGAGCTTTTTGCTCTCAGCCTTAAACTGTTTCTTTCTCATATATATCTCTCTTTTCTGAAAATAAAATAATTGATTTTAGCACTCGTAAGCGGTGAGTGCTAAAATATAGTATAACAAATTCTGTAAAATGTCAACCGTGTTCACGCTTTTTTAACAATTAAGGCATGAAATTATCTGAAAACAGACAATAAAATAAAAAAAGTTTAAAAATCGCTGATTTTTATTATACATTGTGTTGACTTTCTTTCAAAGAACTGCTATAATTTTCCAAAATTAAATAATGAACAATATGTCAATCAACTTATATGTTTGAACATATTTGTAAATTCTGTTTTGAAAAGAAGGATGTATATGGTCAGAAGAAAGTTAGACAGACGCGTAAAATATACAATAATGGTGCTCAAAAACAGCCTCGTTGAGCTTCTGCATGAAAAGCCCCTTGAAAAAATCACGGTTAAGGAAATCTGCGACATTTCAGATATTAACCGCGGAACATTTTATTCTCATTTCAAAGATCAGTACGCTCTTTACGGCAGCCTTGTAGATGAGCTTCTTGACAATCTTTTCAGCCGTCTCGGCGATTTCATGACGTCTGATGAGGATGAGATTCATGCTCAGGCGCTGAGCGTGTTTGAATATATCAGAGATAATGCGGATATTTTCAGAACCCTTATCAACAACGGCGTTGCCAACAGCACAAAAGAAAAAATACGCGATGTTATCAAGGATATGTATCTCAGCAAGGTGAGCGAAAGCGCGGATATGGATTATGTAAACGCTTCATATTCATTTGTTGCCGCCGGAGCTGTTGACCTTGTAAGCTACTGGCTCAACTCGGGCATGACCAAAACCAACGAGGAAATGGCGGCTTTCAGCCTTAAACTTACATCGGAAGGTCTTTCATCACTTCTTTGATTTTCATAAGAATATCTGCGGATTTCTGAGCTTTTCGGAAATCCGCTTTTTCTGTGATATTAGCATAAATAGCATTGCAAAAAGGAAAATATTGATATATAATGTAATGTGGTGATTGATATGAGTGAACCGATAAGAATATTAAATCTTTTTACAATTATGAACCGCGGCGGAGCGGAAACCATGGTCATGAACTACTACCGCAAAATTGACAGAACAAAGGTGCAGTTTGACTTCATGGTTCACCGTCAGGAGCGCGGTGCGTACGACGATGAAATTGAGGCTCTCGGCGGCAGAATTTACAGAATGTGCCCGATTTACCCCAACAATTTCGGGAAGTACAAAAAAATGCTAAAGGCGTTTTTTGACGAGCACACGGAGTATAAAATTATTCACTCCCACATGTCGGAGCTCGGCTGTTACGCCTTTCTTGAAGCTGAAAAGCACGGCGTCAAGGTCAAAATCTGCCACGCCCACAACGCTCCCGTTAAGGAGAGCATGAATCTTAAAGAAAAAGGTCAGCTTCTTTTCAGAAACTATTTTAAAAAGAAAATGCTGCCGCACACCGACCATCTTTTTATCTGCGGCGAGGAGGCAGGCAACTGGCTTTACGGCGAGAAAAACAAGGACCGCTTTGTCATGATGAATAACGCCGTTGACGCTCAGAAATTCCGCTTTTCTCCCGTTGCGAGAAAGGAAATGCGAAACGGACTCGATTTAGACGATAAATTCGTCATTCTCAATGTCGGCAGATTCAATCTTCAGAAAAATCATTCGTTTATCCTCGACATTTTCAAAGAGATAAAGACGGCTCACGAAAAGAGCGTGCTTCTGCTTGCGGGCAACGGAACGCTCGAAAACGAGATAAGAGAGAAATGTGCGCGTCTCGGGCTTGAAGATTCCGTAAGATTTCTCGGGCTTCGCGATGACATAGACAGAATTTTGCAGTGCGCCGATGTTTTCCTTTTCCCGTCTCTTTATGAGGGACTTCCCGTTACAATGGTTGAGGCTCAGTCCTCGGGCATAAAGTGCTTCATTTCGGACGCGATTCCTCAGCAGTGCGTGCTGACGGAAGATGTAACAGCTCTGAGCCTCGAAAGCGGAGCAAAGCACTGGGCGGAGGAAATCCTGCCGCTTAGCGACGGCTATGACCGCAAGGACAGATATATGGATATGGTTAAGGCAAACTTTGATATTACCGCAAACGCTCAATGGCTTTGCGAATTTTATCTTACCGAGTATAAAAAAGCATACGAAGAATAATGGAGAATAATTATGAAAGACAAAACATTTTACGCTGATCAGAATCTTAAATTCACCGATTTCCCGAGGACGCAGTTTGAGGGTTCGTTCATAGGCAACGGCAGCTTCGGCGCGTCGATTTATCACGACGAGGACAACGCTCTCTTAATCAAGACGGGACACAACGAGGTCTTTGACATCAGACCGCCTCTTGATACAGAGTACGAAAGCGAGCCGATGTTCATTTCCTGCCGTATTCCGATAGGCTATTTTAAGATAAACACTCTTTCAAAGGCTGTTGCCTGCGATGAGGAGCTTGACATTTACACAGCGGAATTTAACGGAAAAATCACAACCGAAAAG
>JAZUFU010000012.1:0-36491 GCA_045640865.1 Acutalibacteraceae bacterium | reverse complement strand
TTTACATTGCCCAGACCGCGGATTTTGTTTTTGATTTCCTGTAAATTACGCTGAGCCTGCTGATAATCCTCAATTACTATCTCGAGCTCCTCTGCCTCACGGCGCGTGAGCTGATACTCATCAAAGAGCTTGTTGACAGCATCGTCAAGCTGTTTTTCCATAGCCGCCTTGCGCTCCTCAAGCCTTGCAAGCTCGCCGCTGATTTTTTCACGCTCAGCGGGTTTCATTCTTTCCTCAATACGGAGCTTTGCGTCAGCCGCATCACATTCTGAATGTTCAGCCGCAAGACGCTCCATTTCTTCGCCGTCCTCAGCCGCCTGAGCGCGGAGCTGAGCCGCTTCTTCCTGAAGCGCGGCAATTTTTTCTTCGATCTCTGCGTTAGCGTCGAGGATTGCTTCAATTTCGCTGTTGAGATCCTCAACTCTGCCCTCGTGGCTCGCCATTCTGCGGCGAAGAATCTCAACCGCCTCACGCCTTGCCTGTGCGTCCTTCTGCAAAGCGAGAATGTCAAGGTTTATCTGCGCTTCTTTCTGAGCGAGCTCTTCTTTTTTATTTTCAAGCTCTTCTCTTGAATGAGCCGTTTCGTCAAGGCTCTCTCTGAGCTCTGTCGCTTTGGAATTGAGCACCTTTATTTCTTCGAGAGCCGCGGATTTCATCTCCTCAAGCTCTGTTATGCGCTGATTTGAGCGGACTTTTTCTCTGCGAAGCTCCTCCAGAGCGGCATTTGCTGTGTCGAGCTTGCCCTGAACGAGCTCAAATTCGCTCTCTTTTCTGATTATATCCTCCTGCGCGCGGGTTAAATCAGCCTGCGCACCGTCAAAATCAGCCTGCGCTGACGCAAGCTCCTCAACGGCGAGCTTGTGGTCATTTTTAAGCAAGGCATTTTCACTTTCAAGCTTGCTGACGGCGGCGTTGAGCCGTTCAATCTCGTTGCTTCTGTTGAGAATGCCTGCGTTCTGACCGCGCGAACCGCCCGTAATTGAGCCGCCCGCGTTGATAACCTGACCGTCAAGGGTAACAATCTTAAAGCGGTAGGAATATTTTTTCGCGATTGAAATTGCGCTGTCCAAATCCTCCGCAACGGCTGTCCTACCGAGGAGCGATTTGATTATTTCGGAATATTTTCTGTCGTAGTCAAGCAGTTTATCCGCCATGTCAACAAAGCCGTAACAGCCGTCAAGCCCTTTTTCGGTGAAGTCCTTTGCGCTGACAGATGTAAGCGGCAGGAATGTGGCGCGGCCTGCTTTTGCGTCTTTAAGGAAGCTGATGGCGCGCTTTGCGTCATTTTCGTTATCCGTTACAATATCCTGAACGGCGTTGCCGAGAGCTGTTTCAACAGCGGCGGCGTACTTCTGCTTAACGCTGATAAGCTGTGAAAGCGTGCCGTGGATTCCTCTGAGCATGCCGCCCTTTGACTCTTTGATAACTGCCTTAACACTGCCCGAGTAGCCCTCCATATTCTTTTCCATATCTTCAAGAATGTGAATTCTGCCTGTTTTCTGATGAATTTCAAGCGTTTTGTCGTCAATCTCAGCCTTGAGGATTTTCACCCTTTCGCTTCTTGACTGAACGCGCATATTGTAGCCCGCCACGGCGTTCGCCGTCTCTTTGGCTCTTTCTTTAAGCTCCTCTAATTCAACGGAGCATTTATTTACTGTTTCGGTCAAAGACTCAACATAGCCTGCTCTTGATTCAAGAACGCCCTCAATATTTGAAATTCTCGCCGATATTTCTTCGATAGATGAAACGGCGGTTGTTTCATCAATGCGCTTTTCGGCAATTTTTTCTGTGATAGCTGTGATTTTCTGCGAGATTTCCGCAAGTTTTTCGGCAAATTCAGAATTTTCCGTTCTGACGGAAAGAATTTCAGCATTTGCCGCGTCAAGCTCAGCGTTTTTATCTGAAATTTCACCGAGGATTTTTTCTATTTCTGCAACGCCCTCGTTGATTTCGGCTTCAATCGAGTTTTCCGTATCGGAAGCGTCGGAAACGTCCTTTTTAAGTCGCTCAACTGTATTGAGATTATGCTCAACGGTGTTTTTCTCAACGGCGATAATCGCGTCTCTGTGAGCCGCCTGCTCTTCCTTTTCCTGTCTGTCCGCGCGGATTTCCTCAATTCTGCGGTTTATATCCTGACCTGCGGCAATAGCGGCGTCCATTTCGTCGCGGATAGCTTCAAGCTGATTTTCCGCGTCCTCATACTGCGCACCTGCTATGGAGAGCTTGTCCTCCTGCTCCTTTAACTTCTTTTTGGAGCTTTCTATTGTGTGAAGCCACAGACCGATTTCAAGATTTTTCTTTTCTTTTGCAAGGACAAGGAATTTCTGCGCCTTTTCGCTCTGAATTTTAAGAGGGCCGACGCGGCTTTCAAGCTCCGATAGAATATCGCGAAGCCTTACCATGTTTTCCTCCGCCTGTTCAAGTCGGCGGTTGGCATCCGTTCGTCTGTAACGGTAGTGGGAAATACCCGCGGCTTCCTCAAGCATATCGCGCCTCTGCCCCGATTTTGATGAAATCAGGTCGGCAACTCTGCCCTGACTTACAAGTGAATAGCCGTCTCTGCCAAGACCTGTGTCCATGAAAAGCTCGTGAATATCGCGAAGCCTTACTGTCTGAGCGTTTATGCAGTATTCGCTCTCGCCCGAGCGGTAATATCTTCTTGTAACGGCAACCTCGTCGCTGTCGCAGTTCAGAGAGCGGTCTTTATTTTCAAGGCGCAGAGTAACCTCCGCGAAGCCTAACGCCTTGCGGATTTTTGTGCCGCCGAAAATAACGTCTTCCATTCTCGAGCCGCGAAGATTTTTTGACGACTGCTCGCCGAGAACCCAGCGGACGGCGTCGGCAATATTACTTTTGCCCGAGCCGTTGGGGCCGACAACAGCGGTTATTCCGTTATTAAAATTAAATACGGTTTTATCAGGGAACGATTTAAATCCCTGCATTTCAAGTGCTTTAAGTATCATATTAAGTATCCTTTACAAGTACCTGATATTTTGAAAGCCCGTCAAGCTCTTTTATTTTGCAGTCAATGCCGACAGAGCTGAGCTTTAATAAATTTTCTTTTTTCTGCCCGACAGCCTGCGACATTGCGCCTTTAGGCACATACACCGTGAAGCTGCCTGTTTTATCATGAAGCTGTTTTTTTATTTCGTCAAGGTAAATTCTGCTCTCGCAGATTTCTTTAAACGCGGGGTGGAACGCTCCTGCGACATAGCCGTCGTCAACTCCGCCGCCCGAATGAAGCCCGACTCTGATAATCTTAATGTTCGTTTTTTCAAACATGAGAATCAGCTTCGCGCATATATCCGCCGCTTCATCGACGGTCTGAGCCTTATACTCTCCGCTTCTGTAAAGCTTTTCAAGCGGTGTGTGTTCGATAACGACCGTGGGGTAAATTCTCACCGTGTCGGGGTGCAGGCTGATTATTTTCTCTGCCGTTCTGATGCTTTCGTCCGCGTCGGAGCCGTAAAGCCCCGTCATCATCTGAAGTCCCGTTTCAAAGCCGTACCTTTTCAAAAGTGTCACGGCGTTTTCAACATCGGCGGCAGTATGACCGCGCCTGTTGAGGAGCAGAACATTATCGTCCATGCTCTGCGCACCGAGCTCAACGGCTCTGACCTTGTTTTCTTTGAGAATCTGACAAATCTCATCGTCAATAGCGTCGGGGCGCGTGGAAATTCTTATTCCGCTGAATTTCACGCCGTCGATATGCTCCCTCGCGGCTGTGAGAAGCTCGAGCATATAATCCCTCGGTATTGCCGTGAAGCTGCCGCCGAAAAAGGCTATTTCAGCATTCTCAACCAAATGATTTTTCTCGGCGTCTTTAACAGCCTTGTGAACATCGTCCGCGCTTATGCTTCTGCTTTCGCCCGATATGCTTTTCTGATTGCAGAAAACACACTGATGAGGGCAGCCCTTATGCGGAACGAAAAGTGCCGCTGTTATGTGCTTCAAAGTCCCATCAGCTCCAGTGCTTCCTTGGCGGCAAGCTGCTCGGCTTTCTTTTTGCTTGTGCCTGAGCCTTTGCCGATTACGTTTGAATTGAGATGAACCTCAACCTCAAAGCGTTTGTCGTGGTCGGGGCCTGACTCACCGACAAGAACATATTCAATAACCTCGCCCGGGTTGTGCTGAACAACCTCCTGAAGAATTGTCTTGTAGTCCTTGAATCCGCGGTGCTTTTTAACAGCGTCCTCCACATATTTCAAAACGAATCCCTTTGCCGCATCCATACCGCCGTCAAGGTATATAGCCGCAATCAATGCCTCAAAGGCATCCGCTAAAATAGATGGTCTTTCATAGCCGCCCGTGCAGATTTCACCCTTGCCGAGGAGAAGATGCTCGCCGAGCTTCAGTTCAGCGGCAAACTCGCTGAGGGATTTTTCGCAAACCGTCGCGGCGCGCAGCTTTGTCAGCTCACCCTCGGGAAGACTGCTGTAATTTTTAAAGAAATTCTCCGCGGTGATGAAGCCGAGAACGGAATCGCCTAAAAATTCAAGTCTTTCGTTGCTCTTGTTGTGGTCGCCGCCGCATTCGTTGGCGTAAGAGGTGTGAGTCATGGCTCTTACAAGGTACGCTTCATTTTTAAAATTATATCCTATTTTTTTCTGTAATAATTTAAGATCGCTCATAATTTAACTGCCTCCTCTCTCATATAATCTATGCTTCTTTGTGAGAGTGCTTCATAGCGAAGCTTTTTGTCCCTGATTTTATTTTCAAGCGGCGGTAAAACGCCGAAATTTGCGCCCATGGGCTGAAAATCCTTAACGCTTTCATCGCTGATGTAACGGCTGAGCGCGCCTATCATTGTGAAATCGGGCAGAATGACAGCTTCTTCGCCTTTAAGCCGTCTTGCCATGTTTATGCCCGCCATGATTCCTGCCGCCGCGGACTCCATATAGCCCTCAACGCCCGTAATCTGACCCGCAAAAAACAGATTTTCTCTGCTTCTGAAAGAGAAATCGCCGTTGAGCTGACGGGGTGAATCAATAAATGTGTTTCTGTGCATAACGCCGTAACGGACAAATTCAGCATTTCTGAGCGCGGGAATAAGAGAAAACACCCGTTTCTGCTCGCCGAATTTAAGATTTGTCTGAAATCCTACAAGGTTATACATTGTGCCGTCGGCATTTTCTTTGCGAAGCTGAAGCACCGCCCACGGTCTGTGCCCTGTCCTCGGGTCGCGCAGACCTACAGGCTTCAAAGGTCCGAAGCGCATTGTATCCGCTCCGCGCGAAGCCATGATTTCAATGGGCATACAGCCCTCATACACGCCTTTTTTCTTGTCAAATGAATGAAGCTCGGCCGACTCGGCGTTCACAAGCTCATTGTAAAAAAGCTCGTATTCTTCCCTGTTCATGGGGCAGTTTATGTAATCGTCTTCACCGCCGCGGTCATATCTCGACTGGGTAAAGGCGCTTTCCATGTCAATACTGTCCGCCGCAACAATCGGTGCCGCCGCGTCAAAAAAGCTGAGATTTCCGCCGCAAAGCTCCTTGATTTTTTCGGCAAGAGGCTCTGAGGCAAGCGGTCCTGCGGCAATAATCACATTGCCGTCGGGAATGTCCTCAACCTCGCGGCATTCAACTGAAATAAGTGGATGAGACTTTATTTTTTCGGTAACGAGCTGTGAGAATAAATCCCTGTCAACAGCAAGCGCGCCGCCTGCGGGAACCTTTGACTTTTTGGCGCACTCAATGCAGACAGAGCCTAAAAGCTCCATTTCTGCCTTGAGAAGTCCCGCGGCTGAGCCGAGACGCTCCGCTTTAAGAGAGTTTGAGCAGACCAGCTCGGCAAATAAATCTGTTTTATGGGCAGGCGATTTTTTCAGCGGCTTCATTTCGGCAATCGTAACGCTGACGCCTCTGTTGGCAAGCGCCCATGCCGCCTCAACGCCCGCAAGACCTGCGCCGACAACTAAAACATCACTCATCTTTTTTCTTCTTTCTTTCGGCTTTTTTCTCAAAGCCGCAGCCGTCATTAAGGCAGGCTAATACGCCGCCCTTGCGCTTGAACAGCGACTTGCCGCACTTCGGGCAGGTTTCGTCGGTTGGCTTATCCCATGTCATGAAATCGCACTCGGGCCAGCTTTCGCAGCCGAAGAATGTATGACCTTTCTTGGACTTTTTCTCTATAACCGACGAGCCGCACTTCGGGCATTTCGCGTTTGTTTTTGTAACAAGAGGCTTCGCGTTTTTGCACTCGGGATAACCCGGGCAGGCAAGGAATCTGCCGAAGCGGCCTGTTTTGATAACCATGAGTCTGCCGCATTTTTCGCAGGGAATATCGGTAACATCTTCCTCAAGGCGGATTTTAACATCCTTCATGTCTTCCTTTGCCTTCTGAAGGGTTTTGTCGAACTCGTCATAGAAGCCGTGAAGCATCTCTACATAATCCGCACTGCCCTCACCGACCTCGTCAAGCTGAGTTTCCATCTGAGCGGTGAACTTTGCGTTTACAATCTTGGGGAATCTTTCTTTAAGGAGACCTGTTGTAGCTTCGCCGAGCTCAGTCGGAACAAGCAGCTTAGCCTGACGCTTTACATAGTCTCTCTTTGTAATTGTGGTTATAATCGTGGCGTAGGTACTCGGTCTGCCTATGCCGTTTTCTTCCATCGCTTTGATAAGCGAGGCTTCTGTGTATCTCGCGGGGGGCTGAGTGAAATGCTGATTGCCTGCAAGCTCTTTGAGCTTAAGAGCATCGCCCTTGTTGAGCTCGGGGAGCTTCTTGCCGCTTTCCTCATCGTCCTCGTCGGTGCTTTCTTCATAAAGAGCGGTAAAGCCGTCAAACTTGACGCTGTAGCCTGCGGCGGTGAAAAGGCAGAACTTGCCGTTTGCCGCGTCCTCGTCAGTCGCGCCTGTAATCTCGGCCTTGACAGTGTTCTGAACGCATGAAGCCATGAGTGAAGCAATAAAACGCTTCCAGATAAGCGAATAGAGCTTATACTGGTCAGATGTAAGGCTGCTCTTTACTCTTTCGGGAGTTAAAGACGGAACGGCGGGGCGGATAGCCTCATGACCGTCCTGCGCGTTGCTTCTTGACTTAAAATATCTCGGCTTTTCGGGGAGATACTTATCGCCGTAAACGGATAAAATATATTCATTTGCGGCGGCTCTTGCCTCCTCTGAAATTCTCAGAGAGTCGGTTCTCATGTATGTGATAAGACCTGTTGAGCCGATGCCCTCAATATCAACACCTTCATAAAGCTCCTGCGCTGTTTTCATCGTGCGCTGAGACTGGAAGCCAAGCTTTCTTGAAGCCTCCTGCTGCAAGGTGGAGGTTATAAACGGCGGTGCGGGACTCTTTTTGCGCGTGCCTTTTTTAAGAGACGAAACTGTATATTTAGCTCCTTCAAGGCGGCTGATGTAATAATCAGACTGCTCCTTGTTTGTGATTTTAACCTTGCCTGTTTCATCGCCCGCAAATGTTGCCGCAAAAAGCTTTCTGCACGGAGCGTTGAATTTGGCGTCAAGAGTCCAGTATTCCTCGGGAACGAAGGCTCTTATCTCGTTTTCTCTATCGACAATCAGCCTTACTGCAACGCTTTGAACTCGACCTGCGGAAAGACCGCGGCGAATCTTCTGCGAAATGAACGGGCTGAGCTTGTAGCCTACAAGTCTGTCAAGAATTCTTCTTGCCTGCTGAGCATTTACTAAGTCCATATCGAGCGTGCGCGGAGCTTTCATTCCCGCCTCAATGCCCGATTTTGTAATCTCGTGGAATGTGATTCTGTTCTGCTTCTCAGTGTCAAGCTCAAGAAGCGTTGCAAGATGCCATGAAATTGCTTCTCCCTCGCGGTCAGGGTCGGTTGCGAGATAAACTTCGTCGCTGCTCTCAACCTTTTCCTTAAGCTCCTTGACGAGCTTTTCTTTTCCTTTTATAATCGCGTATTTGGGCGCAAAATCATTCTTGACATCAACGCTGAGTCTTGCCGCGGGCAAATCCCTTACATGACCCATGGAAGCGGTAACATCATATTCCTTACCGAGGTATTTTTTAATTGTTTTTACCTTTGTAGGCGACTCCACAATAATAAGTTTTGACATAAACATCATCCTAATTATTTATTTTATGATAGAGCTTTCCTGCCGAGGAGCCGATAAGCTCTGACAGCTCAAGCTCGGTTACGGAGCTGAACACCTTTGAAAAAGGCAGCCCCGTCTTTCTTATAATATCATCAATATGCACGGGCTCATCACCGAAAACCGCATAAACGGTCTTTGCCTCCTCGGAGAGCTTCGATAAATCCGCAACTTTTTCGAGGGATTCCTGTCTGAAATCCGTTTTCTTTTCCTCAATGACGGTTTTGGTGTTGATTTTTTCAACACTTCGCGTCATTGTGAGCTCTGTTTCAATCTTTTCAATATCTATTGCCGAGGGATATTTTACAGCGTAGCTCTCAAGAATATCCATAGCGCAGAAAACAGGCTTCGCGCCATCGTTTATCAGCTTATGGACTCCTCTGAATTTTTCGCTCATGACATCGCCCGGGACGGCAAAAACGTCTCTGCCCTGCTCAAGGGCTGTGTTGGCGGTTATGAGTGAGCCGCTTTTAATGCCTGCCTCAATAACAACCGTGCCGTGAGAAAGCCCCGAAATAATCCTGTTCCTTACGGGAAAATTGCCTGCCCTTGCGGGAGTAAACGGCGGATATTCCGTAATGACAGCTCCGTTTTCGGCAATACGCTCTCTCAGCTCATCATTAACTGAAAGATAATTCGCGCCGAAGCCGTTGCCGAGCACCGCTGCCGTTCTGCCTCCTGCCTCAAGCGCGCCTGTATGAGCCGCGCTGTCAACGCCCAAAGCTCCGCCGCTTATGACTATCGCGCCCGAGCGGCAAAGTGAAGCGGAAAGACTTTTCGCAACAGAAAGGCTGTTTTCGTTGGCTTCTCTTGTGCCTACCACGGCAATCGCGATTTTATGAATGAGAAAACGCAGATCGCCTTTATAATAAAGCACGGCGGGCATATCGTCAAGCCCACGAAGCATTCTCGGGTAAAGCTTATCCTCGGGCGTTACAACAGAGCAGCCGAGCCTGCGGCAATCCTCAATAACCTTATGAGCAGCCTCAATTGTTGATTCCTTTAATTTTATTATCTGCTTCGGAGTAAAAATGCCCGAGAGCTTCCACTCATATTCGCTGCTTTCAAAGAGCTTCTCAGCCGAGCCGAAATAGGCGAGCATTTCTCCTGTCCTGCGGCAGCCTGCTCCGACGGCAAGCTGATAGCGTATCCAGTGCTCAGCCGCCACGGCGCATCATCTCCCATATAATAATCGCCGCCGCTGTTGCCGCGTTAAGAGACTCAGCTCTGCCGCCCATGGGGATTGTAACCCTCACGCTTGAATTTTTCATGGTTTCTTCGCTTACTCCGTTGCCCTCGTTGCCGACAATGCAGATTACTCCGCCCGAAAAGTCAAGCTGAGTGATGTTCTGAGCGTCCGCCGACGGGGTTGAAGCCGCAACCGTCATTGAAAGAGCCTTTGCCTGCGCGATAAACTGCTGCAAATCGTCGCAGATAATTACATTTAATCTGAAGAACGCACCCATTGACGCTCTGAGAGCCTTTGGGTTATATATATCGCATCCGCCCGAAACAATCAGCCCGTCAACGCCGAGAGCCTCAGCCGTCCTGCTGACCGCGCCGAGATTGGACGGGTCCTGAACATTTTCCAGAAGTATATATTTACCCTTACTGTTTATTTTATCCGCTTTGGCAATTTTGTCAACAGTTTTACATACACAAAACATGCCCTGCGGAGACTGAGTGTCCGACAGCTTTCGGCTTATATCCTCGCTGATTTCAAAAGCCTCGGCGGACTTTGAGAGAACGAGGTCGAAATATGCCGAAAATTTTTCTTTCGCATCCGAAGTAAAAAAGAATTGCAGAATATCAACACCGCTGAGCGCCGCGTCATAGCAGAGACGTGCGCCCTCAACGAAAAAAGCGCAGGCTTTTTTACGCGCGGAGGCACTGCCCCTCAGAAGCACGGCAGACTTGATTTTATCGTTGTTTTTCGATGTGATATTCTCCAATTCCGTTTCACTCCAAACTAAAATTCACGCCCTGATCAGTGAAAAGGGCGTGATTCCAGATTATTATTTAAGAGCTTCCTTAGCCTTCTCTGTGAGAGCTGTGAATGCTTTGGGATCAGCGATGGCGATTTCTGAAAGCATCTTGCGGTTAAGTGTAATGCCCGCTTTGTTAAGACCGTTCATGAATGTTGAATAGTTCATGCCGTTCATCTTGCAGCCTGCGGAAATACGGGTTATCCAAAGGCGACGGAAATCACGCTTCTTCTGCTTACGTCCGATGTAAGCATACTGACCTGATTTCATAACTGCCTGTTTTGCGGTTTTAAAAAGCTTGCTCTTTGAGCCATAGTAACCTTTTGAGAATTTAAGAACTTTATTTCTTCTCTTGCGGGTCATTGTTGCACCCTTAATACGAGCCATGTTAAGTTACCTCCAAATTATATTTTAGTTCAATTCTTTACTTTATTATTTATAAGGAACAAGACGCTTGATCTGCTTCTGATTTGTTACATCTGCAACAGAAGTCTTGCGCAGACCTCTTTTACGCTTGGTCGATTTTTTGTTAAGGATGTGAGACTTATTTGCATGAGCTCTGATGGGTTTACCGTTTTTGGAAATCTTAAAGCGTTTTTTTGCACCACTATGGGTTTTGATTTTAGGCATAGATTTTTCCTCCTTATTTAATATCTTATTTAGCGGGTTTGGTTGCAAGGAACATCAGCATTGAACGGCCTTCAAGCTTTGCGGGCTTTTCAACTACTCCGAATTCCTCACAGGCTTCTGCAAACTTCTGCATGGTAACCAGACCGTGCTCAGGGTGAGCCATTTCTCTGCCTCTGAACCTGATTGAAACCTTAACCTTGTTGCCTGCCTTCAGGAACTTTGCGGCGTGGCCGACCTTGGTTTCAAAATCGTGAGTGTCGATGTTGAGAGACAAACGAATCTCTTTAATCTCAACGATTTTCTGATTTTTCTTAGCTTCTTTTTCGCGTTTTGCCTGCTCGAAGCGGTATTTGCCGTAGTCCATAATCTTGCATACGGGCGGCTTTGCCTGCGGAGCAATTTTTACCAGATCAAAGTTACTTTGCTCTGCAAGTTTGAGAGCGTCGGCGGCTGACATAATGCCAAGCTGTTCGCCTGAATTTGAGATTACTCTGACCTCTTTGTCTCGGATCTCTTCGTTGATCTGAAGTTCTTTCGTACTGATATTCAAGCACCTCCAAAAAATAACGCGGACGATATGCTCGCCCGCGTAAATCAATAAACATAAAAGCCCTGTAAGAGCCTTGATTATTGACCTGCATCGGACGACACCGTGTAGGTGGGAACAACCGTTCCGCTTTGTTGCACAGGTATTATATACCCATAATCTGCTTTTGTCAACTGTTTTTTTAAATTTTTGCAGTCATACAATCCATTTATTTAAAAACGGAATTTTATTAAGCAGATATGAAACCAGAAATGATATTGCGGTTATTGAAATGAACACCGCGGGAACCGCAAAAACGGGGTTGAATGTAAGAGAATGGAATCCCGCTTTATAAAGGAAGCCTCTGACCATGCAGTGAACAAGATAGGCTCCGAAGCTGCATTTTGACATGACGCCGATGAATCTGTTGGCTTTTTCGTTTCCTTTGATATTGTATCTGCACCACACAAAAACCGCGACCGCAAAAAGCAGAACGGTTATGCTGAAGTTTTTGCCGTACATATCGTGCGGCGCGTTGATTCTCCACGAGCAGAGCATATTAAGAACTGCTGTTGCGGCAACACCGCAGAAGCCGAGAATATATATAATCTTCCTTTGCTTTTTCGGAATATCAGCCGTAAACAGCACATACCCCAGAACAAAATAAAAAGCATAGCCGATAACGAGATTCATGTGCATATCCGCAACGGCGGCGTTTAAAGCCTCAACAAATCTGTTTGGCTCTTTTCCGAGAAAATCCTGCGCGACCGTTTTCACCGCGTAAACCGCAAAATCAAAAATAAAGGATAATATCAGAAAATATTTTGTTATTTCTTTTGACTCTGTAATTTTTCTTATTATCGGCAGGCAGATATAAAGCCCGATAATCATCGGGATAAACCACAGATGAAAATAGCCTTTGAAAATATTGAGCGGAAGGTCTTTTAAAACAAAATCAGTTCCGTCATAAAAGTGAGCGACAAGCGCATAAACAAATGACCACACAAAGTATGAAACGGCAAGTCTCAGAATGTTTTTGGAGTACAACTTTTTTATGTCAAGCTCTTTTCTCGACAGGAACAACGCTCCGCTTATCATCACAAAAACGGGAACACCCCAGTTTGAGAAAGAATCATAGATATTTAAAACATTCCACTGAAATCCGTGCACATCGGCTTTTGTCCAGTTCTCAGAGCATGTGTGAAGCAAAATTACGGCAAGCGTGGCAAATACCCGTAGATAGCTCAAATACCAGACTGTGCCGCTTTTTTTGATTTGACTTTCCACTTCATACCCTTCTTCAACATTCTGAATTTAAAAAATCTTTATAAGTTTTTTATCCTCAGAGACCTTGCCCCTTGAATCTGTAAATCTTATGCGGATTCCGTTTTCCTCAATGCTCAGCGCAGTGCCCGTAACCATATCGGGCAGACCTGCTCTTGAAACAGGAGTACCGCCGAGAACAATCTCGCCGCCCAGTCCCTTGTCGTCAAAGCTGCTTCCGTCGGGGAAAACCTGAGTTGTGTGAACATGACCGAAAACGGAAAGGTCGGGCTTGATGTTTTCTTTTATCTTCGCGCACCAGTCGGTGTAAATCTCGTTTTCGATGTTGAACGGTCTTTCGCCCTTGCATTCGCTGTCATCGCTGTGGCAGAACGGAATGTGGCAGAGAACGAATCTGTATTTCACGCCGTCCGCGTTGTATTCATTTGACGCGACAACATTGTTTATAAATTCGGTTTCCTGCATTCTGAATTCGTGGAAAACGGCTGTTCCGCCGTATTCGCCGTGGCTGTCGAGCTTGTCTTCGCCGCAGTCAAGCACAAGCATCCACACAGGGCCGACCTTTACGGTGTAATAGGGCCTGCCGCCGTCCGTCGGCATAAGCTCCTCAAGCTTCTCGGCACATTTGCCGCGCAGGTCGTGGTTTCCCCTTGTGATAACGCAGGGGATTTCGCCCTTTGTGATTTCGTAGGCGATTCTGTAATTGAGAAGAACATCGTCCTCAGTCTCACTGCTGTGGGCAATATCGCCGTTGAGCACAAGCATATCAAGCTCTCCGCCGAAAAAGCTGCCTGTTTTGACCGCCGCTTTTTCCATTCCGTGAGCGTCGGAAAGATGATAGATGTTTATGTTTGTGTCCTTTTCAATCGGTCTGAATGAATATTCAATGCTGACAGCAGGCTGTCTCTCCGAAGAATAGGCAAGCCTTTTGTTGAGAACCTCATAGGTTATTCTGTATCTCTTCGTTCTGTTAAGAGCCTCGGCGGGCACAACGAACTGCTGAACCCTCGTTCCGCTTTTTCTTATTCCGTTTGACTGGCAGTAATACGTTTTGCCGTCAACCTCGGCCTGAACAAGAACCTCTTTGTTGACAGGCACGCAGATAACATAGTTTTTGCCGACGGCGCATACAACTGCGCCCTCAACGGGATCGCTGTTTCTTAAAATCATATATATCCCTCCGAATCAGAATATTCCTCTTAATCTTGCCACAACAACGCAGGCAAGAGCCATAATAACCTGAAAAATTACAAGCGGCCACATTCCCGCAACAGAGAAAACTTTAAGCAGTGCAAGGAATGCCGTAACGGCAAAGCCTGCTATTACATTTATAAGCTGAATGAAGTTTTCAACCTTGAATGTTCCGCAAAGGGAATATGACATGGTAAAGCTTCTCATGAGCGACAGAGCCTTGCCGTCATGTATTATTCCCGATTTCGCGCTTTCGCGGACTCTGCTTCTGTATTTTTTATAAAGTCTGCTCGCCGCGTTATTTATAAGGCTGATGTTGTTGAACTTCATTCCGAAGGTTTCGTTTATCATATCGACGGTAATATTGGAGTCGTTGTTTCTTAAAAGAATTGAGACGCCGTCATCGCCCAGACGCTTGATAAACGGAATGAGCTTTTTGTTGGGAGCATAGCTTACGACAAGCATCGCCGCAAGACTGTTGTCAATCGCAAGATAAATTACCTTCCTGCCGTCGTGGGTGTATTTTTCCTCGTCAATTTCATCGCCGATTTCAAGGTTGTGATGCCTCATCATGTCGCGGTTGCCCATGATGACCTTCTGAGAGTTAATCCAGCCCGAAATTCCCATTCTGTCCTCATAGCTGAATGAGCTGACCTCGGGGAGCAGGTCGCGCTTGCTGACAACCTGGTCAAACACCTCTGAAAGAGGACCGCCCGAGCGGACAACCATTGCCGCCGAGTAGAGCATTATGTCGTCAACTCTCACGCGGTTGAAATGCTTGAAGCCGTGCATCACGCAGTTTGAGCGGTCGAACAAATCCGCGCTGTCAAGCACAACGGCGTTGGTCTTGCTGTAATTTTCAATAGCGTCCTGACCTGTGATAAGTCCGCCTGTTTTGTTGAGTCTCTTATTTGCCCACCTCATGGGAAGCTGTATCGCCGCCGCGCCGAATGACGGAACGCAGACACACATCGCGCCTGCCCATGCGGTAACACCGCTGAGAAAATCCTTTGCCACAATTCCGCCGAGAAGACCGCATACAACGGAGCAGGCAATGGCAACGGGCAGAAGCGTATTCTGCAATTTGTCTGTTGATACATTGCTCTCGCACTGCTCAATAAGCCTTGCGGGGAACTTCGCGCGGCACGAATATCTTACATCGGGGGATTTCATGTGAAGATTTCTGCCGATTTCCGATTTTTCGCCCTTGTTCTCAATTTCCTGTATTGAATAAAGATTCTTTTTGTTTTTGCCCGTGCAGAAATTAAACGCGTCGCAGGTTCTCAAATGGCGCAGATATTCGCCGTATTCATTAAACGCAAACACCGCTGCCGCGCAGGCAGAGACAACAAACGAACGCCTGTCAAGCACGATTCCGCTTACGAACACGCAGATATTCTGAACAACCGCCGCAAGTGAAGCCGCCGCAACGCCACTTCTTAAATCGCACTTGCGCTTAAAAGCGTTGATTATTCCGCTGTTGACGGTGTTGATGCCGAGAACTATGCAGCCGACAAGCAGAATGAAATTGATTATCTGCAAAGCCCTGCCGTCATAACCTGCCGTGGTGCATGAAATGATGTTGAGCAGGAGCATTATTGCCGTTATGGCAGTAAAGCCTGCGAGCTTGATGAATGAATGCTGTTTCAGCTTCGCAAGCGTCGCGCGTATTCTTGCGGCATCCTCAGGTCTTGTGTATTCAACGCCCGCGTTGTTCACTCTCTGAGTCTTTGCCTTTTTGCCAGAGGTCTGCTGATAAGCAAACAGCTTTTCTATGTTCCAGTCTGTTTCGCTGCTTTCCTCCGCCTCTGCAATTTCCTTGAGCTTGAAATTATCCGCCTTGCTTTTGCGGTTTTTCTTTCCGCCTTTTTCCGCTTCTTCGGTGGTTTTTTCGGGCTTGTCTTCATTATGTATATCGAAGCCGTAGAGTTTTATCTGACCGTCAGACCAGCTTTCCGCAGGTGCGTCGGTTTCTTTTTCTCTGAAAAGCTCTTTGTCGGTTTTTGCCGCGTCGGCATCAACGATTTTCGGAGCTTCCTCAAGCCCCTCCGCCGCGTCAGTCCTGCCGCGCTTGACAACAAAGCCGGGGCGTTCAATAACCTTCGTTTTGCCGTCGGGATAGCCTGCCTTGTTGGTGGCGTTTATTTCATCGAGAATTCTTGCCTGCAAATCGCTTTCGGCTGATTTTTCCGCCGCCTTGGGAGCTTCGGGCTTATCTTTTTTGGAGTCCTTTATGCTCTTAACCGCGTCGGCAACTCTCTGCTTCGCCGTTCTGTCTGAAACAAAAGGATTTTCCGCTTTTTCTTCCTTTTCAGACTCTTCGCCGTCAAAAATCTTTCTGATAGCTTCCGCGCCCGAGTTTCTCGGAAGTCTCCTGTCGTTATCTCTGCCCGTGAAGCGTTCCGCTTTGGCGAAATTTTCCATGACCGAGGCAATATCCTCTTTTTTAGAATTGACGGCTGACTTTGCAGGTCTCTTTGACGGGTCCTTTTCCGTCCTGCTCAGCAGATTGTCAATTTCATCCATAGACCAGTTTCTTGTTCTGTTCTCAGACATCGGCTCACCCCTTTGCTTTTATTCCGGCTCTCTGCCGTGAAACTTCGTATATCAGTATTCCCGCCGCCACGGAGGCGTTAAGGGAGTTTATTTTGCCTTTCATGGGCAGGGACACAATAAAATCGCACTTTTCTTTAACAAGGCGGCTGACGCCCTTGCCCTCGGAGCCTATAACAAGACCTACACCGCCCGAGTAATCAACTCCGCACCAGTTTTCGCCGTCCATGTCCGCGGCGTAAATCCACACTCCGCGCTTTTTGAGCTCATCTATTGTTGAAGCAAGATTTGCCACCCTTGCGACGGGGACATATTCCACCGCGCCTGCCGAAGCCTTGCCGACAACATAGTTGAGCGAAGCGTTGCGGCGCTTCGGAATTATTACTCCGTGAGCTCCGCCTGCCTCCGCGCTTCTGATTATCGCGCCGAGATTATGAGGGTCCTCAAGCTCGTCGCAGATAATTATAAAAGGAGCTTCGTTTCTTTCCTCAGCGAGGGCGAAAATATCCTCAACCTCAGCATAGGCGTGGGCGGCGGCATAAGCGGCAACGCCCTGATGAACCGCGCCTGAGCAGAGAACATCGAGCTTTTTCCTGTCAACCTCTTTAACAACTATTCCTTTTTCTTTACACTCTCTGATAATCCTGCCCAGAGAGCCGTTTTTCTCTCCTTTGGATACAAGCAGAGTATCAATGGCTCTGTCATTTTTCAAAGCCTCCGACACGGCGTTTCTGCCGATTATGAGATTGCTGTCCTCTTTTTCGATACGGTTTTCCATATATGCTCCTTTTGCAGGCAAAAAACACAAAAATATGCCAACAATAATTATTCAGTTTATTATATCACACTATATTGACAAATTACAATAGTTTTTTACATCTGCTTTCAGACGTTTTTTTCTTTATTCCCGTTTTAAAATGGAAATATATAAATTATTTGCGGAAGTGGTTTTTTTGAACGGGAAAAAAGTATCTGAAATCATCAAATATCCTCTCTGTTTTCTCGGAGGGCTTATTTTTTCGATGCCGTTTGTGGGCGGAACATTTTCGCCCTTTGCCGCGTCATTTTCGGCGGCGTGCGGCAAATTTTACTCTGTTGCCGCGGCGGCAGGGGCAATTGCGGGCACATTCATTTTTCACTCGGGGCTGACAAGCTTTCGGTATTTCGCCATAGTTCTCACCTCGTCGGCAACGCTCAGCATCGCTCTTCAGGCGTTCAGAATGAAAAATGAACGGACGCTTCGCATACTTTTCCCCGTAATATGCAGTTTTACCGTGAATTTCATCTTTCTGCTTTCTCAGCAGGCAAGCGCGGAGCTGGCGTTTTCGATTCTGTGCGAAACGGTGCTCTGCGGCGTGTCCGTGCCAGTTTTCCGCGAAGCAATAAAGCAGATAAAGGACAAGTCCGTTCTGAAAGCTCCCGAAAACAAAACTTTTATATGCTTCGTTCTCTCGCTGGCTCTTGCGGCGGCTCATCTGCGCTTTGCAGGCGCGGTCGGTGAAGCGTTGTGCTGTTTTATGTTTTTCTTTATGATTATGAGCTTTTCGCACATACGGGGCTTTGAGGGCGGCGTAATCACGGGCATCTGCTGTTCGTTTGTGTTCGCCATGAAGGGCGAAACGGATTTCACCGCGATTATGTTTTCCCTGTTCGGTTGTATCTGCGCGTTTTTCAACATCCGCATACGGATTATAAAGGCTCTGGCGGCTGTTGCCTGCGCGGCGGCAGGTTTTATTTTCGGTGAATATACCGAGTTTTTCCCGATTGTTCCGTGCGCCGCGGCGGCAGGGCTTCTTTATTGCCTTATTCCGATAAGATTTTTCAATGCAGATGAAACCTTGCAGAGTGAAAAAGAAAACGACAGCTACCTCAACAGCATAAAGTCAAACGAAATTGCCGAAGCGGTGAAATCACTCAGCGACTGTGTGAACGCCGTGCGCAGAACCTTGCAGCCGCTTGTCATTCCCGAGCTGAAAACGGAGCTTATTAAAACGAAAAACAAAGTCTGCGCTCAGTGCGAAATGTGCGAAAGCTGTATAAACGAGATAAGGAATTCCGACAGTCCGTGCTTCGGCAGGATTGCCGATTCATTTGAGGAGGACGAGCCGAGCCTCTCGTGCTTTCCCGATAATTTCAGTGAAACCTGCTGTAAAAGTGAAAAGCTGTTTGAGGAAATGAGAAAAACTTATTTCATTCACTGCGCCGATATAAGCGCAGGCAACAAGATAAACCGTATGCAGACGCTTGCGGGCAATCAGTTCAAGACCTTCGGCGGAATAATCAGCCAGGCGTGTGAAGCGGCGGCAGGCACGGCGGTCAGAACCTCGCGTTACGATTCAGTATGTGCCGCGTCCGCAGAGGAATTCGGCGTTAAAATCAAGGACGCGCGGCTGTGCACCGACAAGGCAGGCAGGGATTTTTATGATATTTCATTCTTAAAGCCCGACAATAATTTCAGCGTAACCGCCCTGACAAAAAAGCTCAGAGACGACACGGGTTATCGCCTTGATTTCCCGACGCTCGTTCAGAACGGCAACATCTACGACCTCGTTTTCAAGCAGAAGCCGAGCCTTTCATTTAATATTGCCGCCGCATTCAGACCTTGCGCGGGCAAAAGCGTCTGTGGCGATTATTACCGATGCTTCAAGGATTCGTTTTCGCGCCAGATTGTGCTTCTGAGCGACGGCATGGGTACGGGAAGCCGCGCCGCCGTTGACTCCGCGTTCACCTGCGAGACATTCTGCAACCTTATCAAATCGGGGCTTGACGAAAAAACCGCCGCGGCCGCCGTCAACTGCGCCATGATGATGAAAAGCACCGACGAGTCATTTTCCACGGTGGATTTTCTGCGGCTCGACCCTGTGCTGAAAACCGCCGAGGTTTTTAAATGCGGAGCCGCGCCGACCTTTCTGCTCCAAAAGAAAAAAGTCTCTGTTATAGAGACCGAATCAACGCCCATAGGCATTCTTGACAATGTAAATATGTCCTCCACCGCATTTAAAATTGAAGCGGGCGATATTATCCTCCTTGCATCCGACGGAGTGTCGGGCGACAGATACAGCTGGATTTACAGCGAGCTTCGGCATTTCAGGGGCGAAAATGCCTCTGTGCTCGCTAAGCACATTCTTCAATGCGCCGCAGACAGAAAAATCGGCAAGCGCACCGACGATATGACCGTTATCGCCGTCTGCGTTGCCGAAAAATAAATTATTCAATTGACTCCGTTTTTGCTTTCTGCTTTAACCGCCTTAAAAAGAACCAGATAATTGCAAGCACCTGGAGAACGGCGGAAATAAGGAAGATTTTATCTCTGCCCGTGAAGTCAAAGCCGAACGTAATAAACATAACATAAATCGTTGCCACACAGCCCCATATTATAATTGAAATGGCTATGAGCGATGACAGCTTGCCCCACCAAAGCTCGGATAGCACAACCTGAACTATTCCGCTGACGGGTATCGCGAAAATAAACACAACCGCGTTATGACTGCAATCAATATCAAGCACGCCGAGAATTAAATTCAGCAGGAAGAAAAGCGTAACCGCCACAAGCCACACAAGACCGACCGCAAGCAGATTTATGAGCAGGTGCTTGTGCTTTCGGATTCTCGGCTTGTCGGGCACGGGTTTGTCGTTGACCTCGGAAATAAAATCGTCAACCTTTATGCCGTAAAAATCCGCGAGCTTGCTGAGCACAAAAACATCGGGCGTGCCGTCGCCGCGCTCCCACTTTGAAACGGATTTGTCTGTGTAATTTATTTTTTCCGCCAGAGCCGACTGAGTAAGCCCCGACGCGTTTCTGTATTTGACAAGATTTTTTGAAATGTTGCTTCTTATTTCATCGTTATCCAAAAAATCACTCCTTTTGCCACCGTTGATACTGTTTAGCGTATTATACTATGCTTTTTGCTCTATTTCAAGCAAAAAATTCAGTCATATAGCCACTCTACCCTCAGTAGAATGGACTTTTTTTCAGTAGAATTCACTTTTTCGGCAGTAGAGAGCGGCAAATCATCAATAGAGTGCAAATTTCAATGACCTGATTTATAATAAAAATATGCTGAAAAGCAAAATAAATTTCAGGAGATTTGCAATGACAAGAACAAAATTAAAGGACAGACAGCTTCCACCATATTCAAAATCCGAAGAGATTATAAATTCCGTTTCACATTCCGTCGGCGGAGTGTTCGGAATTTTTGCCCTCGTAAGCTGTGTAATAATTTCGATAAAGCATCATGATAATATCGCTCTCATAAGCAGCATTGTTTTCGGATTTTCAATGATATTTTTATTCACAATGTCGAGCGTATATCACGCTCTTCCCGTTTCAATAGCAAAAAAAGTTTTTCAGGTAATTGACCACTGCGCTGTGTATATCCTCACCGCCGGCTCATACACGCCGATACTCCTCTGCGCCGTGAGAAAATACGCGCCCGTCAGAAGCTACATAATGTTTGCGATAGTTTGGGGACTGAGCACAATCTGTATTGTTTTTAACTCAATCGACCTTAAAAAATACAGAGTTTTTTCGATGATCTGCAACATCGGCATCGGCTGGTTCATCATTATTGAAATTCATCAGCTTTATATTCATCTGGGCTCCGCTCCCGTTGCGCTTCTGCTTGCGGGCGGACTCAGCTACACAATCGGCGTTATCCTCTACGGTATCGGTCAGACTAAAAAATATTTCCACAGCGTTTTTCATTTCTTCGTTCTCGGCGGCGCGATTCTGCACTACCTCATGATCGCGATGTATATACTGTAATCATCGTGCCGATTACGTCCCAGAAAGGAATAAACTGCAAACCTATGAAGACGGAACGAATTTTTCCGCCTTCTTTTTTTATTGCTTTCACGGCGATTATTCCGACAACACCCGAAAGCACAACGCACATAAAAACATAAACGGAATTCACAACCGTTACAATCAGATTCAGCGGAAAGAAAATAAAGCCCGTAAGGCAGATTACAGCGCAAACAATGAAATTCAGAACGAAAGCGGGAATGTTTATCAGCTTCACGCTCAGCCACATTTTTCTGAGATTTCCGATGTCGTTTTTCTCAGAAAGCTTACGGGATTTTATGATGCTTTTCACGCCGAAAACCGCTGTCAGAACGAAGCAGAACAAGACCGTAAAAATGTAAAGCCAAGCCCCTGTTACGAGATTTAAAACTAAAATAAGAAACGGAAGTAAAAGCAAAAGAAAAATGCTGATGCTCTCGCAGATTATAAATCCTTTTGCATATTTCATTTTATCATCTCCGTGCAAATTATACATTACAGAAAGCACAATGTCTATAAAGTTCACTTTACATTTACTGAAAAATACGGCTCTGAAAGCAAATCGCACTTTCAGAGCCGTATTGTGTTCATATTAAATTATTTGTTGAGCGCCGAGAAGAATTTTACATTGTCAAATGAGTATGTGAGCTTGCCGTCCTCAATGCCGTGAACGATTCTGCAAACCATATCGTTATAAGGTGTGGGAACGCCGAACTTCTTGCCGTAAGCGCATACAACGCCGTTGATAGCGTCAATTTCGCACTTTCTGCCCTTTTCAAGGTCCTGAAGCATGCTTGCCTTGAGAAGACGGTGCTTTTTAATGCAGATGGGAATGAGGAAGTTTGAAATTTTCTTTTTAATCGGGTTGCTGTAATCAAGGAGCTTTACAATATCCTTGCCCTGAACAGGCTCAATTTTGATACCTGCCGCCTTTGCAACGTCGATACATTCCTTGATGATGCCTTGACAGCATACTCTTGAATCCTTGCGCTCAGCCGCGTCGCCGAATGTGCCGCCCATAACAGCAGACATACCGCTGAAAGCCGAGTTGATAAGGAGCTTTGACCAGCGGACACCCATGAAGTTTTCCTCAACCTCAACGGGGCACATAAGTTCAAGAATCTTTTTAACCTCCATGAGCTTGTCGTCAATCTGACCGTTCATTCTGCCAAGACCGAACGAAAGACTGTCGGGCTCACTTGTAAGCTCTGAAACGCCGTGGCCGTGAAGCGTAGCACCCCACGCAACGGAGCAGCCCATTGTGTTGTCCTCACCGACAACCTCGGAAACCGAAAGCTCGGGCAGACCGTTCTGCATTGTGCAGACTATGCAGCCCTCATTCATATTCTTTTTAAGACCTTCGAGAACATTCTTGTTGTCAAGCTGTTTTGTCATGAGAATGATAAGGTCGTATTTTTCTGTAATCTGGTCGGGAGTAAGCGCGTGAACGGGAACGGTCATGTCAACCGTGCCGATGATGTGCGCGCCGCTTTCGTTCATGGCATCAACATGATCCTTATTTCTTGTGATAAGGTCAATATCAACGCCCGCTTTTGAAATGTACGCGCCGAGAACTGTTCCGAGTGAACCCGCACCGTAAATTGCAATTTTCATAAATGATACCTCTCCTTAAATATATATCATTATAATATTATCATATACGGCGTTTGTTGGCAATAGAAAAAAGTCAAAAAATGCAATACTGTTGATTTTATGGGGCTTTTTATGTTATACTGTTAGCTGACCGCTTGAGAAGCGGCAAAGATATTTTATTTCGGGGTGCATAAAATGAAAATCAGAGAGCTTATTTCCATTATTGACGGTGAAATAGTCTATGGCGAGGACTTTATTGACAACGAGGTGTTCAGCGCGTGCGGAAGCGACATGATGAGCGATGTGCTTGCTTTCGTCAAGGAGCAGGCGGTTATGCTCACAGGCCTTGTCAATCCGCAAGTTGTTCGCACGGCGGAAATGATGGATATGAAATGTATCGTATTTGTAAGAGGCAAACGCCCCGACATGAGCATGATTGATTTAGCTGAGGAGAGGGACATTGTGCTTGTGTGCACCACCCTTGAAATGTTTACAGCTTGCGGCAAACTTTACGGAAACGGACTGAGAGGAGCGAGCGAAAAATAATGGACACAATAAAACTTCATTACGATGTAAGACAGGACGATTTTTCCTGCGCAGGCGAGGCCTCGGGCAAAATAAAACGCGCCCTTAAGGACTTGGGACTTGACGCGGCATCGGTCAGAAATGTTGCGATAGCCGTTTATGAGGGCGAAATAAACATGGTCATTCACGCCAACGGCGGCTGCATTGACGCGGAAATCGAGCCCGATAAAATAACTGTTGTACTCAAAGACACGGGACCGGGTATCCCCGATGTTGAAAAGGCGATGCAGGCAGGCTTTTCAACCGCGCCCGAAAATGTAAGAGCATTGGGCTTCGGCGCAGGCATGGGACTGCCGAACATCAAAAAATACTCGGACGACATGACTATTGAAACAGAACTCGGAAAAGGCACAACCATTACTCTGATATTTAATATATAGGAGCAATTTTATGGATAACTATATTTTTCACTCTGTGAGAATGGATGAAGATAAGTGCGTCGGGTGCATGAACTGCATTAAGAGCTGCCCGACGGAGGCTATCCGCGTCAGAGACGGAAAAGCAAAAATTATAAAAGAAAAATGCGTTGACTGCGGCAAATGTATCGCGGTCTGCCCTCACCACGCCAAATATGCCGACAGAGACAGACTTCAGGACATAATCAATTTCAAATATAATGTAGCTCTGCCCGCACCTGCGCTTTACGGTCAGTTCAACAACCTTGAAGATGTGAACTATGTCCTCGCAGGTCTTATAAGCATGGGCTTTGACAGCGTTTTTGAGGTTTCACGCGCGGCTGAGATTGTATCTCAGGTTACACGCGAAATGATAAAGAACAACAAAACAGGCAAGCCGATTATTTCCTCCGCCTGCCCTGCGGTGTGCAGGCTTATAAGAGTCTGCTATCCGTCGCTTCTGCCGCTGCTTCTGGAGCTTAACGCTCCGATGGAAATTGCGGCGATGATGGCGCGCAGAGATGCTGTTGAAAAAACGGGACTTGCGCCCGAGGAAATCGGTGTATTCTTCATAACCCCCTGTCCCGCGAAAATCACATCAATCAAAAACTCTCTTTCAATTGAGAAGCCCGTTATTGACGGCGCGATTGCGATAAAGGATATTTACCCTGTGCTTTTGCAGGAGATGAACAGAATCGCGGGCAGCGGCGACGAGGTTGAGGAGCTTCAGCGTTCGGGCAAAATCGGCGTAAGCTGGGCGGCAAGCGGCGGTGAAAGCGCGGCTCTGCTGTGCGACAATTATCTTGCGGCGGACGGTATCGAAAATGTTAAGGCAATACTTGACGAAATTGAGGAGGATAAGCTCGACGGCATGGATTTCATTGAGCTTAATTCCTGCACCTGCGGCTGTGTCGGCGGAACGCTCACGGTTGAAAATCCGTTTGTTGCAAAGCGCAGACTTCACACTTTAAGAAAATACCTGCCTGTTTCGGGCGAAAGATACACAGATGAGCAGGAAAAAGAGGACTCCGAAATTCTTCACTGGCAGATACAGCCCGAGCCTGCGGACATCATGCGCTATGCCGATAATTTCAAGGACGCGATGCGCATAATGAACGAAATCAACGAGCTTAAAAGAAAATTGCCGAAGCTTGACTGCGGAACGTGCGGCGCGCCGTCGTGCAAGGCTCTTGCGGAGGATATTGTAAGAGGCTTCGCGGATATACACGACTGTATGTTCTACACAAGAAACGAAATTGAAAAATCAGAAGATCCGCACGCGGAAATGCTCAGGAAGATTCTTCCCGCACCTTTCAGAGCTCGTAAGGAGAAAAAGAATGACAAAGGTTAAAGATATTTGCCAAAAAGGATGCATGAAAATCCTCTGCGAAGGGGACGGCTTTGAAAGAGAGGTCTGCGGCTGTTACTGCGGCGACCTTTTAAGCTGGGTGATGTCAAGGGCGCAGGCAGGCGACGCGTGGCTGACGGTTATGGGCAATGTGAATGCTGTCGGCGTTGCCGCTCTTGCGGACACGGCGTGCATAATTCTCACGGAAAACGCCGCTTTTGACGACAACGCTCTTATGCGCGCACAGCAGAACGGAATCACCGTTTTGCAGACAGAAAAAAACACATACGAAACAGCCGTTTTGATTAACGGAATGTTAAATTCATAATTATGTTTTTCAGATACGATTTTCACAATCACTCCTGCCTCTCCCCGTGCGGAGACAACGACATGACGCCCTACAACTTTGTCAACATGGCAAAGCTGGCAGGGCTTGATATTGTTGCGCTCACCGACCATAACACCTGCCTTAACTGCCCCGCAGCAATAAAAGCGGGCGAAAAGGCGGGCATTACCGTTATACCCGGTATGGAGCTTTGCACGAGCGAGGAAATTCATGTGGTGTGTCTGCTTCCCGATTTGAAAAGCGCGCTTGATTTTTCGGCTTATATAAGGTCAACGATGCCCGATGTAAAAAACAGAGAAAAAATATTCGGCGAACAGCTTATTATGAACGAGGAGGACGGCGTAATCGGCAAGGAGGAGCTGCTTCTGACAACTGCTTCATCTGTCGGCATTTATCAGGTTCCGCGTCTTATGGAGGATTACGGCGGCGTGGCTTTCCCCGCACACATAAACCGAAGCTCCTACAGCGTTATATCAAACCTCGGCGGTATCACCGAGGACATGGGCTTCAACTGCGCCGAGCTTACTCCCGACGCCGATGTTGAGCAATACAAAAAGAATTACCCCGCACTTAACGGAATGAAGCTGCTTTTTAACAGCGACGCTCACTATCTTGAAAACATAAACTTCAACCCGAAGCATATTGAAATGAACAAAAATTCGGTAACTGAGGCGATAAATTACCTCAGAAAATGAGCAGAAAAAGGCAGTGAAAATAATATCTGCCGTAATTATTGTGAAATCTGGCGAAAAAAGATAAAAATAATTAAAAAACACGCCGAATTTATAAGAATTTATTGATTTTTTCTGTTCGGTGTGATAATATTTTAAAGAATATAATTGTTTTATTTTTAACAATTTGATGTTGGAAATAAATCGGTTAAAGGAGGAGAATACTTAATGCTCAAGAAAATCAGCAAAATACCTTTCAAGGGTACACCTGAGCAGGAAGCACAGCTCAAAGCGGTTATCGAAGAGTGCAAGGATGACAAAAGCCTTCTGATGCACGTTATGCAGCAGGCTCAGTCAATCTACGGCTACCTCCCCATCGAGGTTCAGAAGATGATTGCAGACGGCATGGACGTTCCGCTTGAAAAGGTGTACGGCGTATCCACTTTCTACGCGCAGTTCGCTCTCTCACCCAAAGGAGAATACAATATCTCCGTATGCCTCGGCACAGCATGCTATGTTAAGGGCGCTCAGAGCATCATCGACAAGGTTACCGAGATTCTCGGAATCGAGTCAGGCGAATGCAGTGAAGACGGCAAGTTTTCACTTGAGGCATGCCGCTGCATAGGCGCTTGCGGTCTTGCTCCCGTTATGTCCGTTAACGACGAGGTTTACGGTAAGCTCACAGCCGACCAGATAAGCGGCATACTTGCAAAATATCAGGCATAATTTATGCGTGAATTATCGCTTAACATTCTTGATGTTGCCCAGAATTCCATTTCGGCAGGGGCTAAGCTCGTTGAAATAAAAGTAAGCGAAAGCTCACAGCGGAATACGCTACTCATCCAAATAAACGATGACGGCTGCGGAATGGACGAAGAAACACTCAGAAATGTTCAGGACCCTTTTTTCACCACCAGAACGACGAGAAAGGTCGGCATGGGAATACCGCTTTTCAAAATGGCGGCTGAAATGACAGGCGGCGAATTTTCAATAGACTCCGCCGTCGGCAAGGGAACACGCGTCAGCGCGCTTTTCAGAACGGATCATGTGGATTTCACTCCGCTGGGCGATATTGACTCAACCGTCGTTACCCTTGTAACGATGAACACGCAGATTGACTTTGCCTACACCTTAAAGGTTGACGGCAATGAATTCACCCTTTCCACACGGCAGTTAAAGGAGCTTTTAGGGGATGTTCCCCTTGATATGCCCGAGGTTGTCATGTGGATTAAGGACTATCTTAAAGAACAGACACAGATTATTCGCGGAGGTGTTGTATAAAATGAAAACTCTTGAAGAGCTGCTTGCTATAAAAGCTAAAGCAGAGAAAGCTATGAGCGTAAGAGAAGAGGAAGGCGCAGGCAAACGCGTTGTTGTCGGCATGGCAACCTGCGGTATCGCGGCAGGCGCAAGACCCGTTCTCAGCGGTTTTGTAGAGGAAATCGCAAAAAGAAATCTTAAAGATGTATCTGTAAGCCAGACAGGCTGCATCGGTATGTGCCAGTATGAGCCTATCGTTGAGATTTTTGAAGAAGGAAAAGAAAAAGTTACCTATATAAAGATGACTCCCGAAAAGGTTGCACGCGTTGTTGCTGACCATATCGTTAACGGTAATCCCGTCGTTGAATATACGGTAGCATCAATCGACAAATAAGGAGGAAAACAAATTATGTATCGTTCCCATGTTCTTGTTTGCGGCGGTACCGGCTGTTCATCATCAAACAGCGCAGCCATTATCGAAGCTCTTGAAAAGGAAATCGAAGCAAAAGGTCTTAAAGATGAAGTTAAAGTAATCAAAACAGGCTGCTTCGGTCTTTGCGCATTGGGTCCCGTTATGGTAGTTTACCCCGAGGGCTGCTTCTACAGCGAGGTTAAGGTTGAAAACGTACCCGAAATCGTTGAAGAGCATCTTCTCAAGGGCAGAATCGTTAAGCATCTTCTCTATGATGAGACTGCAAAGACACCCGACATCAAATCAATTAACGAAACAAACTTCTATAAAAAGCAGAAGAGAGTTGCGCTGAGGAACTGCGGCGTTATCGACCCCGAAAATATCGACGAATATATCGCTATGGACGGTTATCAGGCTCTCGCAAAGGCTCTCACCGAGATGACTCCTCAGGACGTTATCAAGGTAGTTATGGATTCAGGTCTTCGCGGACGCGGCGGCGGCGGATTCCCCACAGGTGGCAAATGGAGGTTCACAGCTCAGAATTCCGCAAATCAGAAGTATGTTGTATGTAACGCTGACGAAGGCGACCCCGGTGCGTTCATGGACCGTTCAGTTCTTGAGGGCGACCCCCACTGCATCGTTGAGGCCATGACAATCTGCGGTTACGCAACAGGCGCAACAGAGGGTTACATCTACGTTCGTGCTGAGTACCCCATCGCTGTTCACAGACTTGAAATTGCTATCAAGCAGGCTAAGGAATACGGTCTTCTCGGCAAAGACATCTTCGGCTCAGGCTTCGACTTTGACCTTCATATCAGACTCGGTGCAGGCGCATTCGTATGCGGCGAAGAAACAGCTCTTATGACCTCAATCGAAGGCAACCGCGGCGAGCCCAGACCGAGACCTCCCTATCCCGCAGTTAAAGGTCTTTTCGCAAAGCCCACAACAGAAAACAATGTTGAGACCTTCGCTAACATTCCTCAGATTATTCTCAAGGGTGCCGAGTACTTCAACTCAATGGGCACAGAACGCTCAAAGGGCACAAAGGTATTCGCTCTCGGCGGTAAGATTTCCAACACAGGTCTTGTTGAAATTCCCATGGGCACAACTCTCCGCGAGATCATCGAAGACATCGGCGGCGGCGTTCCCAACGGCAAAAAGTTCAAGGCTGCTCAGACAGGCGGACCTTCCGGCGGATGTATCCCCGCTTCACTCATGGATACCGAAATCGACTACGATAACCTCACGGCTATCGGCTGCATGATGGGTTCAGGCGGACTTATTGTTATGGACGAAGACAACTGCATGGTTGACATTGCTAAGTTCTTCCTTAACTTCACCGTTGACGAGTCCTGCGGTAAATGTACTCCCTGCCGTATCGGTACAAAGAGAATGATGGAAATTCTCGATAAAATCACAAGCGGCAAAGGTACACTTGAAGATATTGACGAGCTTGAAAGTCTTGCTTCATATATTAAAGACAATTCACTCTGCGGTCTCGGTCAGACGGCTCCCAACCCCGTTCTTGCAACACTCCGTTTCTTCCGCGATGAGTATATTGCTCACGTTGTTGATAAGAAGTGCCCCGCAGGCGTATGCAAAGCTCTGCTTAACATCGTTATTGACCCCGACAAGTGCAAGGGCTGCACACTCTGCGCGAGAAACTGCCCCGTCGGCGCAATCAGCGGCACTGTTAAGAATCCGCACACAATCGACCCCGCAAAGTGCATCAAGTGCGGCGTATGTATTGACAACTGTAAGTTTAAAGCTATATCAAAGAAATAAAAGGAGCGTGTCATTATGGAAATGGTAAATATTAAAATTAACGGCATGCCCTTTAGCGTGCCTAACGGAATCTCCATTCTCGAAGCAGCAAGATATGCGGGCATCACAATCCCCACACTCTGCTACATGAAAGAGATAAACGAAATCGGCGCATGCCGTATGTGCATGGTTGAGGTTAAGGGCGCAAGAAGCCTTGTAGCCGCCTGCGTTTTCCCCGTAAACGAGGGAATGGAAATTCAGACAAACTCTGACAGAGTAAGAAAAGCAAGAAAGACAACACTTGAGCTTATCCTCTCAACTCATAACCGCAAGTGCCTTTCATGCGTAAGAAGCGGAAGCTGCGAGCTTCAGGCTCTCTGCCTTGAGTACGGTGTTGACAAGCCCGAGCGTTTCGACGGCGCAACACCCGACTTCGCTTTTGACGATTCAATGCCTCACATGGTAAGAGACAACAGCAAGTGCGTTCTCTGCCGCCGCTGCGTTGCCGCCTGCAACAATCAGGCTGTTTCCGTTATCGGCGCAAACGCAAGAGGTTTTGACACTCACATCAGCTCTCCCTTCGAGCTTAATATCGACAATTTCTCATGCGTATCCTGCGGTCAGTGCATCGTTAACTGCCCCACAGGCGCACTTTATGAGAAGGACGACACTCAGAAGGTTCTCGACGCTATCAACGACCCCGATAAGTTCGTTGTAGTTCAGACAGCTCCCGCAGTCCGTGCGGCTCTCGGTGAAGAATTCGGTTACGAAATCGGCACAGATGTTGAAGCAAAAATGGCAGCGTCTCTCCGCCGTCTCGGCTTCGACAAGGTATTCGACACCAACTTCACAGCTGACCTTACAATCATGGAAGAATCCCACGAGCTCATCGAAAGAGTTACTAACGGCGGCGTTCTTCCCATGATTACATCCTGCTCACCCGGCTGGATTAAATACTGCGAGCATTATTATCCCGACCAGCTTGACCATCTTTCAACCTGCAAGTCTCCTCAGCAGATGTTCGGCGCAACCATCAAGACATGGTACGCAAAGAACATGGGCATCGACCCCGCAAAGATTGTCAGCGTAAGCGTTATGCCCTGCACAGCCAAGAAGTTTGAAATCGGCAGACCCGAACAGAGCGCTTCAGGCTATGCTGATGTTGATATTTCAATCACAACCCGCGAGCTTGCAAGAATGATCAAGGGCGCAGGCATCAACTTCAGAGCTCTTCCCGATGAAGAATTTGACAATCCTCTCGGTGAAGGTTCAGGCGCGGCTGTTATCTTCGGCGCAACAGGCGGCGTTATGGAAGCAGCTCTCCGTACAGCGGTCAAGGCTCTCACAGGCGAAGACCCCGGCGACCCCGAGTTCACAGATGTACGCGGTATGGAAGGCATCAAGGAAGCATCCTACAATGTAGGCGGACTTGAAATCAAGGTTTGCGTTGCAAGCGGAACAAAGAACGCCAAGGTTGTTATGGATAAGATTAAGAGCGGCGAATGTGATTACACATTTGTTGAAATCATGTGCTGCCCCGGCGGCTGCATCAACGGCGGCGGCCAGCCCATCGTTCCTGCTTCAATTAAGAACTTTACAGATGTTAAGGCTCTTCGCGCAGGAGCTCTTTACAGAAATGACGCGGCTGACAAGAACCGTTTCTCACACGAGAACACGGCTGTTAAGAGAGTTTATGATGAATTCTTCGGCGAGCCCGGCAGTCATGTTGCTCATGAAGTTCTCCACACATCCTATGTTAAACGCAGTCTTTACAACGACTGATTGACAGAATAATTTAAGAGGTATCTTTCCTTTACGGTCAGATACCTCTTTTTTTATTTTATATTCGGGGTAACGCGGTTAAATTTTTATGGCTTTGAGGACGATGCGGAAGTTTTGCAATAGTTTTTTTACACGGCATGTGCTCAATTTTTATATTTGCAGTAATACGGATATATTTTTATCATTCTGTGCTCGATGCGGAAAATTTATTATATTTTTTATCACGGTAGGGGACGACCTCCGGGGCGTCCCGTAAGTCATTCTATATTTGGCATAATACGGTTGAAAATTATGCTTGGGTTTCCGATACGGGAGTTTCATTACTATTTTCTTCCGCATTATCCGCAGAATCTTCCGCCGCCGTTTCAGGTTCGGGAGCTTCAACTGTTTCAGCTTCTCCGCCGCCCGTTTTCCACAAATGAATAACGCCCTCGTCATTGAGCTTCTTAATCATAATAAGAACGATGGGGAGAAGGAAAAGACCGATAAATCCGAAAAGCTGAGTGCCGATATACATCGCCGCTATGGTGATAACTGGAGGAAGTCCGAGCTTTGTAGCAACGAGCTTCGGCTCAAGTATCTGACGGATAACAAGAACCACAACATAAATAACAACAAGACCTATCGCGAACGGATAGTTTGCGTTTAAGAAGCTGTAAAGTGCCCACGGTATGAGAATTGTACCTGTTCCGAGGACAGGGATAATATCCACCACCGCGGTTATCGCGGCAATCAGCAGGATATACTCGCTGTTATACACTCCGATGAATTTCAGTATGAAAAGTCCGAGAGTGATTTCCGAAAAAGTAACAATGATTATTGTGCCGTAAGCCTTTAAAAGCTGTTTTAAAGTGGTGAAAAGAATCGCCTTGCTCTCTGAAAGTGCCGCGCTGTATCTCGGCTTTATCTGCCTTTTTACAAAGCCGACAAGTCTGTCGTAATCCGACGCCATAAAGCACGAGCCGACAACCGCCACAAGCGAAGCCACAAGAACGGACGGTATTTCTTTAACAACGCTCCACAGACCGCCGCCGATGGGAGAAAGAATTGACGAAATTGATGAAACATCAATCTTTTCGCTGTTAGACGCCGCGTTCATAAGTGCGCTCGCCGCTTCGGTTACGGTAAGCTCCTTAAAGTGCTCAAGTCCGTTGTGAATGGACGCGCCGAGCCTTGCCTCAAGGAAATCGGGGAAAATTGAAATTACGCTGTCCGCCCACTTCTCTATATTCGTAATGAACGACGGGAAATCCTTGACCTTTTCAATAAGATAATTTATGAAGTCGCGGAATGTTGTAACAACCTTTGCGCCGATAAGTGAAATCAGCGACATTCCGACAATCAGAAGGAGGAGTACAAGTATCGTCGAGGTTACACCCTTGAGCCTGTGAGTTTTTGAATAGATGAAATTTGTAGGCTTCTGCACAATCATTGCAACAAAAAACGCAAAGATAAACGGAAATACCATGCCGAAGCAGTATTTCATAAACAGATACGCGAAGCCCAGCAAAAGCGCAAGATAAACGATATTGACTATCCTGCTGAATCTTCTTTGTGTACTTTCGTTCATTTAAAGCAACATCTCCTGTTGAATGAAAGAGCGTCAGCTTCCGCTGATTTTCTCTCTGATTTTCTTTACATTTTCGCCGCCGATGAGCTTGATTATTTTTCGCTTTGCCGCGGATTTCAGTCTTGTTTTTTTCGGCAGCCACGACTGAACAAAATGGTGAATGGCAAAGCTGTCGTCTGTAATATAGTTTATCCCGTTTATGTAGTCATACGGGCTAAAAAACGTGCGCGGATAAATTTTTATATATCCGTCAACAAGCTGCTCGCTGTCGTCTCTCTGTAGTCCTTTTTCTTCGAGAAGTCTTGTTAAAAGCAGCACGTTTGTGTCGGTGTATTTACTGCCGTCAGCGTTGAAATATTCCGCGTTTTCATAATGAGAAATGTATTCCGAAAGAAGCGGAGAATGAGGCTCTGTGCCCATAACGCAGGTGCCGACAAACGCCTTTTCCTCAAATCCCGCAAAAAAGCTGTCATCAAGGAAACGATCAAAGCTCTGCAAAACTTCAACATCGGTGTCAAAGTAAATTCCGCCCTGTTCATAGAGAACCTTTGCGCGCACATAATCGCTGACGAACGCAAAGTTTCTGTCGTTATAAGCGTCCTCGGCAAAGCGGCACGCGGACAAATCAAAATTATCCTCATTCCACTCTCTGATTTCATAATCGGGGAGTTTCTTTTTCCATGTAGCGATACATTTCTGAGTCAGCTTCGGCTTTTCGCCTCTGCCGAACCAGCAATAGTGTATAACTTTTTCCATACGTTATTCCTCGCTGTATATTTTATCAAGGTCGCTGACGGTTTTTCTTATGTCAAACCGCTCAATTTTTTCTTTGTCAGCGGTAAGATGCCTGCCCGAATTTATGGTGCTGTCAATATATTCCGCCCACTTTTTCGCGCCGATGTCAAGAGGAAGATAATGACACGCGCCCAAATCCGCAAGAGTCGGAACTTCTGTTGAGGCGAAGCACTCAACGCCTGCCGCCTGCGCCTCAATGAGCACAATGCCGAGCCCCTCAAACAGCGACGGGAAAATGAAATAATCGCTTGAGTGAAGAATATCGGCTACATCGGTTCTCACGCCCGTGAAGTTGAAATAATCGTAAAGGCTGTTGCTCTTTACAGCGGATTTCACCTGCTCCTCCATTTCACCCGTGCCGACCCAGTTGAGCACAAAATCCTGCCTCAGTAAAGACAGCTCCTTTATAATCTCAACAATAAACATCGGATTTTTCGGAACGGAAATGCGCCCGACGGTAACAAGATTTACGGGAGCGGTTTTTATGTTCTCCGCTATTTTTTCTGTGCGGTTCAGGAATGAATCCAGCTCGATTCCGTTGTTGATAACAACAGCTTTTTTCGCCGCTTTTCCGTAAAGATAATCGTTTGCTTTTTCTGAGCAGCCGAGCAGAATATTTGCGTTCATTTTTATCAGCTTTTTCATCGCAAACTGATAAACTTTCTGCACAGCTTTGAAAACGAAATTTTTATCTCCCGAATTATAATACTGCGAGGCGGTTGTATGCGCGTGGCAGATGCGTTTTTTAATTCCCGCTTTTTTCGCCGCACGCAGAACTATGCCGTTGAGAAGATCCATGTTCGCGTGAACAATGTCGAATTCGTTTTCTCTGAATATATTTTCAAGAGATTTCATATAAACATATTTCTTTTTAAGCGAATCCATATCGCACACACGGATAACCTTTGCGCCGAGAGAACATACCGTTTCCTCGTGAAGGCACTCGATGCCCTCATCTATGGCGATAACAAAAGAAACATCATATTTTTCCGTGTCCGTGTGCTTCATTATGCTCACAAGCAGGGACTCGATTCCGTTTGAGGAAAGACCGTGCGTAACATAGGCAAGCCTTGTTTTTGACATATCAGATGCCCCTTTGGTTTATTTGAAAAGACCTACGATAAAGTTCCAAATGCTTACAAAGAAATTGACTAACTTCTGCCAGAAGGAAAGTCCGCCGCCCTGCTGAGGCTGTGAGCCGCCCGCGACAACAGTATAGGTGATTTTTGCCTTTGATGTGTCGTGATTGATCTGATCGGAAATAGCAACAGATGCCTTTGTTGTGTCGCCCTTTTCATAGTAGCTCAAGAAGAACATACCTGTTTTGTTTTTCGATGTGCGCAGGTCGTCCTGGCTGATGAAAATTTCACCTGTTGAGCCTGTTTTTGCGTCTGATTTAACATAGATGGGGAACGAAACGAGGTCCTCGTCAACATTTGCGGGAGCTGTCTTGCCGGGCTTCGGAATCATAATCAATGAATAGAATTCGTTTGCTTTCTTTTTGCTGTCGCTCCAGCTTGAGGGATAACCGTTTTTCTTTCCTTCGTTTGTTATCTCGGAATAAGCCGCACCCATGCGTGTGTTGCAGACCTTATTATATTTGCCCGCATCGTTGAAGAAGAAGTTGTTTTCGTTTGCTGATTTGAAAATGCTGTTGCTGTAATAGATTTTGTTCTGCATATCGCCTGCATAATATGACGAGCCTGTTTTAAGGTGGATTGTTACCCACACAACCTGACCTGCCTTAACCTCAACATTGGCTGTTTTGGTTGAGTCATAAACGGTATTGCCGCCTTTTTTAAAGTTGTCAGCGTCCGCGCCCTCAGAAGAAGCCGCATTGTAAACTGATGTTTTAAGAGTCCATGTTGCCTTGTAAGCGTCGGAAGCAGCGAAAGAGCCTATTGACGCAAAGGGGATAAGCATTGTAACGATAAGTAAAACTGCTAAGATTTTTTTCATGATTTTTTCCTCCTGTTAAACTGTAAAGCTGATATATGTTCTGTCATCAAAAGAGGCGTTGCCCTCTTTAAGACCCTTAGTTGACAAATAATCCTTATAGCACAAAGGATCCTTGTCGAGAATTTCCGCAAGCTTTCTTTCGCTTTCTTTAAGCGTGGTTTTAAGCTCGGGGTAGCCGTCGCTTGCGAGAACAACCTCGTCCCCCTCAAGAAGATAATATTTGATAAGTTTATCCGTGTTGATTTCAAACCCGTTAAGGTTGACAATATCGTACTCGGATTCGGAATTTTCAAGCAAACTTTCTTTTTTGAGTATGGGGAGAATGAACTCTCTGCCTGTGTCGTGAGAAATCAGTTCCTCCTCCGTTTTGCCGCAGATTCTTTCAATCTCAAGATATAGAGCTCTCATGTTTGAAAGAATTATGTCAAACTTTTTCTCGTGAGCAAAAATTTTGCCGTTAATAATACACTGACAGTCTCCGAAGCACCAGATCTGATTTCTGTACGCGCTGTAAATGATGACATTCGCCTGCACCTTTTCATCGCTGTTGTGAAGCGCTTCCTCGCGCCGCTCGGGAGTGTAGCCGTCCGCAATCGCCTGATTGAGGAATTCAATGGCTTTTTCGCCCGTGATATCCGCAGGCAGCTTTTCCATGGCTTTGAGGACAAGCTCCTTGGCGTAATAGCCGCTTGTATGCCCGTCCCACATCCATTTGCCTTTGGAGGTAACACCGTCAATAACGCAGATGAAATCATCGCTTACAAAAAGACCGTCTTCACATTCCTTACCGTCCGCGCGCTTGGAAATTATTGATTTTTCCTTAACGTTTATCATCGGTTTTCATCTCCTCACGGGGCTTTTTCATTGTGAGTGAAATTCTGCCTTTTTTAGTGTCAACCGCAATAACCCATACGGTAACAATCTGCCCGACCTTGAGCACCCCATTCGGATGCTTTATATATCTGTCCGTTATCTGAG
>JAZUFU010000011.1:0-70289 GCA_045640865.1 Acutalibacteraceae bacterium | reverse complement strand
CAGCCAGAACTTAACTTTGTTGGCTTCGGAAGCGGGGTCAATGCGGTTAGCCTTTTTCCAGAGTGTTGAACCAACTGAAACGCAGGCAAGGTCAAGAACAAGGAATATGATGATAAGAGCGAGTGTGGGGATAGCTGTAATAGCAATTTTACCGAAAAGAACGAGAACAGCGAGAACCTCAAACGCGATAGCAAGTACCCAGAGAACGATTGCGCCGATGCGGTACTTTGTTGCGCTGCCTTCTTCAGCAACGGGAGCGGCGGGCTTAGCGGTTACGGTTGTGCCGTCAGCTCTTTTGATAGTCTTTTTCTTGGGTGCAGGCTTTTCAAGGTCTGCTGCTTTTTCCTCAACGGGTTCGCCGTTGACTCTTGTGATTTTTTTCTCAGCCATAAAAACTCTCCTTAATATGTTAGTTTTAATAATTTTACAACATCTGACAATGCTTGTCAAGATTTTTTCACCACAGATAAAAAATATTTGTATGATTTTATTCTTTTTCGATAACAACCGAGTCGTCGTTCGTCAGCGCGGTAACCTTGTATTTCCTCTCGCTTTGGAGCTCCTCATAGTGCGCTCTGCGCTCGGGGGAGTAGTGGCAGATAAATATACCGTCATAGAGCCCGAGACCGCTGAAATCCGTCATGACCTCCTGCGGCTCGTCATATCGCTTAACATGTGAAACATCGGCCGAGACAATATGCGCGCCCGCACTGCCGCCGATATAAGTAACGCCCGATTTAATGTATCTTACGATTTCGCCGTCAAAATTATGACTGCGGATTCTGTAAAGCGTCTTGCAGGTGTTGCCGCCGCTGATAAAAAGCACATCAATGTCGAGATTATAAAATCTGTCGGGGTGCTTGTAGTCAAAAACGGCAATATTTTCTTTTGAAAAACCGAAGCTTTCCATGCGCTCGTGATAAATTCCGCTTTTGAGCTTGCGCGGCGACTGCTTCTCATTCGGAATAAAAAGCATTCTGCAATTTTCAATCGGTTTCGGGAGATTTTCGAGAATAACTCTGCGCGAATTTTCATTTCTGAAATCGCAGGAAGAAAGAATTAACTTCATAATTTTACCTTAAAGAAATTTTTTGATAATGCTCCAGTCCTCAACGAGCGCGTCAAGCTTTTTTGCGGCGTTGGCAGGGGAGGTTGAGGGCAGGCAGAGCGCGGGAATATCGACGGCGGATTTAATATACCTGTTGTAGTATTTTTCCGCAGTTTTTCCGTTGAGAAAAATGTGTTTTATATTTGTTTCGCTCAGCAGAGAAGAAATGTAGTTCGGCACGGCGTTTTTAATGGAGCTGTCCGCGCTTCCATCAACGCTGCACACGGCGATAACGTCCCACAGGGCGATGCCGTTTTTAAGCAGAAGCTCCTTTTTCTGCGCGACGGTTTCGGGCACGGGCGCGCCGCACAGGGCGGCAATGACTTTCCAGAAGCGGTTTTGAGGATGCCCGTAAAAGAACTCCGTCTCCCTCGACTTCACCGACGGGAAACTCCCTAAAATCAAAACTCTGCTCTGTTTGTCATATACGGGCGGTATGTTGTGCGTAACCTGTTCCATAATTACACTCGCTTACCCGGGGAGAATTTTTTGTGCGTCTTTCCTTTTGCGTTTTTCTGCGCCCCGCGCTTTTTGTCAAGAGCTTCAAGCCAGTAGTAAATATCGGAGCATAACTCTTCAAAACCGGATTCTTCTATAATAATCCTGTAAAATTCCGCCTTTTCTTCTTCGGATATTTTATTTGAGGCATCTATTGTTTCAAAAAAAACAGCTGAAAAGAGAAATCTCGGATCAAAGTCTTTATCTGCTTTTTTGCATATACGGAGAAGTCTTTCTCCTTTATTCTTGTCAATTACAAAAAATCTATATGATTGACCATACTTAATCAGTGAAAAAAGTACAATTAAAAAATCTTCATATGTACTGGATCCGTTAAAAAATAATTCATGTGAAGTATTGTATATGGAAAAGTCCACCCAGTTATACATCTGGTTCAAAATTTTTTCGGTATTAAAAGGCTTTGTAATATCAAGCTCACGCAAACCTTTTTCAATGGCATTGACTGCGAACCGTTCACCTTCAAGCTGTATAAGACAATTATAATAGTCTTTTTTATCATAGACGCTTTTAGATGAAAGCGATTCAAACAATTCCCTTTGCTCATCATCACTCAGTTTTTCAGTATAAAGTGCCGCAAAATATGCCTGAAATGAACGGTGAGCAAAGGTATAGCTTGTTCCGTCCTTTAATATAAGGCAGACCGCCGTTACAAGGTCGCTGAGATAATTTTCCGCTTCCGATTCATCAAGACCGTATTCTGACAGGTAATTTTTAAGTCTTTCAACGATTTCATTTTCACTGAATGAATATTCTTCATCCATGTATGTATCAAAGCAAAAGTAAGAAAAAACATCCTTGAATTCATTTGGTTTAAGTGAAGATTTAAAGATTCTTTTAAATTCCCCCTCTTTAAATCTGTCATGGTTGCTGAAAAGAGCATTATATGCCTTGTCATAAAAATCAACAATTCTGTCAGGCACAGAGCCGTTGTCAATAAAGGTAAGGAACATCATTGAAAGGAGCAGCGGATTTTCTGCAAATTCCTCATGCTTTTCATACAGTTCAGCGTCCAATTGCTCGCAGAAGCTCTCCGCCTTTTCTTTGTCAAGGCATATTTTTGACGCAAGCTCCATAGCCTGAGCTTTATTCAGCGGAAGCATTTTGGTTTTGGTGAATTTTTTAAGCTGTGTGTAATCCATACCGGGACGCGAGGTTACAATGCACGGATTTGACGGGTATCTCTTGCAGAAATCATTTATGTCTATTGCGGCTCTTTTAGCGTGGCTTCCGGCTATTTCGTCAAAGCCGTCAAAAAGAAAAAGATATTTCTTTTTTGAGCTGTCAAGGCTGTGCTTAAACGCCGCTTTTGTTACATCGTCGCTGAACTCACCGATAGTTTTATAAATCAAATCATAAATTGATATTTCATCAACAGGCTGTCTGCTTATTTCGTTTAATTTTACAAGCACGGGAATATATGTTTCGTTTAGTATGGTATTGAGAAACAAGAATTTCATAAGCATTGTTTTTCCTGCACCGCCCAAGCCCTCAATAATAAGATTATTACTTATTTTGAGTAGCGGCTCAACCGTTCCCGTATCTATTTCTTCATTATTATATTTTACACCGACACTTACATAAATTTCGTCATCGCCGATTATCTGCCTCGGCGTGTCTCTCGATACAAGAGTTTTGACATTATTGTAGTTTTCATAGGCGTTTGTGAGGTATCTTTTAAAGCAGGTTCCGAGGTCTGCGCTTAAAATTCCCAAGCCTGCTTTTAAAGGACTGCATAATCTGTCTATTGCCGCGCTTACATCAAATGAAAATTCTGCCATATTCATCACCCTTTCCCCTTTATTCTACAATAAAAAACTCCTTTTGGCAATATATAACATAAAAAATCCGAACAGGGGAGTCCTGTTCGGATTCTGAGTTTAATTTATGCGATTGTGATTATTTTGCTGACAAAGCCGAATACTGCGTTTAAAACAGGTACGATGCTGTCAAGAACCTTTGCGTCAACGCCGATTTTCGCAAGAAGCTGACCGATAAACGCGATTATCTGAGCGAAAATATCAGTTTCGGCCTTTTCCTCTGCCGCACTTTCAGCCGCTGTGTCAACCGTTTCGCTGTCGGCGGGAATGATAACCGTATCAGCCGCTGAAGTGTCAATCACGATTTCCTCGTCTGTCGAGAATCTCGCGAAATCAATCGTCTTCTGCTGCATATAGCTTGTGTAGGTTGTGCCTGTTGATATGTTGCGTACTCTTACGGCGTAGGTGTAGCTTTCGCCCTCAACCGCCGTGGTGTCCGTGAATGTGGTAAGCTCGCCGTCATAGACCGTGCCTACCCGTCTGAAATTCGATGTGTCCGCGGGCGAGCGGAGAATTTCATAGTAATCCGCTCCGCCGACGGGCGTGAAGTCGATGACAATTCCGTCCTCGGCTATTGAAAGGAACAGCGACGGGTCTTCAAGATACATTGTTTTCTTGTAGTCCGCGTTGTAGAGCATTGTGCCGTCCGCTTTGATTGCCGCAACGGTGTAGTAATACATCGTTCCGCTCACCGCCGAGTAATCGACAATGTAAAAATATGACGCGGATTTGAATGTTGTCGCCTGTACCCACTCGCTGTTGTCGGTTCTGCGATATACCGCGTAGCCGACCGCGTTGTCAACCTTATCGTATGCAACCTTAACGCCGCCGTTTACATTCGTGAGCAATTTTACGCCGCTTGAAAGGATAACCGCGTCCTTTGTGCGGTAGTAGCTGAAATTGTTATTGTGGCACGCGCGCACCATGTAGCGGTACTGGTCGTCGTCGTTGATGTTTGTGTCATAGTAGCAGGGAGCGTCGGAAGCCTCAACAATGGCGATGCACTGTAAAACCGTTGATTTGCCGTCATTTCTCATAACTCTGTAATAATCAACGCCGTCAAGAGCCTCAATGTTGATTTTAAGTCCGTCGCTTGAAATCTGAGCGGTGAAATCGGGAGTGGCAACATACTCGATTGTAATGGGATTTCCGCTGAGCCTGCCGCCCGAAACGGCTACATCATAAGTGTATGTTTCAAGGTGCTCAACATCATAATCGAGGTACTGAACAATGCCCGACTTGCTCGCGATTGTCGTGGCGACCCTGACATAATCGGTGTCGGGAGTTTTGCGGTAAATTTCATATACCGCGTTGTCGTCCTCAACCTTTTCATATACGGTTCTGATGCCGCCGTCAAAATTGACGATGTAGTAGGGATTGGAGACGAAAGTGCTTTCCTGCGGCGGCTCGGGCTGAGTTACATTAACCAACGCCAAATTTTTAACTGTTCCGAGAGCTGATACTACCGAAGCCTCTGCCATAATCTGACCTGCGTTTTTCGCTGTAACCGTGCAGGTAAGTTTGTCTTTGGAAACTGTGTATTCATCACTTCCCGTAATGTTCCACGCGACATATGCGCCGTCGGGGAGGTTTGTTACATCAGCCGTGAAGGTAACAGTTTCGCCCGTCTTTATTGAGTCAGCCGAAGCTGAAACGCTGATTGTCGGGAGGGGTGCGGGCTTGGTTACATCAACAGTTGCGGAATCTGTAATTGTAGCGGAAAGACCGCTGTCTGTTTCAACCGAAGCCTCCGCTGTAATCTGCCCAGCGTTTTTCGCTGTAACCGTGCAGGTAAGTTTATCTTTGGAAACTGTATATTCATCGCTTCCCGTAATGCTCCACGCGACATATGCGCCGTCGGGGAGGTTTGTTACATCAGCCGTGAAAGTAACGCTTTCGCCTGTCTTTATTGAATTTGCCGAGGCGGAAACGCTGATTGTCGGGAGCGGCGCTGGCTTTGTTACTTCTACTGTTGCGGAATTCGTGATAATTGCGGAAAGTCCGCTGTCTGTTACAACTGATGCCTCCGCTGTAATCTGCCCTGCGTTTTTGGCTGTAACTGTGCAAGACAGTTTATCCTTAGAAACTGTGTATTCATCGCTTCCCGTAATGCTCCACGCGACATATGTGCCGTCGGGGAGGTTGGTTACATTTGCTGTGAAAGTAACTGTTTCGCCTGTCTTTATTGAATCAGCCGAAGCGGAAACGCTGATTGTCGGGAGCGGCGCGGGCTTTGTTACATCAACAGTTGCAGAATCTGTGATTATTGCGGAAAGTCCGCTGTCTGTTACAACTGATGCCTCTGCCTTAATCTGACCTGCGTTTTTGGCTGTAATTGTGCATGATAAATTGTCTTTGGAAACTGTGTATTCATCGCTTCCTGTTACATTCCACGCAACATACGCGCCGTCGGGGAGGTTGGTTACATCAGCTGTGAAAGTAACGGTTTCGCCTGTCTTTATTGAATCAGCCGAAGCAGAAACGCTTATTGTCGGGAGCGGCGCGGGCTTTATTACTTCAACAGTTGCGCTGTCGGTGATTACCGAATACTGCCCGTCGCCTGTTTCAACCGAAGCCTCTGCCTTAATCTGGCTTGCGTTTCCTGCTGTAACCGTGCAGGTAAGTTCGTCTTCCGATACATAATATTCGATGCTTCCCGTGATAACCCAGCTTATGTGTGTGCCTTCGGGAATAGTTGTTACATCTGCTGTGAAAGTAACTTTTTCGCCCGTATTTACAGAGTCAGCCGAAGCGGTAACCTTGATAGCGGAAAGCTGTTCTGTTTCAATGCTTACAGTGAAATCGCCTGTGATTTTTGTCAGACGGTAAACGCTGTCAACACCCGTATCTTCGGGAGTTTTGAGGTTTTTGTAGTTCTTCGGGTCAGCCGTAACAGATGTGATTTTGTATCCGTCATCTGCAACAACGAGGAAGTTTACCTGTCCGTCTCCGCTCTTGGTGGGGATACCCGTATCGGAATCAACCGAAACCGTCTCAACGCCCTGAACAGGCTCTTCTGTGTAGTCCTGCTTGGGATAGATATATACCTTCGCGTGCTCGCCTGCAAACATGATGTTGTATCCCTCAGGTTCTTCGGGAATTTCATCTATAGCGATGCTGACGGTTATATCGTCCGTGATTTTTGTGATGCGGTATGTGTTTTTGGCTCCCGTGTCGGCAGGGCCTTTTATGTTGCTGTAATTATCTGAGGACACGGTGATTGACGAAACCTCATAACCCTCGGGAACTTCAACCTTGAAGTTGACCTGACCGTCGGTTTTTGTGAGCTCGCCGGTCTTTGTAACAGAGAACGCGCTGACCGTTCTTTCAGGCTCTGTGGTGTAATCCTGAGACGGATAAGCATAGATTTTTACATCAGCAGGTGCTTTGAATGTTACCTTGTATGCGCTGTCCTGTTTTTCGTTAATTGCAGCACCGTAAAAGCTGTCAAAATATACGGCTCTCGCGTTTGCGTAATTATCAATCTGAGTGGGATTATTCGCTGTGTGGCTCGGGGAGGTCGGCCATTTTTTCGCGTCCGCGTCATAGGCAAGCTGCGGAATTTTCGCGAAAAATTCGTCGAATGTTTTTTCAATGTTGTTTATCGAAAGAATATCCTCACGAAGCTCAATGTAACGGGCAATTATTTCGGTGCGGAAGTTTTTCCACAGGCGGACATAGAGGAGATTATTTCTGGTTGAGGTGTTGGCGGGATTGAAGCCTGTTTCGGGAAATCCGACAGTACCGTCCCAGACAAGTCCCCATGTGCCGTCAAGGTCATAAATTGAGGGAATCCATTTCTCGCCGTCGTATGTTGCCCAAATCATATTTTTGGAGATATTGTCTTCGCCGTAGATAAAATATGTATAAATAAGCGTGTCTATGGCGCGGTCAACATCGGTGTAGGCGGAAATGCCGTTCTTGAAGTTCTGACCGTCGTTGTTGATGACGAAAGTGATAAATTTATTCATGCTTTCTCCAACCCACGCGGTGCCGATTTCGGGATTTTCCTCAGTGGAGCAGTATTCGAGATCCCAGCCGCTTGCCGAGAGATTGTTGACATCAGTTATTTTTCTGCGAAGCTCGGGGGAGCTTGCCCATGTATCGCCGAAAAGAAGAGCCTGTTTAACTGTTTCATCTTTCATTCCGAACATCCAGTTGTCTTTTGGAATATTCATAGTGTAAAGACCGAGAAAATCGCCGTTGAGATAGGTGAGTACGGGATAGCCGTCAGTTACGCCGCCGTTGGGGAGCGCGTTCAGCTCATCGTCAATACATCTTGAATGAAGAATCTGATTGTAAATCTGAGCGGAAACTATGTTTCTCGCTTCTGAGAAGTCAACCCAGTTTGCCTTGAGGCAGTATTTGCTCTGCTTTCCCCAATCGTCAACGAGCTTGACCTTGTTCTTGCTGCCGTCCTCTTTGAGGAACTGAACGGTGTAGTTTTTCTTAGGGTAGCTTGCTGATGACGCGCCCTGAATTTTGAGCGTTGCCGCCGATGAAAATTCCATGTCAGCGGAAGAGTAGTCGATATCGACATTAACCTTTACATCTTTGGAAATTCCGTCGAGAGAGCCTTTGATGTTGACAATCGGCATGCCGATGTCATCGCAGGTAATCGGCGCGTAATAGGTCTCACGGCAGTCCTCGCAGTAAAATCTGCCGCAGAAATCCGTGGCGCAGTCCGTGCCTGTAAGGATTTCTTTAAGCGAAGTGATGTGTCCGCTGTGCGGATCGGCTACGAGCTCAATCGCTTCGGCAACAACCGCCGCGGGAATTACCGACAGAAGCAAAAGCATCGAAAGCAAAACTGAAACAATTTTTTTTGTCATAGCATTTCCTCTCCTTGTTGTAAGTTTTGTACTGATTTTTGGTATTTTTTTGTTAAATATATCATAAACAGTTTAACAATTCAATATGTTAAAGGAATAATAGCATAAAATTTATAATATAAAAAAGTTCCGAACAGAACATTCTGTTCGGAAAAAGACAAAATAATTCAGTCTGTTGCTTTTATATTTAATATAAAAGATATGATGATTATTATAATGTGCTTGATTCGTTCAAGGACGATTTTATTAAACAGGGGAGTGCTCATACAGTTTACCATTTCTGAGATTGAGGCATTTTTAACTGAACTGAGAGTTGTAAAGCGTGCTGTAAAATCCGCGCTGTTCAAGAAGCTCATTGTGATTGCCCGACTCGGTAATTCTTCCGTCCTGAATGACGAAAATTTTATCCGCATTCTGAATTGTGGAAAGACGGTGCGCGATAACGAAACAGGTTCGCCCTTTCATCAGCTCCGTCATGGCTTCCTGTATTTTGATTTCCGTTCTTGAGTCAACATTCGAGGTTGCCTCATCGAGAATCAGCATTTTTGAGTCCGACAGCATTGCTCTCGCAATCGTAATAAGCTGTCTCTGTCCTTTGGAAATATTTACGCCCTCATCGGTAAGCACCGTGTCATAACCGTCGGGAAGGCTGTCGATGAAATGGTCAACCCTTGCCGCCTTTGCCGCCGCTTTGACCATTTCAATTGTCGCGTCCTCGCGGCCGTAGGCGATGTTGCTATATACAGTTCCGCCGAAAAGCCATGTATCCTGAAGCACCATTGTGTAGGCTTTTCTCAGCGATTCGCGCGTTATCTCTCTGTATTCTTTACCGTCAACGGTGATTGTGCCCGAGTCGGGGTCGTAAAACCTCATCAGTAGATTTATAAGCGTTGTTTTGCCCGCGCCCGTCGGCCCTACAAAAGCAATTGTTTCGCCCGGCTTTGCGGTGAATGAAATATTCTTGAGAATAGTCTTTTCGGGCGTGTAGCCGAAAGAAACATCGTCAAATTTAATTTCACCGTTTATTTCTTTCAGCTCGGCGGCGTTATCATCGTCCGCCTTTTCGGGATTTTCGTCAAGAATTCTGAAAACTCTGTCCGCCGCGGAAAAAGCCGACTGAAGCTCACTGAGAATATTGGCAAACTCGTTTATGGGCCCCGCAAATTTTCTTGAATACTGAACGAACTGAGCGATACCGCCGAGGGTTATAAAGAAAAGAGAGCCTGCCTTTACCGCTTCTGTCTGCGACATCATGTAAAGAATTCCGCCGAGTATCATTACAAGAGAAATTGAAAGATTGTTGATGAAATTGACTGTCGGCCCCATTGTGCAGCCGTAGTAATCCGCTTTATAGTAAGCGTTCATTGAATCCGTATTGCGCTCGTTGAAGCGGCGGCTGATTTCCTCCTCGCGGTGATACGCCTGTATCGTCCGGCAGCCCGACAGCATTTCCTCGGCGTAGCCGTTAAGCTCGCCCAGCTTTTTTGAACGGGTATGGAAAAGCGGTCTGATATGCTTTGAACGGTAACGGGTGAAAAGCACCGCGATAGGCACGGTTACCGCAAACACAAGCAGGAGCGGCTTTGATATTCTCCACATAAAACCGACAGAGCCGAGAACTGTATATATGCTCGTCATTATCTGAAGAAGGTCGCTGGAAAGAGAGGCATTTATTGTGTCAATATCATATGAAATATGGCTGACAATGTCGCCTGTGGGGTGCTTGTCAAAATAGCCTACGGGAAGCGAGGTCAGCTTTTCAAAAAGCTGTTTTCTCATTGTATAAACGATTTTCTGGCTCATTCTCAACATCAGCACAGTAAGAATATAAGTAATAGCCGCTGAAAGCACATAGCAGACAAGCATTTTTACCGTACTGCTTTTCACAATGGCAAAGTCAACCCCGTTCTCACCAGCAAGAGCGTCAATTGCATCGCCCGAGTATTTCGGCCCCATGAGCGAGAGCTGATTTGAAAGCAGAGTGAAAATAACCGCAGGGATAAATATGTACCAGTAGTTCATTACATATCCGCACAGACGAAAAAAGATGCCTTTTGTATCCTTTTTGTTTTCCTGTTTCTTACTCAACAAAAGCACCTCCCATCTGTGAATCGCTTATTTCGCGGTATTCTTCGCATTTTTCAATAAGCTCTTCGTGCCCGCCCATGCCGATAATTCTGCCGTAATCCATGACGATAATAAGGTCGCAGTCCTTGACGGAGCTTACCCGCTGGGCAACGGTAATCACTGTGGTGTCTTTTAAGTTTTCCGCAAGGTCGTGGCGCAGAGCCGCGTCCGTTCTGTAATCGAGCGCCGAGGAGCTGTCATCTAATATGAGTATTTCGGGCTCAGCCGCGAGGGCTCGTGAAATCAGCACACGCTGCTTCTGACCGCCCGAGATATTCGTTCCGTGCGGCGAAAGCTCGTGGTCATAGCCCTCGGCAAAGTCCGTGATAAATCCGTCCGCCTGCGCGATTTCTGCCGCGCGGTGAACCGCATTGTCGCCCACATCTCTTCCGAAACGGATATTTTCCTCAACCGTGTCGGCATAAAGGAAATCCTGCTGAAAAGCGGCGCCGAACATACTGTAAAGCCGTTCTTTTTCTATTGTCCTTATGTTCTCGCCGTTAATGTAAATTCCGCCGCTGTTTGGCTCATAAAAGCGCAGAAGCAGTTTGATTATTGTGGATTTGCCCGAGCCTGTCGCGCCGATAATGCCGATATGACCTCCCTTTTTAACCGAGAAATCCACATCGTCAAGATTGTTTCTTTTTCCGTTATATGTAAAAACAACATGGTCAAATTTTATGTGCGAGTCGGTCTTGATATCGGGATAATCCGCCTTTGAAAGCACGGGAATATCTTCTTTTGCGAGCAGAACCTCCTCGATTCTGTTGGCGGAGGCGGCGCACCTTGTGTACATCACAAACATTCTTGTTACCGACATCAGAGCCATGGAAATCTGAGTGAAATACTGCATGAAAGCGATGATTGTTTCGGGCTTTGAAACGCCCTTTGTAACATACACGCCGCCGAGCACGATTACCGCAACGCTGCCTAAATTCATAAAAATATTCATCAGCGGATTTATGCTGCTCATAATCATGCCCGCGTGAACTTCATCATCTGAAAGAGCCTTGTTGACACTGCTGTATCTGCGGTGCTCATATTCGGTTTTTGAAAGAGCCTTTATAACTCTTATACCCTGCATATCCTCACGCACAACCGATACCATTCTGTCGGTTGATTTCTGAATTTTTTTATACAGGGGAATACCTTTCATTCTTATGAAATACACAACTCCGAAAACAAGCGGAAGCATTGCAATCATTACAAGCGCAAGCCGCGCGTCCATGAACAGCGTTATTGCGATTCCGCCGATGAGAAGAATCGGGGCGCGGACACCGAGCCTCTGCATCATGTTCACAAATCCGTGAACATTGTATGTGTCCGTGGTGATTCTTGATTCAAGAGAGGGAATAGTGAAATCATCTGTCTGCGCCGCAGAAAGCCTGAGAGTTGCAAAGAAAAGGTCTTTTCTCAGCTCCTCGGCAAAATTTCTTGACACCTTTGACGCCATGCGGTTTGCCGTGATGTTGAAAACACAGGCAAGTGCCGAGCAGAGTATCATAAGACAGCCCCAGAGAACAATATCCTTTGTTGAGCGGGTAATTACATCTTTTAAAATAAAACTCAGAATATACGGCAGCATCAGCTCAGAAAGAGTACCCGCGACCTTTATTGAAAAGCCGATACCCATTCTGCCGAGATACTGTTTAAGATAACCAAATACCGTTTTCATTTCCGCCCTCCGTTCCGTAATTGTTTTAAACGCAACTATTTTATTATATATTTTTGTTGCAGTCAAGCTTTTAATGCCGCAGTTGTGTGCTTTTTAAGATTTCGCACGTTCAAAAAAATCCTGCTATCCGATATGTTGAAGATACCGAATAACAGGAGAGAAGTATATTACAAACTATAAAAGCCTTTGCAGGGTATATAAAGCGATAAAACAACAGATTTATTCAGGTACTGACAAATCTGCGTCAAATCCCGAAAATCCGACATCTGATATAGAATCAATACAAAGAGTATCTTCTTCAGACAGATTTATTTCAGGGAAGAATAAATTTTCTTTCATTCTTTCAGCATTTTGAGTCCTTGCAACGGGAATGATTTTTTTATCTGCCGCCCAGTTCAGGCAAAGCTGCGCAGGCGTGCATTTGTATTTCTGAGAGAGATTGACAAGGATTGAATTGCTCAACACCTGTCCGCTTCCGAAAGGACTCCAACCCTCAACAAGAATATTATTTTCTTTACAGAAATCAACTAAATCTTTCTGATAATACCCTGGGTGAAGTTCTATCTGATTAACCATCGGCTTAACAGAGATGTTGCCGTCCAGCAGCTTTTTCAGATGGTGAATTTTAAAATTGCTTACTCCAACGGAACGAACCAGACCTTCTTTATAAAGCTCTTCCATTCCTTCCCATGTTGATAAATTGATTTCTGCCCAGTTTTCCTGCGTTATCGGTGCAGGCCAATGAATCAGATACAGGTCAAAATAATTCAGCTTCATCAGTCTGAGCGATTTTTTGCAGGCTTCAACGGTGCTTTCTTTTCCTCTGAAAGAATTCCAGACTTTATTTGTAATAAAAAGTTCTTCTCTTGAAATGCCGCTTTTTTTAATTGCTTTTCCGACATAAAAATCATTGCCGTAGCTGTATGCCGTATCAATGCTTCGATACCCCGTATCAATTGCGGTTCCTACGGTTTCGGCAACATTGTTTTCGAGCTTCCATGTGCCGTACGCGAGCGACGGAATTCTGACATGGTTGCTGAGCTCATAATAGAAGGAAAAATTATTTTTTGTTTCCATCAGCCATCTCCGATATTACACCTTTTATTCTTGACGATTCTTTTTCAAACTCTGCAAAATCGTTATCCCATTCAGAGTAACCGTCGCTGTTTCGTTTGTCGGGCAGATTATATTTCTTCGCGATGTAATCAGATAAAAAGTCTGTATATTTCTCTGCTCCGAAAACATTGACATGATTATCGTTGTAAAAATCCATGTTCGGATCAAAACTTATTTTATCGTTAAAATCGTTTAAATCTATATAGTCAAGCCCGCTTTTAACAATGGCTTTCTCCATATAGTTATAAAGCTTTTTATGCTGTTCTGTTTCACAATATGAATGAACAACAAATAAAACCTTTCCCTGTATGCCGCTGCAATAATCTAAAAGGTCTGAAAATATGCTGTCCAATTCATCGGGCAGTCTGCATTCTTCAGTAACCGAAGAGTTGTCTCTGAGCGTTACAGTCTTAGTCATTACTATGAACTTGAAGCCCTTATAGGATTCAGGCAAAAACTTTCCCTGAATGTTGTCGTCTGAATATGAAGAGTTTTTAATTCTCTGACCTGAGCCGCTGATTTCTTTTATGATATCCTTTTTCAATAACGGATGATACATTTCAAAATCAAAGCAGTAAGAGATTTTATCGCGGAGCTTCGGAACGCTTTTATTGATAAGGTCGAGTCTGTTTAATGAATATTTCATGTGATCCACACCGTTTTTAATCGGTACCTTATGATACATATTTAATGCGGTAGGGTCAAGGTCATATAATTCATTGCCGTATTGGAACGGTCTTAAATCAATAATCCATAATTTCGGAGTCTGAGTCTTGCTGACCTCTTTTATATAATTTTCTATTGATTGAGGAGGGATAGTATCAGACGCGAAATTGTATGAAGTGAAGCCGTGTCTGTTCCACGCTCTTAACGGTTCCCAATAAACATAACAGGCACTGCCGCCTACATATACAGCATCAAATGAGTTTTTCGGCTGCTTATAGAACTCCCAGATAACATCATTTTCGTTTCCTCTGTAACACGGGCGGACAAAATACGATATCTGAACAAACGAAACAATCATTACAATAATCAGCAATGTTGAAATAATGGAAGTTAATAGACTTTTTTTCATTTAAAAACCTCCGTAAATAAAATCTGCTGCATTATATGTTGAACCATATACACCGAAAACCGCAATAACAAATATCAGAAAGACCAATATCATTGGTCTGAACATAACCGGACGATTTTCTAAAGCTGAAGATATGCTTCCGTTTTTATTTTCAAAATGTCTGATTATAACGAATATTGCGAAAATAAACATTATAACGGTTATATCTGCCAGAGTCTCAATAAGCCCGTGGGTAAAGATAATGTTATAAACAGCGGAGTACATTTCCGAAAAATGAATTATCCAACCGGGGGAGAACATTTTATGCAGCAGAACGCCGCATTCCTTAACAGAACCGCTTCTGAACATAAGTGCGCCGATTCCGTATATAAGGATAGTTCTGAGGCGTTGAAATGTTGTCCAGATAAGTCCGTCTGTGTTTATCTTTTTTGTAGCTTTTTTAAACAGCGGTGTCAGCCAGTCGCCGATAACGATTACCGACCAGAACCATACGCCTTCAAGTATAAAATTCCATCCTCCGCCGTGCCACAAACCCATGCAGAACCATAAAACAAGCATTGCGAGATGCGTGGGTATTTTTTTCGCCGCGTTTTTACCGAGCTTTTTCTTGCAGAATTTTGAAATTTTTCTCCATGTTTTGGAGCGAAGCAGGGGATACATTACATAATCCCTCAGCCACAGACCGAGAGTAATGTGCCATCTTTGCCAGAACTCCTGAATTGTTTTTGATAAAAACGGAGAGTTGAAGTTTTCTGTTACTGTAATATCAAAACATTCGGCAGTACCCGTAATAATATCCATACAACCTGAAAAATCCGCGTATATCTGAATAATATACACAACCATTCCGATGATATAAACAGGGCCGAAATTCTTGAAATCAGAATCTAAAAACTTAGGAACATAAGGCGCAAGGTTTTCGGCAAGTACAATTTTTTTAAACATTCCAACAATAATTCTGATTGCGCCCGAGCGAATTTTGCTGAAATTAAATTTATGTTCGGCATAAAGCTGCTCACCAAGCTGACTGTATCTGCTTATGGGGCCCGAAACCATCTGCGGAAAAAACATTGTAAACAGGGCAAGCCTGAACGGATTTTTCTGAGCTTTTATGATGCCCCAATAGCAGTCAAGCAGATAGCCGACAATCTGAAGAGTATAAAAACTTATTCCGAGTGCGGCAATCCAGTTGACAGAAAGAGGCTTTGCGCCGATGTTCAGAACTCTGAACGAAGAGTTGACAATGCCCAGGAAAAAATTAGAATATTTAAGCGCCGCAAGCATACCGATATCTGCGGCAAGACCGACTGCCAGCCACAAAGCTTTTATTGATTTTCCTGTTTTTTCGTTCTGAATCCGCTGCGCGCTTATCCATGTTATGAGTGTCGCCGCTAAAGGATAAACAATTGTCCACGGAGTACCTGCAAAAATAAAGAAGCTAACGCTTGCCAGCAGAAGAATTATCCACTGGAAGCGTTTCGGCAGGATATAATAAATCAAAAGCGATGCGATAACAAAAGCAAAATATTCTATTGATACTAATGTCATATTCTCTCTCCTGTTTCAGACAATTTGTTATTTCAATAATCCTATACGCATTTTACCGCGGCAGACTTTTTTGCCGTTCTGATTGGTAACGGTAATCTTAAGCCATATTGTCCTGAATGTGTCGTCTTTTTTCTGAACTTCGCCTTTAACTGTCAGGGTATCACCGATGTAAACAGGCTTGACAAACTCGGTTTCAACTGTATGAATCAAGCTGTATTTTCCCGGAAGATATACTCCTGCAAGCGTTGAAAAAAAAGCAGCAGTCAGCATGCCGTACACAACTCTGGAAGGGTGTCCCATTTCCTGTGCGTACGTTTCATCGTTGTGAAGCGGGTTTATATCTCCCGTTATTTCTTTGAATTTATCCAGCATTTCCTCAGAGACAACTGCGGAAAACGATTCCGAATGTCCCGTCTCTATTTCGCAATAAGTGTATTCGTTCATGCGTTTTCTTCAAGTATGCTGAGCATTTCCCCGACGTTTTTCATTCCGAGAACGTCTTTCATGCTGAATTTATAATCGAAAGCATCTTCAATCTCTGAGATAAGAGTGATATGTGTAAGCGAATCCCAGTCCTCGATATCTTCAGCGGTGGTTTCATCGCCGATAACTATGCTTTCATCATCAAAAACATCCTGAAAAATCTCTGTAACCTTTGCTAAAATTTCTTCTCTGTTCATTATTATTTCCTCCTGAAATTATTCTTTAATAAAAGTTTTCTGCGGTTGATATTCTGCTGTATTTAACTCAAAACGATTATCTCCAATCGTCTTAAATCCGTGATTGAGATAAATATCCTTTACCATGGCGTTTTTTGGCGTTTCCAGATATTCACCGATTATTCTGCTGAATCCGTTTTCTTTCGCGATTGAAACAATGGAGTTGATAATGAATTCCTCCATTCCGCGTTTCAGAACACGGCAGCTCATAAGCCAGTTTTCAATAAACAGTGTTTCGGCATCTTCCTTTTTCATGATAAGCACGCTTATCAGTCCGTGATCGCCGAATTTATCTTTTAAAGTAAAGTATCTTGTAATATAACTGTCATCAGAAGCCATAAGAGAAATGTCATTCTCCGTGCATCTTACGGTTCTGAGATTGAACTGATTTGAACGCTGTGTAAGCTGTGCGATTCTGGGTGTCTGAAAATCGTCAAAGGGTTTGACTTCCGCAATCATGTCAAGACCTTCAAGATATTCATCATAAGACTCAAATTTTTTTACCTCACTGATTCTTTTCATCTCAGCCTGATACTGTTCTGTGCGTTTTTTGTCTGACTGAGAAAAAGAAACAGTCTCAAAAAGATTAAGCCCCTTTATATATGACAGATACATTGCGGGATCTTCGGGGAGCTCGGGAACGGTAATATCTTTAATCATGGAACGAACAAGATTGCGTTCAAACGGATTGTCGTCAAAAAATACAATGCTGTCCATTCCTATGTTGAGAGTTTTCTGAATGAACATAATGTTGCTGGCCTTATCTTCCCAGTTGGCGACAAACACCGAAATATCATCAAGAGATAAAACCATTTCGGGATGCTTGAGAAACGGCTCTTTAGCGGTTTCCTCATTGTTTTTACTGCATACGCAGAGAATAATGCCTCTTTCTTTCAGCAGCTTCAGCCATCTTTGAAAATCTTCAAATGCCTTTCCGCGTCCGAGTTCGCCTATCTGAATTCCGTTAAGTCCGTCATCACCTATAACGCCGCCCCAGAGAGTGTTGTCAAGATCGCATATAACACATTTTTTTATTTTGCCTCTGAGGACATTAACAACATCAACAACATTTTTGGCAACTTCCGGCAGCATATCCAGCATTATCGGCATTTTAGCCGCGTAATAAAGCTTATCGTCTCTCAGCTTACCGTTTTCAAGCTGAATGCTGTTTAAATCAATAAGAAAAACATTTTTTGCAGTCTGACAACCGCAAGAGAGAAGGTAATTCAGCTTTTTCACCTGGAAAAGGAAAGACTCAGCAGTTTTCAGAGCAAAGTTTCCGAAAACTCTGTCATCATTCTCTATGAAGGTAAATTGAAGAATATTTGTTTTAATATTGTTGTTGATTCTGCTCCAGTATTCAAGAATACGGCTGTACATCGTATCCGCAAAAGAAGCTTTATCTGCGCACGCGGAAAATTCAGCTTCGAGCTTTTCCATGCACATATAAATTACGGTATAGTCGGGAGCGAATTCATACAGCAAGGAACGGCTGTCGATTGTCTGCGCCTCAATCAGATTGTAATCAATATCGCATAAATCAATTATCAGCCCGACCTCTGCGGCGTAGCCTTTTATCGCGGCGGCAACGTGCTGTGTGGCGCAGTCTCCCATAAGAGCCATTTTGCAGTCAGCCTTTGACGCCGACGCTTTTTTAGCCGCTTTTTTCAGCTGAAGAAATTTATAATCAGTCATTTATTTTTCTCCGATACAATTGTATATTTTAGTTGCTATACTTTCAGAGTCAAGTCCGTTCTGCATCCGGACTTCATGATGCGTTCCGTATCCGCAGGCAAAGCTGTTATCAAGACCTATTCTGTGAAAATCCGCGGGGATTCTGTTTTCCGCAAGCACCTCTGCAACGGCGCTTCCTATTCCGCCGGTTACGCTGTGTTCCTCAACAGTAAACAGCGGTCTGCCGCTTTTCGCTTCGGAAACTATGCGCTCGGCATCTATAGGCGAAACCGAAAACATATCTATTATTTTAACCGATATTCCTTTTGCGGACAGGATATCTGCCGCTTCGAGAACCTCAGCGGTTATGGCGCCGCATGAGAAAACAGTAATATCGCTTCCGTCTGAAAGAATCATGCTTTTTTCAGAGTCAATTTCATACGGTTCGGAATAAAGCTCTTTTTCTCCGCCCATGCCTATTCTGACATATACAGGTCCCTGATGCTTATACGCTGTTCTGATGCACTTCTCGACCATGCTCGGGCACGAAGGGCAGATCACAAGCAGATTCGGGATTGCCCTCAGAATTCCGAGATCTTCTGTGGTATGGTGCGTTGCTCCGAGTGTGCTCCATGCAAGTCCCGTACCCATTCCGATAAGCTTGACATTCCTGTTCTGGAAGCAGACATCGTCGCGAATGAATTCCACTGAACGGTATGCGAGAAAAGCCCCTGCGGTATATACAAACGGGATTTTTCCGCAGCTTGCGAGGCCTGCCGCCGCCGCAACCATGTTTTCTTCTGCAATACCGAAATCAAGAACCCGCTCGGGGAAGCTTTTTTTGAACAGTTCGTCATAGCCCGAGCCGCTGTCTGCCAGTAAAAGCAGCACATTCGGATCTTTTTCTGCAATATCATACAATGTCATTAAATACGATTTTTGCACGTTCAAGCTCCTCCTCGGTTATGCACAGCTCCTGCATAAAATATTTCAGCTCTCTTCGATACGGCATCTTAAAATGCCAGTCAGGGTTGTTTTCAACAATTGAAACGCCTTTTCCTTTTACTGTGTCGGCTATCACGATTCTGGGCGTACCTTCGATGTTGGGCTTCTTCAGCACTTTTTCGATTTCTTCAATGTTATGACCGTCTGCAATATGATCAACAGACCAGCCGAAGGATTCCCATTTGCTGTCCCATGACTCAATACCCATTATTTCGTCAGTTCGTCCCATTTTCTGAATCTTATTATCATCGAGGATAACGATAAGATTATCAAGTCTGAATTTCTTTGCGGACATAACGGATTCCCACATTACGCCCTCTTCGAGCTCTCCGTTGCCAACCATAACATATACTTTAGCATCGGAATGATCCATTTTGAGTGCTGTTGCCATTCCTACTCCGACACCGAGTCCATGACCGAGAGAACCGGTTGCGGCCTCAATCCATTCGCAGTCATTCGGATTAACTTCTCCGCCGAGACTCTTGCCCGGTCTGCAAAAAGTCGAAAGCTGTTCATCACTCAGAACGCCGATTTCATTAAGCATAATATAGACAGCCAGCGACGCGTGCCCCTTGCTGAGAATAAAACGATCACGGTTTTCCCACTTCGGGTTGCTGATATCATATCGGAGTATGCCTTTAACATATAAAGCATATACAATCTCCGCAATAGAAAAAGCCGATGCAAGATGCGCGGTTTTATTCGGGTACGCAGTAAGAAATATTTTTTTTCTGATTTCACGAAGTTTATCGGATTCTGTCATAATCTCACCCAGAATTCTGTTTTCCGTAATTATATCATTTGTTATTATAAAGGTCAATATAATTATGAATAATTGATACGCTTTTTGCATTGGTTCAGCAGCGTACGGACAGACCATTATGTAACATGAAAAAGTCAGAGTTGTCATAAGGGATTTATTAAATTTCCCTTTTTCGACAGCTGACATAAATTAGAAAATAACACATTCTTAATAAACCGAAACGGATTTAAGTCTTGGCATATGCTCCATTCCATTTACTTCTATTTTCAGTTCATCTGCGGTTATTTTTCCGAGAGGGATAATTCTCTTGTGCCCGATACATTTTCCCTCGTATATTTTTCTGCCGTCGGCGAATACAGAAAACCCGTTTATATTGTGTCCGTCCCGAATATCCTCGCATATTGAGAGATATTTCATCTGACGCTTTTCTTCATTGTTTATTATAAATGTGTTCCCTGTTAAATCTGTTTTTTCATATATCGGTGTGCCGAATTCTTTTTTCAGAAGCTTTCCGAATTCAATAAACTGCTCTTCGTCCTGAAAATCGCCGTCAGCGGAAATAGCCATTCCGATGAGCATATTGGTATTTCTGCCGACAGAATTTATGTAGCACTCAAGCAGATGCTCTGGTGAAAAGACCATATTTTCCTCGCCCTGTTTCCAACCCCAGCCTCCGCCGAAGGCTTTGTTGGAACGGTTCGGAAAATCCGTTTCAGCGGGAGCCCACATATCGCCGTCGGGAGTGCCGATGAGATCATTTTTACCGTCTGTTTTGCAGGAAGCCCAGCATTCCTCGGGCGCAAAGCCGTCTTCGTTTCCTACCCAGCGTATGTTATTCGCGTATCCTGTCGGACCTTGAAAAGCTATTGCGTTCGGCTGATATTTTTTCAGAAGAGGCATAAGGTCGGGGCCGCCTTTTTCTTTCGGAATAATTCCGCCGTCAAACCATATCTCAAACATTTCGCCGTATTCGCTCCAAAGCTCCTCAACCTGCTTTTCAACGCACTTAACATAATTCTGATAGTATTCCGCTTTGTAATCGTGTTTTACCTCGTCATTTATGTTGTAGTATCCGTTGCATCCCGTCGAGTAATAAACACCGGGTAAGATATTGTATTTTTTGCACGCATCGACAAATTCACGGAATATATCGCCTTTTCCGTCCTTCCATTTCATTGACGCGCAGGAATAATCGTTCACCTTTGTCTGCCAGAGCGAAAATCCCGTACAGTGATTTGCTACAAGCACGGCGTATTTCGCGCCGAGCTCTGCCGCGCTTCTTACCCACTGCTCGGGGTCAAGCTTCTGAGGGTTGAATCTGTCGGGCGAAAGCTCTGTTCTGACAGCGTCAGTTTTGTACGCCTTGAAATCGGGGTTGTAGATTTCCATAATGTAATGGATAATTACTCCGATTTCCATATCTGCCCATTTCATTTGCTGTAATGTCGGTTTTGCTTTGTTCATAATATCACCGCTAATGATTTTTTCAAAGTGTACTCGGGTCAATGTAAATATGCTCTGTGGCGATTGAGCCGTCCGACTTCACGGTGAGCTTTGTGCCGCCGTTCATTCCTTCCTCCCAGTAGCCGCCGGGGCCCGTTTTAAGAGCATAAGTCAGTCTGATTCCGTCATAAAGAATTGATGCGCTGTTCACATGGTCGTGAGCGCAGACAATATTTTTTGTGCTGTCAAGCTCCTTGCAAAGTGAAAAGAATCCGTTGTTTGCGGTCGGGCAGCAGACGCCCTCGTGATTCACGCCGAAAGATGTGTCGGCATATTCGTCTTTGTATTTTCCGTTTGTGCTGTCGTATGCTTCATTCCACGCCGTTCTGAACTCAACAAGCGGAATGTGCATTAAGACCGTGCTTTCAACATTGCGTCCCTCGAGCTTTTCGATTCCGCCGACAGCCCACTTGTACCATTCAAACTGATTTTCCCAAAGATTGTCATATCCGCTGTTCAGCACGCCGTTGATGTTGCCTTCATCGCGGAGGTCGCAGTGAGTATCCATCATAAACAGCGAATGAATTGTTTTTCCGCTTTCTTTAATGCTGATGATGTAATTGCCGTAGCCCATGCCCTCGGGACCAAACCTGAATATGCAGTTTTTCGCTTTATACAGCCTGTAAGCGCACCAGAATTCACTTATGCAGCAGGTGCCGTCGTGGTTGCCCATGACGGGAGCCCACGGAATACCGTACTTGTCAATGTCTTTGATAATTTTAAGATACGCGCTTGTGCAGTAGCCGATGTCGCCTGTAAAAGTGATGAGGTCGGGCTTAACCTCATCAACGAGCCTGTCGATAGTCTTTGTCGCCGCTTCGGCAAACGGCGCGTAAGCCTCGAATTTTTCAAACTGAACGTCGGTTATGTTAAGTATCACAAAATCCTTATCGGGATCTTTTTCAAATGATATGGCATAATCATCGATGTATTCCTGCGACGGAGACCATTTTTCAAAGAAGTTTTCTTCGCCGCCCTTTAAAACAACCGCGCCGAGAGGGGATAAAATCTGCCATAATGACAGAAGAATTACAAATATTGTTTTCAGATATGCTTTCATAAAATCAACCTTTCATTATTATTTTTCGCTGTCAGTTACCATTCGTATAAGTTCTTCACCCGCGGCACGGCAGAAATTAAGATAAGCAGGCAGTACCCGCTCAGGGAAACGCCCGTAGTGAAGCTCGAGCGACAGATTGCCGCGATAACCGCCGTCGCGAAGTACCTTCATCAGCGGAGGCCAGTCCATTTTGCCTGTGAAAGGCGGCTGGTGGTCGTCCCTTGCGCGGTTGTCGTGCACATGAGTGCACAGCAGGTGAGGCACAACCTTTTCAAGCTCCTTCGCGCTTTCGTCATCGAAAAACATACGCCCGTGTCCGAAATCCCAGCAGCATCCCGCAGGATTGTCCGCGCGAACCTCAGCCGTTCCGTTCAGCCCCTCGATTATGCCGAGAAGCTCCTCGGCAGTGCAGCTGCACCTTGAACGCGGCTCGTCCCGCGATTGAGTAACATTTTCGCAGGCAATTTTTATCCCGACGCGATCCGCTCGCTCCGCAACAGGAAGAAACAGTTCAATCTGATCTTTAACCACTTTTTCGCTGTCATAGATTTCATCGGGCGCAAGTCGGTTTTCGTCGGCGTGAATAACAAGATATTTTGCGCCGATTGCGGCGGCCGCGTCAACCGCCAGCAGGTATGCTTTCTGCACCTCATCCCTTGGAACTTCGGGGCGGTGCCGGTATATAGGCGCGTGAGACTGATGCACCTGCACTCCCGCATTTTCGGCAAATTCACGGAAGCGCGCCGCGTCGCCAACCCAGTCCTCAGAACGGGGGACGAGATAGTCAAAATATGAAAAGCCGTAATCCTTGAGCATCAGCGCCGTGCGGCGTACACGCTCAGCATCGGTTTCACCCGGCAGCTGCGCCACACTCTTGGCAATAAACCCGAGCGTAATAGATAAGTTCATATAATCTCACACTTTCTGAGCATATCGCTCTGCTTTTTTACTGCGGATATTTCTGCGGCGTTTTTGTCGGGCCGTAAATTACGAGAGCGTCGGTGCCGCTTTCTGTCGGCACGAACTTCACCCTGTCAATGCACAGCGGACGCGGATGAACCGTTGTATCATTCAGATGAGAATGATACGCGATAAACAGCTCGCTTCCGTCGGGCGAATAAACAAAGCTGTGATGTCCTGTTCCGCAGATGAATGTATCGGGCGTAAGAATCGGATTGATTTCATCTTTTTTGAATTTATTCAAAGGCGCAGAAGCTGTCGCAACAGAAACTCTGTAATCCTTGCGCTGATAATCGTTGCCCGAAAAGGTGAGATAATATGTGCCGTTGTGCTTGAGCATGAAAGGCCCCTCTGCCCAGCCGTCGCCGTTATCGGGCAGAACGCAGGTAAGCGTTTCAGTTTTGAGCGTCAGCAGGTTGCTGTTCATTTCACAGCCCATTATGCCTTCGCCCGCGTAGTAGAAATAAATTTTTCCGTCATCGTCAAAGAAGAAATGCCCGTCTATCGCCTGGCTGTCAATAAGGAATCCGTCCGAGGTTTTCCTGAACGGCCCCACGGGAGAATCCGCAACAGCAAGCGCGATATGCTCCTCAGCGGTATAAAGCAGATAATATCTGCCGTTGTATTTATAGACCTCGGGCGCCCAGAAGTAGTATTCTCCGTAAATATCGCCTTTTTTCGCCACAAGTCCGCACGATGTCCAGTTCACAAGGTCGGTTGATTTTGAAGCGATAAAGCCGTCGCCCGAGTTGGTAGCGTAAAGATAATATGTATCGCCGTCTTTGAGAATAAACGGGTCTGCGCTGTTGGGATAAACAGGATTTGTGTATGTTTTTTCAGCCGCTTCTGCTGTATAAGGCTGTATTTTTACATTGTTCGCATCGCCGCAGATGCCTGTCATTTCACCTTTGCCGCTGACAAAAACATCGAAAAGCGGATAAGGTTCTGAATCAAGAGGATTATTATACAGATATGCTTTCAGCCTGCCGTCAGCATACTGAAGCCTGAAATCATACGCTTTGCCCGAAACTATGTCAACCTTTTTCTCGGCGGCTTTGCAGTAAATATCATCTGTACCCGTGAAAAGTCCCGCGGTTTTGCGTGCTCCGTTTATGTAAAACAGATTTCCGTCAAAGCCGTTTTCTTTGAGAACAGATGAGAACACAATTCCGCTGTTTTTGCCGTCAGCTTTTATCTGCCCTGTGATTTCAAAATTTTCGGGAGCTGTGCCGAGCTCTTTTATGTTTACATCTGCCGCCGCGTTCTTTTTATACTTGGCGTAAAATGTTACATTAACTTCCGTTCCGTCATAGTTAATGCTGTAACTGCCGAGCTCGGCTTTCGTTTTGAGAGTAAAGAGATTTTTCGGAAAAGCTGTAAATCTCATTTTCAAAAGCTCAAAGGCTTTGACAAGTCTGCCGTAAAAATGAATCAGCTTTGTAACAATATTTCTGCCGAAATCCGTCTTTGCAGACTCGCCGATTTTAGTGATTATCTCAATTTCATTGAGTTTGAATCTGTCGCTGTCAGATGAGCCTGCACTCATGTTTTCGTAAACATTCTCACACGCGGCAGGAACAAGAAATGTATCGCCCGCATCGTATTCATACCAGACGAGCACATCGCCCAAATCCGCAAGGCTGTTATTCCTGAGTGTAACATTCAGCTCCGCTGTTTCGCCTTTCTGATAGTCTTTTTTTGCGGATACCACCTCAATGCTCAGAAGCGGCGTATCATCTGCCGCCGAAGCAAAAATGCAGCTGCTCCCGAAAATGCAGAAGCAGAGAACAACCGCAATAAATCTTTTAAAAGTATTCTTTTTCATTTTACGCACCTCCGATGTTTCTATTTTAACACAGAGCGGATATTTGTTGCAATATCTTAATGAAAACTGCTTTACTAAATATCCGTTATAGATTGAAATTTGTTTTTTTGTGTGATATATTTTAATCATCAATTACTCAACGGGGTGATAATAATGTTTAAAGCAATACTCGCTAAACTTGCGGTTCGTCAGATGTCGGCACTTATGGCAATTCCATCTCAGCTTTCAAAGGCAGTTACTATGTTTTTCACGTTAAAGCTGAAAGCGTTCTTTGCAGCTGTTATGGCTGTATTTCAGCTTTTCGGAGTTATCCTTTTTGATACTCCCGGCCCGATTATCGGAGATGAAATCAATTTAAACGATTACTCGCTTGTTTTCAGCGATGAGTTCAACGGCGACAGTCTCAACAAAGATGTCTGGCAGGAGAAGTCGGCTCTCGGAACAGGAGAAATATTCGATGAAAGCATGCTCTCCTTTGACGGCGAGAATCTGATAATGTCAACAGAATATCTTGAAGACGGTCCGAAAGGCGCAGGCTGGTACACAGGCGGAATAGAAAACACCGAAGCATACAGCAATTTTAAACCCGGCTGTTACTATGAATGCCGCTGCATTGTGCCGTCGGCAAAAGGAATGTGGTCTGCTTTCTGGATGATGACATCGGGTGAGAGACATTACGAAAACGGCCGTCATATGGAATACACGGAAATAGATGTTATGGAGTCTTTCTATTACGGTCAGAAGTATCAGAACAGCACCATAAACACCGTGCATAAATATCAGCCCGAAACAGACAATTTCAAGAGCGAGATTGTCGGCAAGTACCGCATTAACAAAGATAAAGATATTTATAAGGAATATGTTACATACGGCGTTCTGTGGACGGAGGACGAATTTATTTTCTACATCGACGGCAAAGAATCGGGCAGAAGCTCCAACGGCGCAACAACCGACCCCGCGTTTATGCTTCTTACCTGCCAGGTAAGGATAAACGGCGAGGAGAATCCCGAGGTTTATGACAATCCGGAGGGCACATTCCCCGCAAAATTCATTGTTGACTATGTAAGAGTGTACGAGGCAAATTAACGCAAAAAAGTTCAGAGGGTGCAGATTGATTTTTGCACCCTCTTTGGTTATCCGCTTTATTGGCGAATATTTTTATTTTTAAAGATTTAATATAAAAAAGAAAAACCGCTGATTCCATAAAGAATCAACGGTTTTTGGTGCGGGTAACAGGACTTGAACCTGCACAGCCTTGCGACCATTAGAACCTGAATCTAACGCGTCTGCCAATTCCGCCATACCCGCGAATATTGCCCCTTAAATTTTACACGGCAGGGAGAACCGAGGCGGGCAACTAAGCTAATCCGCAAGCCTTTAAATTTTTACACGGTAAGGCAATCCGAGCGTCGGAATGTAAAACATTCAATCGACTTGTTGATTTTACTACAAACATCAGCTTTTGTCAAGATTTTTTTGAAAATTTTGCGTTTTCTGTTGACTTATTTTTTTCTGTTATGTAAACTTGACTTAAAGGAGGAATCGCAATGAATAAAAAATACTATCTTATTGGCAACGCTCACCTCGACCCCGTGTGGCAGTGGCGCGTTCCCGAAGGTCTTGCACTCATCAAATCAACCTACCGCTCCGCTCTTGACAGAATGAAGGAGTACCCCAACTACAAATTCACAAGCGCGTGCGCGGGCTATTATAAATGGATAAAAGAAAGCGAGCCTGAGATGTTCTCGGAAATCATCGAGCGCATCAAAGAGGGCAGATGGGGCGTAGTCGGCGGAATGTGGGTTCAGCCCGACTGCAACATTCCCTCGGGCGAGGCTTTCTGCCGCCACATGCTTTATTCTCAGAAATTCTTTAAGGAAAATTTCGGATTTACCGTTAAAACAGGCTACAATGTTGACTCTTTCGGTCATAACGGCATGCTTCCTCAGCTTTTCAAAAAGTCGGGCATTGACAATTATGTTTATATGCGCCCCAACAGAAGCGAAGAAAAGCCTAATCTTCCCGAAGAAAATCTCCATATATGGGAGAGCCCCGACGGAAGCCGCGTAAACGCGTTTAGAATCCTTGACGGCTACGGCGACGACCTCAAGGAAAGACGTGTTTCGCGCTATGAAAGCCAGAGTCAGCCGCAGATGCTGTTCTACGGCATAGGCAACCACGGCGGCGGCCCGTCAAAGGAGCATTTAAAGCAGGCTGAGGAGCTTATCGCGGGCGGCAGAGCGCAGTACGCTGTTCCCGATGAATATTTCAATGACGCCGACTGCGATATGCCTGTTGTCGCCGAAGATTTACAGCATCACGCCGCAGGCTGTTACAGTGCAAACAGTGTTATAAAATCCGCCAACCGCCGCGCAGAATGTGAGCTTGTCAGAGCCGAAAAACTCGATGTGCTCGCGAATATCCTCACAGGCTCGGCAATTCACAATAAATCAATCGAAAACGCGTGGGAGAGGGTTATGTTCAACCAGTTCCACGACATTCTCGCAGGCTGCTCCATAAAAGAGGCTTACGAGGACGCGAAAAATGCCATGGGCTATGCAAAGGAAACCGCGCTTGAAATCGGCACATACGCTTCTCAGCGCATTTCTTGGAGAATCAAGACAACTGATTTTCTTGATAACGGCGTTTCCGAAATGCGCGACAGACTCTGGTACAGAGACGGCGAGGGCTGCCCGATGGTAGTTTTCAATCCTCATTCGTTCCCCGTCAAGGCGGCTGTTTCGTTCGGTATGCAGTGGATTTCACGCGTTGTTGACAAGGACGGCAAGGATTTGCCCTATCAGCTTGTCAGAGCGTCATACACCGACGGCAGGCACGTCAATAAATGCCTTTTCAATGTTGATGTTCCCGCTTACGGCTACAATGTTTATTATCTTTACAAGAGCGACGATTATCCCGAGGTCAATTTTGAGTCCGATTTGAAGATCACCGCCGACACAATTGAAAATTCAGCGGCGAAAATCAAGATAAACTCCGAAACAGGCGCGGTTGAGTCTTTCAGCTTTAAGGAAAGCGACTTTGCCGCAGGCGGTCTCGGCGAGGTGATTGTCTGCGACGACGAGAAGAACGACACCTGGGGACATAAGGTAACTGATTACAACAATAAGGTCGGCTCTTTCGGCGGCGGCACGCTTGAAATTGTCGAGAGCGGCCCTGTAAGAGCGACGCTCAAATCCACGGTTAAATATAATAATTCCGTGCTTATCAGATATTATTCTCTGTATTCGGGCAGTGAAAAGCTCCATGTCAGATGTATTCTTGACTTTGACGAGCCGTATAAGCTCGCAAAAATCTGCTTCAAGGCGAATGTAAGCAATCCAACGATTACATACTCCATGCCTTACGGCTTTATCGAAAAAGCTGCTGACGGGCAGGAGGAGCCCTGCCACGCATGGGCGGATATTCACGACAAAAACGGCTTCGGTCTCGGTCTTATCAATGACTGCAAATATAGCTTCTGCGCTGTTGAGAACGATTTGAGAATGACCGCCGCGAGAAGCTGCGCGTTCCTTGACCATTTCGGACAGGAGCACCGCGACAGCGAGATGCAGTTCCTTGACAAAGGCGAGCAGGAGTTCAACTACATCCTTGTTCCTCATTTTGAGAAGCAGAACGCCGCGCTTTTCAGAGAGGGCGAGCTGCTCAACACTCCGCTTCAGCTTACGCAGGAAACACACCACGACGGCACACTCGAGCCTGTATATTCGGGAATTTCAGTTGATAAGGACAATGTTGTTGTTACATCTGTCAAGGCGGCAGAGGACGGCGACGGACTTATCCTCAGAATCATCGAGGCTGACGGCAAAGAGACGGCGGCTGAGATTGATTTCAAGGCTCTGGGCAAAAAGTTCACCGCGGAATTCAAACCGCAGGAAATCAAGACTGTCAGAATCAGCGCGGACGGCGAAGTTTCGGAAGGCATGATTACTGAATAAAAATTTTCGGGGCATCACGGTTAGTTTCAGCCGTGATACCCCGTATCTTATTTCTTTCTGAGCATTTTTTCGATTTTCGCTTTGTCGGGCGTAACATTCACCGAGTAATAAACATGGTAAATTACCTTCCCCGGGGGCGCTCCCTGGGGCTTTTTTATGTTCTTCACGGGCGTGTAATCAACAGGTACAAGCTTCGCGCCGTTTGCGTTGCTGTGGTATGCCGCGATTTCCGCCGCCTCAACGATTGCATCGTCGCTTATCTCGCGGTTTTCGGCGAGAATTATAACATGCGAGCCGTGAATTTTCTGTGTGTGAAGCCACATATCCGTTTTGTGAGCGGTTTTGAATGTCAGCTTGTCGTTTTGCAGGTTGTTTTTGCCCACAAGCACTCTGAATCCGTCGGAGGTCTCGTACTCCGCAGGCTGAGACACTTTTAACGGCTTTTTCTTTGAGCCGCCCTTGGCTTTCATGAATCCGCTGAGCACAAGCTCCGCCTTGATTTCATCAATTTCCGCCTGAGATGAGGCTCTGTCGAGCGAATCCGCAACGGATTCGAGATACAGCAAATCGTCCTCGCCCTTGACAATAAGCTCCGTGAGCATCTGCTCGGCAGTTTTCGCCTTGCGGTAGAGCTTGAAATATTTCTGCGCGTTAGCCGCAGGGGAGAGCGCGGGGTCAGCCTTTACCCTCAGATTATTGTTATTGTCGTAGTAATTCGGCAGGTCGTAGTAGAGCGAGCCTTTTTCGAGCCTGTAAAGGTTCGCGTTTATCAGCTCCGCGGATATGCGAAGCTCCTCGCGGTCGGCGCATTTTTCAAGCTCAGCGCGCTGTAAATTCAGTTTTTTCGCTGTTCTTTCAATCGCGTTGTGCAGGAATTTAACCAGATCTCTGCCTTTCTGACGGGTGCGCTCCACCGTGTCTTTTTCGGAGTAAAACTCGTCAAGCAAAGCGGAAAAGCTCTCTTTTTTCTCGCACATACGCATATTTCCGTACTGATTTATCTCGATAAACGCAAAATCGCACGGTTTGCCCGTCTCGTCCTTGATGCAGTACGGCGCGCCGTCAGCACTTTCGGCAATAGCTTTCAGCTCGTTGATTTTATCTGTCAGCGCGTTTTCATACGCCGTGTTCATGTCGCAGACGTAAATATCCTCGCCGCATCTGAACGCCGTTTCACGGCAGATAAGAGGGGAGACGCCCTGACAGGAATTCAAAATAGCTGACGAAACGGTTTTATTCTCGAATGTTTTGATTTTTTCAATGATTTCCTCCGTCTGTGCCGTCAGCAGGTCGCATTTATCCTGCGCGGGCGGCGGAGTGTAGGGGAAGCCGGGCAGAATCTGCCTTACCTCGGAGCGGCTGAAATCAATTCGCTTGATTGCATCGACAATCCGCCCGTTTTCATCAGTGAGGATAATATTGCTGTGCTTCGCCATAATCTCAATGGAAAGCGTGAGCATCACTCTGTCGCCGATGTCGTTGACCGCCTCGAAGTCAAAATACAGCACCCTTTCAAGCGCGGGCTGACGAACGGCAACGAGCAGAGAATTTGTGAGCTTTTTGCGCATTAGCATGCAGAACATCGGCGGCGTCGCGGGATTTTCGGGTACATTCTGCGTCAGATGAACCCTCGGGCTGTTGACTCTTACGGATAAAAACAGCTTGAACGCGCCTGCTCTTGAGCGCAGATGAAGCACCAGCTCTTCGCGTGAGGGCTGGTGTATTTTTTCAACTCGTGAGCCGACTATGAGAGGGGCGATTTCGTCCCTTATTTTTTTGAGAAAAATGCCGTCAAGTGCCATAAAAGCTCCTTTATAAAGTCTGTATGGGTGAACTCTGCGGAATCAGAATAATATCCGTATCGGGAAATTCGAGTCTCAGTTTGTTTGCGATTGAGGAAACAACGGGGTTTTCCGTCTCAAAATGACCTGCGGCAAAGAGCGCAAGCCCCGCTTCGGTGCAGTCGAGAAAATCGTGATGCCCCGCATCGCCTGTGATGTAAGCGTCAATGCCCGCCTTGATAATATCTTCTTTGAAACTGCAGCCCGAGCCGCCGCAGATAGCTACGGATTCAATCATTCTGTCCGTTTCGTTGAATCTGACATTACCGCCGAGCCTCTCTTTGATGTGCGCCGCAAGCTCATAACAGCTCATTCTGCGCGGCAGAACGCCTACTCTTACCATCGTTTCACATTCTTCGCACGGAAAAACCTCGGCGTTTTCAATCTCAAGTATGCCGCTGAGCACGTCATTCACGCCGCCCTCCGCACTGTCAAGGCAGGTGTGGGCGCAAATCGCGCTGATGCCGTGAGCCGCCATTTCATAGGCGATGTTGCCTTTGAGAAAGCTTTTCTGAGCCTTGAAAATTACGGGATGATGGCTGATGATAAGCTCCGCGCCGAGCTGAGAAGCGTATTCCACCGCTTCCGTCGTGATGTCAAGCACAACCGCGGCGCGTGTAACCTCGCGGTTTTCGTCGCCGATGAGCATACCGCTGTTGTCCCATTTTTCCTGCATAGTGAACGGGGAGAGGGAGTCGATAAATGATAAAAAGTCGCTTACTCTTGCCATGGCTGAACCTCCTCAAATTCCTTGAGAATTTCTTTCAGATAATAGTATTCTTCGCTGAATATATTGTTGTTTCCGAGTGCTTCAAAGCGTGTTTTAACAAGACGGATTTTTCTTTTCGCCACACGCAGAGAAGCCTCGTTGTTTTGGAGAGGGTGAGAGCCGAGGTAATAATACAGACCGTTTTTTGTGTTTTTTTCACCTGTGTATTCAGCGCAGAAAGCTATGTAGTCGCGCCTGTCGTCAACGCAGGCGTCCTCATAGAGAATATGAAACCCGTTTTCGCACAGGTATTTTCTCACGTCTTCGCTGTGTGAGTTCGGCTGAACGATTATCCTCTTGCTCTTGTCCTTTATTCCGTCGGCTTTCGTGAGAAGCTCGGCAATCAGCGTGCCGCCCATGCCCGCGAACACAACATCGTCGTATTCATCGCTCAAAACAGAATCAAGCCCATCCGAAAGACGCAGGCTGATTTTGTCCTCAACTCCGTAAATACGGAGAGTTTCCGCCGCGTTTTCAAGTGGGCTTTTCCTCAGGTCGGCGGCAATTCCGCCAACGCATTTACCGCTTCTTACAAGCCACGCGGGCAGGTAGCCGTGGTCGGTGCCGATATCAGCAATTCTTGAACCCCGGCGTACCATGTCCGCTGTCATTTTTAGTCTCGGTCTCAGGCTCATGCCTTTGACGCAAGGAAGGTGTTGATTTCGTCAACCATGTCGTCAACATCAACGCCGTGAACGGCGCAAGCCATTTCAAGGCTTTCTCCTCTTGCCGAGGGGCAGCCGAGGCAGTGCATTCCCATGTTGAGGAAGAACTGGGCGGTCTCTCTGTCCGCGTCAAGAATATCGCCTATAAGCATATCTTTTGTGATTTCCATAAAAGCATCTCCTTAATATAAATTTTTGAGCCATCTGAATCCTTTTTTATCTTCAAGCAAAAGCAGAAGAACACATGCAATCGCCACATAAAATATTGTGAAAGCGAATCCTGTAATCGGGATTTTACAAAGATTATCAAGTCCTGTGATATGGAATATTACCCAAATCATTTCCTGATAAATTATAAGATGGATAAAGTATATAAACATACTCAGTTTTCTAAATATTAAATAAATTTTTCTTTCCTTTGTCTGAACATTCAGACATATCAGCATTAAAGAGTAAATCGTGGGCAGATAAAATATTCTCGAAAAGCCAAAGAAAGTATCTGATAAAAATCTGAATTCAATGTATCCCTCAGCTAAGGACATGATTATTGAAACAGCAAAAATCACAATCGAGGTTTTCAGAGAAAGATTTTTTTTCCTTTCGGCAATCAGATATCCGAGGAAAACATAGGGAATTCCGCTGAAGAAAAAGTTGACTTTATTTGTAAAATTTACAAGATAAAATTCTTTATATCCTGCGATGATTGAGAGTATCAGAAAAACAGCGGCGATAATTCCCGTAGCCTTTGCGTTTTTCTTAACTCCGTAATATACCGCGGCAACTGCCGCCGCAAGTACGGGAAGAAACCACAGAACATTTTCAAATTTAAGCATTTCAGAAAATGTTTCTGCCCATGAATAATGATTCACAAGTCTGTATCTGTAGATAACAGAAGGAAAATACAATACATTCCATATAACATACAGGCGCAGAATACGGAATTCATATTTTTCAAGTGCGGCGGATTTATTTTCGGTATTTTTTAATTTGTCGAAAAAAAGGAATGCTGAGCTTGTAAAGAAGAATGGAACTGCAAGTCTGGCAAGGACATAAAGCTCCTCATAGACAAAGAGATTTGATATGTTACCGATGGGTCTGTGAATTGTTACGACCAGAATTGACATAACGAATTTCATAACATCAAGCAATCCATAATTCTTTTTTACGGTCAGTTCATTCATTTTTCTCATCCTTTACGCTTTTTTAATTGCGATAACAACTTTTTTGCCGTCGATTTCGATTTCTTTCTCAGCGTCCGCGCTGTCAAGTGCGTCGAATGTTACATCGTCCGCAAGAAGCTCAGCGGCGATATGGTCTTTCTTTTCGCCGAGAGCGTCGGCAACAACAGCGTCGTCGCTTCTGAGTGAAGCAATAATTCTCTGCTCAACCTGATAGCCTGCTTCTTTTCTGAGGAGCTGGCACTGACGGATAACGTCTCTTACGATACCCTCTTTCTTGAGAGCCTCGGTGATAACAACATCAAGAGCAACTGTGATGCCGTTAGCGCACTCAGCGGAAACAACGCCTGCTTTTGTCTTTGAGTTGAGAACGAAAAGTGTGGGAGCGAATTTCTCATCCCAGCCGGGAACTGCAACATCTTCGCCTGCCTTGACGCTTGCCGCCATGGCAGCCATTTCTTCGTCGGAAACAGCCTCAAGAGCCTGCTTGAACTTGTTTACATTCTGCTTGAGAACTGCGCCTGCCGCTCTGAAATTAACGGTAAGGAAGCTGTCTTCGAGCTGAGCCTTGTCGCTGATGTAGCAGATTTCCTTAACATTGAGCTCGTCAAGGATATTCTTTTCAAAAATCTTGATTTTATCAACATTTTCGTCGTCGCCGCATACAAAGAGCTTTGCGAGGGGCTGACGAACTTTGAGCTGATGCTCATTGCGAAGACGCATTGCAACCGCGATAACATCTCTTGAAGCAGCTGTCTGCTCAACGATTCCGTCGTCCTCAAAGCCTTCCATAGCTGTGGGCCAGCCTGAAAGATGAACTGAAATCGGGCTTGAGGGCATAACCTTTCTTGTAAGCTCCTGCCAGATGTGCTCTGTCATGAACGGAATAATGGGAGCCATTACTCTTACGCAGGTGTTGAGCGCGAAGAAAAGGGTATAGTAAGCAACCATCTTGTCCTGCTCGTCCTCTGTCTTCCAGAAACGGCGGCGGTTGGTGCGGATGTACCAGTTGGAAATATCGTCAACGAATACTTCAAAGTCCTTGATAAGAAGGTATGTCTTGAAGTCGTCCATGTATTCTGTAGCCTTTTTGATGAAATCGTTTGTGCGGATAATGAGCCACTTGTCTGTTGCGGAAAGAGCGTTCTTATCGAGCTTATAGTTTTCAAAATCGGGCTTGTCAATCTGAGCGTATGTATTGAAGAATGTGAAGATGTTCCAGAAAGAAAGGAGCTTTCTTCTTGCCTCGTCGCCGAGGTTGAAGCCGAAACGAACATCGTTTGCAACAGGCGCGCCTGCATAGAGGTAACGTACTGTGTCAGCACCGATTTTTTCAGCCGCTTCGTCAAACTTAATCATAAAGCCTGTCTTTGAGAATTTTGAGCCGTCCTCTGCAACAACGGCGTTGTAGCTGAGAACTCTCTTATAAGGAGCTTTGTCTTCGAGAACAACGCTCATGAACAGCATTGAGTAGAACCACAGACGAACCTGCTCGCGCATTTCCGTAACCCAGTCAGCAGGATAGCTCTTTTCCCATACGTCCATATGACCGTCAAAGAAGCCTGTTGTTGAGAACGGAACGATACCAGCGTCAAGCCATACGTCGCCGATTTCGCTGATTCTGTTTACGGGCTTGCCGCACTTCGGACACTTAATCTGAACCTCGTCAATCCACGGTCTGTGAAGCTCGGGCAGAGCGTCAACAGCAGCGGGGTCAACAGCTTTTTCACGAAGCTCGGCCTTTGAGCCGATAACTGTGATTTCACCGCAGTCGTCGCATACATAGAAGGGGAGAGGCATGCCGTAGTAACGCTTTCTTGAAATGTTCCAGTCGCCCATGTTGTTCAGCCAGTCAGCCATGCGCTTGCCGTTTGATGCGGGTTCCCAGAGTACGCTTTCAGCAGCCTTGAGAAGTCTGGGTTTAAGCTCGCCTGTAACAATGTACCATGCGGGAACAAGGCGGAAAATAACCTCGCTCTTGCAGCGCCAGCATACGGGGTAGCTGTGCTCGTGAGGCTCAACCTTATAGAGCTTGTTTCTCTTTTCAAGCTCTGCGAAAACTTCATCTTTAATGGTATGGCTGTCTTTACCTGTCATGAAGCCGAACTTGGGCAGGAAAATACCCATGTCGTCAACGGGCATAACCTTCGCAAGACCGAGTCTTTCGCCAAGCTCAAAGTCTTCCGCGCCGCAGCCGGGAGCGATGTGAACAACGCCGACGCCTTCTTCAGCGTCAACATCTTCCCACGGAACGATTTTGTGGTCGATTCCCTGCTGAGCTTCAAGCTCGGGGAAGCAGGTTTCATAGTGAAGACCTACAAGCTCTGAGCCCTTGAACATTCTGAGAACCTCAAGCTTGTCTTCGCCTAAATATTTGATAGCGTTCTTTGCGAGAACGAGAATAGCGTCGTCGCTCTTAACCTTAACCTCAACATAGTCGATTTCGGGGTTAACCGCGAGGGCAACGTTGGAGGAAAGAGTCCAGGGAGTGGTTGTCCATACAAGAATCTTTCTGCCGTCCTCAACTATGGGGAGCTTGAAGAATACGGAATCGTGAGTCATGATTTTGTATGAGCCTGTCATTTCATGCTCAGAGAGTGAAGTTCCGCATCTCGGGCACCAGGGCATGGGCTTGTATTCTTTCTTGATCCAGCCGTTTTCGTCGCACTTCTTAAGGAAGTACCATATACCCTGAATATTTGTGTCTGTATTTGTGAAGTATGAGTTGTCCCAGTCCATCCACTGACCGAGGCGTTTTGACTGCTCGGTTATAATGCCTGAGAAGTGCTTAACTCTCTCAACGCACTTGCGGGTGAATTTGTCCATACCGTAGTTTTCAATGTCTTTCTTTGTCTTGAAGCCGAGTTCCTTTTCAACCTCAACCTCAACCCAGAGGCCCTGTGAGTCAAAGCCGTTCTGATAGCGGCAGTCAAAGCCCTGCATTCCCTTGTAGCGAAGGAAAATATCCTTAAGGCTTCTGCCCCATGCGTGGTGAATGCCCATGGGGTTGTTTGCTGTAATGGGACCGTCGAGGAAACGGAACATTTCATGACCTTTGTTCTGAGCGCGGAGCTTGCCGAAGCAGTCGTTGTCCTCCCAGAATTTCATTATGTCATGCTCCATCCCGATGAAGAAATTATTTTCATTATCTGCCATTTGCCTGTACCTCCTGATGTTGCATAAATATACAGATACTATTATACATTAAAAAATCATTATTTCAAGTGCTTTTTTGCCATTCTCAGCGATATATTGAAAAAAATAATTATTTATTGTAAAATTGGTGAGAGATTTTGCATTATTATTCGTCTAACAGTTGAAAACGTTTTTTATATTCGGGGTATCACGGATAAAATTTTATGAATGTGAGGACGATCTTCGCCTGTTTTCGCGAGGTGCACCCCGCGGAGAAAAATAAAACACGAAAGGGGAGTTCAGATGGACAGCGGAGCAAAAAATTATATCCTTTTTCTTGACGGAGACGACAGCGCGCTCGTCGAAATCATACGGGATTACAAGGACGGTCTGACTCTTTACATCAACAGCTTTGTACGCAATATTTTTGTCTCCGAGGAGCTTATGGAGGAAACATTTTTCACCCTTCTGACAAAAAAGCCGAAATTCAAAGGCAAAAGCTCTTTTAAGACATGGCTTTACGCTGTCGGCAGAAACACCGCCGTCGATTATCTCAGAAAAAGCTCCCGTACCTCCGACGCACCCGCGGAGGATTCCGTTGACGAGGAAACGGCGGTTGAGACGGCGTATCTTAAAGAGGAGACAAGAATAAGGCTTCACCGTGCAATGAAAAATCTCAAAAAGGAATATGCGCAGGTGCTTTACCTTACATATTTTGAGGATTTTTCAAATGAGCAGGCCGCGAAAGCCATGAACATGAAAAAGCGTCAGATTGAAAATCTGATTTACAGAGCAAAAAAAGCATTGAAATCACAGCTCCTGAAGGAGGGCTTTTCAAATGAAGACTTATGACGAAATCGCTCAGAATCTCTTTGAGCGCAGAGACGAATATTTAAAAGAGCAGAAAGCGAAAAAATCGAAGCTGAAAAGGGGAATAGTCAGCACCGCCTGCGTTTTTGCAGTCGCGCTCGCGGTTTTCGGCGTGTGGAAATCGGGAATCTTCACAGATAATCATAAAATAGACACACCTGTTCCCGAAGCTACCGAGAGCAAAACAGAACAGCAGGAAAAAATAACCCAATCAGCAGAAAACAAAACCGAGCCGGTTACGGAAAAAAGCAAAGAAAATCAGACAACAACTGTTGCACAGGAAAGCATAAAAACCGCCGACAGGGACGTTGGAGATTATGATTACAACGATAAAAATATCATAACTCATTCTGACGACGCAGGCACTTACGGTATGCCGGGCTATGTAATGCCCGAAAATGGAAATTATACTCTTTCATATCCCGTTCAGTTGTCTGTTAATAAATACGGCTCGTCAAAAAAATATCTTCTTGCATTAAGCATTACCAAAGACAATAACGGTGTCAGCGATGCGGAAAAATCCGCCGAGTTTAAACGCCTCAAGGACGCAGGGTGCGATATAAAAAAATATAAGCTCGAAACTTATGTTGGCGAGGACGCTCACAAGGAGTACTATACTCAGATTGGCGGCGTTTTCACAAAGGAACAGCTTGAAACACTTTTCACAGGCAGGGAATACGGCTATTTCTTCGACTTTATGAATAGCGGCGATTCAAGCCCCGCAACAGTGTCTGACGGCGGCGAATTTTTTGAAAAAACAACGCAGAAGGGCGCGGCTTATCCCGCCGCGTATAATTAAGGAGAACGCCATGAAAAAGATAATCTCGGTTGCTGTTATTGCTTTGCTGATTTTTTCACTTTCAGCCTGCGGTGGAAAGAAGCCGACGATAATAACCCTTGATGAAAACAGGCTCTCGTCAGAGCATATTAAAAAAAGTCTGCCCTTTAAAGCGCAATACATCAGAACTTACGGCGGTGCGGACAGCTCGAATTATCCGAAAACCTTTATGATTTCGAGCACAGATGAGCTTGCTGATTACATCAATAATTCCGAAGATGCTGACGCTTTTTCGGAATTTACCGAAAAGTATGACAGTAAGTTCTTTCAAAATCATGAGCTTATTGCCGTCATGCTCAAGGAAGGGAGCGGCTCAATAACACACGAGGTCGAAAATGTCGTTTTCACTCAGTCGGCGGACGGCAAATGCTCCGTTCAGCCTGTTATAAAGCGGATTGTTCCCGAGGTCGGCACCTGCGACATGGCATACTGGCACATTTTAATTGAAATTGACAAAAATTTCGGTGTAGAAAGTCCGCAGGTACAGAATGTTATAATAAAATAATTGAACAAGGCAACAGGGAGCGTGATGTGCGCTCCCTGTTTTGATTATCCCGCGTTTTTGAGGTCAAGCGTGTCTTCAAGCTGCTGTTGAGTTTCAATCATGTTTTCGGCAAAAATTCCGTAGCCCTCTTTGGCGTTATCGACAAAAACGTGAGTAACCGCGCCTGCCAGCTTGCCGTTCTGAATTATCGGACTTCCGCTCATTCCCTGCACAATGCCGCCCGTTTTTTCAATAAGCTCGCTGTCCGTAACCTTAATTATCATGTTGCGCTCGTCGGTGTCGTTTTTATAGATTTTCGTTATCTCAATGTCGTAATACTGCGGTTCGTTTTCATCAACGGTGCTGATTATCTGCGCCTTTCCCTCCGTGATTTCCGACGGCAGAGCGACGGGAATTGTCTGCGCCTTTCTGTCGGTTTTGCTGAGTGTGCCGAAAATTCCTGTTTCACCGTTTATATAAAGCTCGCCCAAGGTCTGACTGTTGAAAACTCCGCAAAGCTCTCCGGGCGTGCCGTCATGTCCCTTGTAACAGCCCTTAACCGTCGCATCTACAGCGTCTCCGCCCGAAAGCGGCATTGTTTCGCCTGTATCGACATCGCAAATCGCATGGCCGAGCCCCGCAAACACGCCGCTGTTTCGGTCATAATATGTCATTGTGCCTATGCCTGCCGTGCTGTCCCTTATCCACAGACCGCCCTTGTAGCTTAAATCGTCGGCCTGCACGGGTCTGAAATCAACATTGATTTCCCTGCCGCTTCGCTCAATGACGAGCTTTAAAATTCTGCCCTCTGACGATGAAATGTACCTTGAAAGCGAGGCGTTGTCGGTTATCTCGCTGCCGTCAACCGAGAGTATCATGTCGCCCTCACGAAGCCCTGCGGAAGCCCCGGGGTTGACAACGCCCTTCTGCGTTTTCACGCCCTCAATTTTGACCACCATTACGCCTTTTGTGTAAAGCCTTATGCCGAAAATTCCGCCGCCGGGCACAACATATTTCCTTTCCGAAACAGCGACCTGCGCGTTCTTGACAGGGAACAGATTAAAAAGCATAACCGATGTTTCGTATTTTTCGTCAGATTTTATCGCCGCGCTCGCCGAAACATTGTCAAGCTCACGGCAGACAAACGCCGTGCCCGAGGACATACTGTCAAACTGCTGTAATGAAATTTCGTTCGGGATATGCGAATACCCGAAAACGATAAGCGACATTATGCCCAGACAACCGAAGAAAAAAATAAAGCTCAGAATCCGAAAAGTTTTTTTCACGAAGACACCTCCGCGATTAACTTTTCCTTTTCTGAGCGTTTTATTATCAGTAATTTATTCTTTTTCAGTTTCTTTTTTGTTTTTATCTTTGAAAATATAGAGCTTGCTGAAAATATAGTTGATAATAACAACAATAATCTGAAGAATTACTTTCGCTATCATCATGCCGCCGACGGATTTAAAATAAACCTTTTCGTCCGCGTGGAAACCGAACTGAGCTATGAACATACCGAGCTCCTCAACTCCGAGAGAAAAAAGCCTTGCGCCCGTGAAAGAAATAATTTCTTTCATCAGCGTGGAGCTGTCCGTCTTTTTGGAATTGAAAACGATAAATTTGTTTGTGATGAAAGCAAACGCGACGGCGAAAATCCACGAAAGTACATTGCTCACAAGCGCGAGCTTCGAGCCGAGAATTTTGTCGAAAATCCAGAATGTAACAAGGCTGACAACTGTTGTCAGAACTCCGAAAAGAATATAGTAAAACATCTCTTTGTTCACTATTTTTTTCATCATTGAGTTGAGCTTTTCATTCTTGAAAATTTTGTCGATTATTTTGTCTGTAAATTCAAAAATTTTATCCATAATTTTTCCTCTTTTCCTGCGGCTGATTTTTATTGCTGACCTGCAAATATTTCCTCAGCTCTTTTCTTCAATTCGTTTTCATAAAGGAAATATCCGTAATATCCGAAGGTTGGCGCGCATTTTTCGCACACATGGGCGTAATGTCTGTCGCGCAGAACGGCAGGGGAGTCGAGAAGCTCAGAGGCTTTCTGCAAAAGTTTCGAGATTTCTTCTTCCACCTCCTCAAGCCCGAGCTTCATTTCATAAAGATAAGCCTTGTTGAGATAAATAACCACCGTTTCGGACTCATTGTCTGCTTTTTCAATCGCTTTGTTGTAGATTGTTTCAGCTTTCTTATAATATGAAAGAGCCTTTTCGCCGTCGTCAAACAATTGATACACAGCCGCGATGTTTATATACGCTGTGGCCGCGTTTACCGTTTCGCCGATTTCAAGCTCATCAATGAGTCTGAGCGTGTTTTCGGCGGCGTCATACGCCTTGTTCTTCTGCTCTGTTTTTCTCAAAAGGCAGAGCATTTCATTATATATGCAGATTTGACCGCGTTTGTCGCCGATAACCCCGGCTTCCTCCAGCCAGAACTGCAAAAGCCGCTGAGCACCCGCAAAATCGTTTTTGCCGAGATACCCGTCGAGCTTTTTCATTATTCTTGACATGGGTACTGCGCTTTTATGTCCTCTTGTGATTATCGGGCACTCGGGCTCTTCGTAATCTTCTTTTTTGATAATATCATTATTCATAAATTGTTCCTTACATGTCTTTTTAGTCAATTATACTACAAATATTACAAAATTCAATAGAAATTTTTTAATATATTTTGTGAGGAAAACTTATTTTTGCTGTTGTAAAACACATTATCTTGTGGTACAATACCGAAAGTGCGGTTTTGAGGCGGTGATTCTATGGTTCTGCACGGCTTTCAGAAAATGACTCTGCTTGATTTCCCGGGAAAGGTTGCGTGCACGGTTTTCACGGGTGGCTGTAATTTCAGATGCCCGTTCTGTCATAACGCGCTCCTTGTTACGGAGCTCGGTCAGTCGGAGCGTTATTCTGAGGACGAAATTCTTGATTTTCTCAAAAAAAGAAAAGGTCTGCTTGACGGTGTTGCCGTTACGGGTGGTGAGCCGCTGATAAGCGACGATGTTCTTTTCTTTATGGAAAAGGTCAGGGAACTCGGCTTTGCCGTTAAGCTCGACACTAACGGAAGCTACCCCGAACGGCTTAAAAAGGCTGTGGAGAGCGGGCTTGCCGATTATGTGGCGATGGATATCAAAAACTCAAAGGAGCTTTACGCCGAAACGGCGGGACTGAGCTTTTTTGACATCGAACCCATAGAAGAATCCGTTGACTTCCTTTTAAAAGGAAATGTCGATTATGAATTCCGCACAACCGTTGTAAACGGTTTTCATACTGTCGAAAGCATTGAGGCGGCGGCGAAATGGATAAGCGGCGCGCCGAGATACTTCCTTCAGAACTTTATTGATTCGGGTTGCCTTATCGGCGAGGGGATAACAGGTGTTTCAAAGGACGAAATGCTTAAAATGAAAAATGCCGCCGCAAGATTCGTTCCGAACACCGAGCTTAGAGGAATATAATAAAATAAAACACAATATATTGTATTTTACCTATTGACTTATACAATATATGTGTTATAATGTGTGCTGATATTTAAACAAAAGGAGATTGTGTTATGTATAACGTAGTTAAACGAGACGGCAAAATCGTTGATTTTGACCTCAAAAAAATCAGAGACGCTTTAACCAAGGCATTTGATGCGTGCGAGAAGCAGTATAACCTCGACATGGTTGATTTCCTCGCTCTTAAAGTAACGGCGGATTTTGAGCCTAAAATTTCAGACGGTCAGATAAGCGTTGAGAATATTCAGGACAGCGCTGAGTCTGTTCTTATCAAAGCAGGCTATGACGATGTAGCCAAGTCATACATTCTTTACAGAAAACAGCGTGAGAAAATCCGCAACATCAACACAACTTTCCTTGATTATAAAGAAATCGTAGATAATTACCTCAACATTAACGACTGGCGTGTTAAGGAGAATTCAACCGTTACATATTCTGTAGGCGGTCTTATTCTTTCAAACTCGGGCGCGGTTACTGCCAACTACTGGCTTTCAGAGGTTTACGATAACGAAATCGCTAACGCTCACCGCAACGCCGATATTCACATTCATGACCTTTCAATGCTCACAGGCTACTGCGCAGGCTGGTCATTGAAGCAGCTTATTCAGGAAGGTCTCGGCGGTGTACCCGGAAAGATTACATCTTCACCCGCAACACATCTTTCAACGCTTTGCAATCAGATGGTTAACTTCCTGGGCATCATGCAGAATGAATGGGCAGGCGCACAGGCGTTCTCATCATTCGATACCTACCTTGCTCCCTTCGTTAAGGTTGACAATCTCAGCTACAAAGAGGTTAAGCAGTGCATTCAGTCATTCATTTACGGCGTAAACACTCCCTCACGCTGGGGCACACAGTCTCCGTTCACAAACATCACTCTTGACTGGACTGTTCCTGCCGACCTTGCAGAGCTTAACTGTATCGTAGGCGGAGAAGAACTTGACTTCAAGTATAAAGACTGCAAAAAAGAAATGGATATGGTCAATAAGGCTTTCATTGAGCTTATGATTGAGGGCGACGCCAACGGCAGAGGCTTCCAGTATCCCATTCCCACATATTCAATCACAAGAGATTTTGACTGGTCAGACACAGAAAACAACCGTCTTCTCTTTGAAATGACCGCAAAATACGGCACACCCTATTTCTCAAACTACATCAACAGCGACATGGAGCCCAGCGATGTCCGTTCAATGTGCTGCCGTCTCCGTCTTGACCTGCGTGAGCTGAGAAAGAAATCGGGCGGTTTCTTCGGCAGCGGCGAGAGCACAGGCTCAGTCGGCGTTGTTACAATCAATATGCCCAGAATCGCGTATCTTGCCACCGATAAAGAGGATTTCTATAAGAGACTTGACAAGATGATGGATATTGCTGCGCGTTCACTCAAGGTTAAGAGAACGGTTATCACCAAGCTTCTTGAAAACGGACTTTATCCCTACACAAAGAGATACCTCGGCACATTCAACAATCATTTCTCAACAATCGGTCTTGTCGGCATGAACGAAGCAGGCCTCAACGCGAAATGGATAAAGAAAGACATGACAAACAGAGAGACACAGGAATTCTCAATTGAGGTTCTCAATCACATGCGTGAGCGTCTTTCCGATTATCAGGAGCTTTACGGCGACCTTTACAATCTTGAAGCTACTCCCGCTGAGTCAACAGCTTTCCGTCTTGCGAAGCACGACAAGAAACATTTCCCGAACATCATCACAGCTAACGAGAACGGTGCGCCTTATTACACCAACTCTTCACATCTTCCCGTAGGCTACACTGAGGATATTTTCTCAGCTCTCGATATTCAGGACGAGCTTCAGACTCTCTACACATCGGGTACTGTTTTCCACGCATTCCTCGGCGAAAAGCTTCCCGACTGGAAAGCGGCGGCTGACCTTGTTAAGAAGATAGCTGAAAACTACAAACTGCCTTACTACACAATGTCTCCCACATACTCAATCTGCAAGACTCACGGCTATATCTCGGGCGAGCAGTTTACCTGCCCCGTATGCGGTGAAAAGACAGAGGTTTACAGCCGTATCACAGGCTATTACCGCCCGATTCAGAACTGGAATGACGGCAAGAGTCAGGAATACAAGGACCGCAAGGTTTACGATATTGCAAACTCAAAGCTTAAGAGAAACGGCTGTGTATGCGAAGAAGAAGCACCTGTCCGCTCAGCAGAGCCTGTTGAGGCAGTTGAGGATGCAAATATCCTTTTCGCAACAGCAACCTGCCCCAACTGCAAGATAGCCTGCGCCGCGCTCGACAAAGCCGGCTTCCCGTATGTTAAGATTCTCGCCAACGAGGACCCCGATATGGCTAACAAGTTTGCCATTAAGCAGGCTCCCACACTTGTTGTTATACGAAACGGCGAAATCACAAAATACGCGGGCGTATCTGAAATAAAGAAATTTCTTAAATAAACCATTATAACAGGTGAAATTATGTACGATATAATTGTAATCGGCGGCGGCCCTGCTGGGCTGACCGCCGCCCTGTATGCTTGCAGGGCAAATAAAAGCGTTCTCCTTTTAGAAAAAGAAACCTTCGGCGGTCAGATTACATTCTCGCCAAAGGTTGAAAATATTCCCGGATTTGTTTCACTCACAGGCAACGAATTTGCCGAAAAGCTTGTTGAGCAGGTGCTCGAGCAGGGTGCTGATGTTGAGTCCGCAGAGGTTACCGCGATAAAGGACGGCGAAATTAAGACAGTTGTTACCGAGGATGAGGAGTACGAGGCAAAGGCTGTTATAATTGCAACAGGCGCGAAGCACCGCCTTTTAGGTCTTCCGAATGAAGAAAACCTCATCGGTGAGGGAATTTCATTCTGCGCCGTGTGCGACGGAGCTTTTTATAAGGGCAAAACCGTAGCCGTTGTCGGCGGCGGAAACTCCGCGCTTCAGGAGGCAATTCTTCTTTCCGACCTTGCGAAAAAGGTTTATGTTATTCAGAATCTTGACTTCCTCACGGGCGAAAAGAAGCTGTGCGAACAGCTCGAAGCGAAAGATAATGTTGAGATTATCCTCGGCACGGTGCTTGACGCCTACAAGGGCGAAAGTGAGCTTGAGGGCGTTGTGATAAAGAATGTCGCAAGCGGAGATACCGCTGAAATCGCTCTTGACGGACTTTTCCTCGCTGTCGGTCTTGTACCTCAGAATGAGGCGTTTGCTGATGTCATCGCTCTTAACGAGCGCGGTTATGCTTCGGCTGACGAAAGCTGCACAACCGAAACAAAGGGAATTTTTGTGGCAGGGGACTGCCGCACGAAGCGCATAAGGCAGGTTACAACCGCCGCCGCTGACGGCGCAGTTGCCGCCCTCGCCGCGTGTGATTATATTGATACATTATAAAATTTATGTGCGTGGTACGGTTTTGCCATACCACGCACATTTTTTATCCGCTCACAATTTCGTCCATTAAAATATCATGTTCCTCCGTCGGAATATCCTCAAAAACAAGCTCTTTAAAGCAAAGGCACATTTTATATGCCGTCATATTTTCGAGAAATCTGTCGTAATACCCCGCGCCGTGCCCGAGCCTTTTACAAGTTTTCGACGCGGCAACGCACGGAATAACCGCAAGGTCGATTTCATTTTTGTCAACCGATTTCTTCGTGTCGGCAGGCTCCATTATCCCGAATTTTCCCTCACTCAGCTCGTTGAGGCTGTCAATTCTGACGGCTTTCATCTCCGTTTTTGAAACACATTTCGGCACGCAGACAGTTTTGCCGCTTTCGATTGCGTAATCAATAAGTCTGAGCGTGTCGGGCTCGTTTTCCGTGCTGACATAAATAAAAATTGTCCTGCTTTTTCTGAAAATTTCAGAAGAAATTATCTTTTCAAAAATAATTCTGCTCCCGTTTTTCCGCTCGGTTTCGCTCAGCGTTCCGAGAATTTTTCGGGAGTTTTTTCTTTGCTCGTTTTTATTCATGGCTGATGATTTCCTCAATCTTTGAAATCGCGTCCGCGACGGCAAATTCGTCGTTGCTTTTGACAATCATGTCGCCTGCCTGCTTCGCGGCATCACAACCGTTGGCAGGCACGAAGCCCACATACGCCGCTTTGAGCATATCGACATCGTTTGCGCCGTCGCCGATGGAAAACACTCTGTTTTTCTTAATTCCGAGACATTCCGCAAGCCTTAAAAGACCTTTGCCTTTGTCGGTATTTTTGTTGATTATCTCAATGAAATTTCCGTGCTGGGGAATGTATTTCATGCCCTGCATTTTTATCGAGTCAAGGTAAGCCATGAACTCCTCGCTTCTGTCTTTACCGATGCTGACCATGACCTTGACGAGCGGAAAATTCTCCTCATAAATATCATCAACTACAGTTTCTTTAATAAACTGAAAATCAAAATGCTTCCTGTTTCTTTCGTCGGGGTGTATGACATAGCTCTTGAAATCCGCGCCGTAAAACTCCACGCCCGCGCCCTTGAATTCAAACGCGATTTTTCTTATGTCTTCAATATTTTCTTTTTCGATTCCGAGAAGAAACGCCGTCTTTTCATTCTCAAAATCATACGCCATAGTTCCGTTTGCAAGAAGCACGGGAGCGTTAATAAGCTCGGGCGAATAATCGTGAAAGCCCTGCTTCGTTCTGCCTGTGCAGACGGTGAAAAGTCCGCCCTCGGCTTTGTATTCTTTAACCGCTTTTCTCACCTCATCGGGAATAAAACCGCTGCTGTTGGTGAGCGTCGCGTCGTAATCGGACGCTAAAAGACATCCGCTGAATTTACCCATAATGAACCTCCGAATAATTTTTGAATATTCTATCACATTTTTGAAATATTGACAAGTATAAGACGGACTTCCTCCTTTTGTTTATTTAATCAAACATAATTTATGTTTAAAAGTGTTGAAAAAATAAAACAGATGTGCTACAATATAATGAATTTTTATATAAGGAGAAATGTCATGAGCAAAGAATACGGCAAATATGTCAGAGGCGGCGCGCCCGCAACTGAAAAATTCGACATGGACAAACCACCTGTTAAGCAGAGAGCTTTTCTTCACCCGTTTGTTATCGCTTACGGTTATATCAGACGAGCCCTTTTAAGAGGCAAGGTTCATAAAATAGACATGAAAGGCGTCAAGCCGCCTTACATTTTACTTTGTAATCACAATGCGTTTTACGATTTTTATATAATGAGCACGGCAATCGCGCCTTACAGCGGAATTTTCCCCGCGGCGGTCGATGATTATATCGGCCGTGAAAAAGGACTGCGCGACCTCGGAACTGTTCCGAAAAGAAAATACACCGCTGATGTCAGCATTCTTCGTCAGTGCAGAAAAACACTCCATGACGGCGGCATTTTCGGCATTTACGCCGAGGCGTGATATTCACTCTGCGGCGTTACAGAGGTTATTCCCGAGGCGGTCGGTCAGCTTCTGAAGCATCAGAAGGTTCCTGTTGTTACGCTGACTTGCAGAGGACATCATATCTACGACCCGTTCTGGGGCAACCACAGGCACAGACTTATTCCCGTTGAAGCGGATATGCGCCTTGCGTTCACTCCCGAGCAGCTCAAAGAAATGACAGTTCCCGAAATCAGCGCAAAGGTCAACGAGCTGCTTTATAACGATGATTTCAGATGGCAGAGCGAAAACCGCGTTAAAGTAAAGTATAAAAAACGCGCTGAGGGACTTCACAAGGTTCTCTATCAGTGCCCCCACTGCGGAGCGGAGTATAAAACCGACTCAAAGGGAGACACTGTTTTCTGCAACGCCTGCGGCAAGAGGTGGAAGCTCAACTACTACGGTGAGCTTGAAGCGCAGGAGGGCGAGACTGAATTCAAATTCCCGACCGACTGGTACAAATGGGAACGCGAAAATGTCAAAAAAGAAGTGCAGGAGGGTAAGTATTACTTTGAGTGCGAAGCTCATGTCAACGACCTGCCCAACTCAAAAGGCTTTGTGCGCTTAGGTCGGGCGAAGTTCATTCACGACATGAACGGCTTCAGCGTCAAGGGCGTGCGCGATTATGACGGCGAGCCGTTTGAAATGAACATCGACGCGGCAGGGCAGTACGCGATTCATGTTGAGTACGCTTACCGCTTCGGCAATTACGAGGACTGCATTGACCTCAACACACTTGATGACACTTGGTATGTATTCCCCGAAAACTGCGAGTTTTCGATTACAAAAATATCCCTTGCAACAGAAGAAATTTACAATGAAATATGGCGACAGAGAAAGTCCCGTAAAAATCCGGAGGTTTGATTATTATGAATTTAAGAGAAGATTTACTTGAAATGCTCAGAGATTACACAGACGGCAGAATTGAATCCGTTGAGCCCGATGATGTTCTTACATCTGATTTAGGTCTTAACTCTTTCGAGCTGTTTGACCTTATCTGCATTATCGAGGAAAAGTATGACATTTCCATTCCCGACAGAGTTCTTCCCACACTCGTTACAATTAAAGATGTTGTGGCTTATCTTGAGGAAAATGTCGGCTGAATTGAGGAATTGAAATGAAAACTAATGTAAAATACCAGAAGTTTGCGGATTTTCCCGACTTTGAAACGCTTAAGGATATTGTTCTCTATGGCGCGAAGACAGGTCAGGACAAGAAGCAGTATATGTTTTATAATTTCGACAACAAGGTCGAAACCAAAACATTCAATCAGATGAATTATGACACGAGAGGTCTCGGTCAGTACCTTTACTCTCTGGGAATCAGAGGCAAAAAGGTCGCTATTCTCAGCGAAAACAGCTATTACTGGATTACCTGCTACTACTCAATTATCACGGGTAAAAACGCGGCTATTCCGCTTGACCCGAAGCTTCCGTTTGAGGAGCTTGCCGAGCTCATGGTAAGAAGCAAGTGCGACGCGGTTTATTACAGCGACGATTTCATTGACGCTGTTGAGCTTATGAAAAAGACCGAGGGCGTTGTGGTTCAGGAATATATCCACATTGAGGATTTCTATTCTCTTATCGAAAAAGGTCATCAGAGCCTTAAGGACGGCGCGGAGGATTATCTGCTTGACGAGGTTAAGCCCGAGGATCTTGCGGCTATCGTCTATACATCGGGCACAACAGGCAAGAGCAAGGGCGTTATGCTCTCTCACAGAAATATCGCGACTGATGTTATCACATCCTGCCGTGTTCTCACAGGCGGTCATGCAATAGGCTTCCTGCCGCTTCACCACGCTTTCTCTTGGGTAAGCGCGTTATTTTCGGGTACTCTTATTGCTGAGTACGGCTTTATCTGCCGCAGCATTAAGGATATTCAGAAAGACCTCGCGACATATCATCCTCAGAATTTTGCCGCTGTTCCGCTTGCGGTTGAAACAATCTATAAAAAGATTTGGTACACCGCGAAGAAAAACGGCAAGGAAGAGAAGCTCAAAAAAGGCATTAAACTCAGTAATTTCCTGCTTAAATTCGGCATTGATGTCAGAAGAAAGCTCTTTAAAGAGATTATTGACAATCTCGGCGGTGAGCTTGAGTTTATTATCTGCGGCGGTGCGTATCTTGACGAAAAATACGAAAGAGGAATGTATGAATTCGGTTTTCAGATTATCAACGGCTACGGCATAACCGAATGTTCTCCCGCCGTTACCTGCAACCGTCTTGACAACTTCAAGTTCGGCAGCGCGGGTATTCCGCTTCCGTGCAACGAAATCAAAATCCACGACCCTGACGAGGACGGCGTAGGCGAAATCTATGTTCGCGGCACAAATGTCATGATGGGTTATTACGACGACCCCGAGGCAACAGCGGCGGCGTTTGACGGCGACTGGTTCAAGACGGGCGACTATGGCTATATTGACAAGGACGGCTTCCTCTTCTTCCGCGGAAGAAAGAAAAACCTTATCGTTCTTTCCAACGGTAAGAATGTTTCTCCCGAAGAAATTGAGGACAAGCTTTCCTCAATCGACTATGTCAAAGAGGTTGTCGTTTACGAAGAAAACAACTTCATCACAGCCGAGTTCTTCCTTGATACCGTCAATGTTCCCGACGCTAAAGACAGAATCAAGGGCGATGTAAACGAAATCAACAAGAAAATGCCGATGTATAAACAGGTGGCAAGAGTTAAAACAAGAGATACAGAATTCCCGAAGACAACAACGCTTAAAATCCTCAGAAACTACAAATAACTGATAAGTTCAAAAGGAGTTTGTTTTTTATGAAAAAAGCCGTTTCGGTTTTTATGGCATTACTGATTGTCTTTTCCGCGGTTGCTGTTGGTGTATCCGCTACAAACGGACGGAAATCGGATGACGAAGCGTATGAGCTGTGGAGTGAAATAATCACTTTTGATGCGGATTATATTGAAATCGGCAAAGAAATAACCGCCACAGTTGATTTTGACGGCGATATTACATACGAATGGTATGTTGACGGCGTTAAAATCTACAACGAGGGCAATACTTTTACTCCGACGGAATATGACGTTGAAAAAATTGTTACTCTCAAAGTTTATGATTCACAGGGCGAATATCTCGGAAGCAGAAGCATCTGCATAAGCAAACTGCCCGTCGTTTATGTTGAAACTGTCGGCAGACAGGATGTTGTCGATAAAACCGAGCAGGACGCTTATATCAAAATTCAGGGTAATTCTCAGTTCAAGGATTCCTCCGTGCTTTACGAGGGCGATACCATCATAAAGGGCAGGGGAAACACCACGCTTCAGGATGCGAAAAAGCCCTTTAAGCTCAAACTCGGCTCAAAGACCGATGTTTTCGGCATGGGTAAAAGTAAGCACTGGGTTCTGCTTTCCAATCCGTTTGACTATTCAAATATCAAAAACTATGTCGCAAATTCAGTTGCCGCTGAGATGGGACTTGATTATGAAAAATCAGAGCCCGTTACGCTTGTTCTGAACGGAAAATACGCGGGAACATACTATCTCTGCGAGCATATCCGTGTTGACTCAGGCCGTGTTGATATCACCGATTGGGAGACGGTGGCCGAGGACGCCGCAAAGGCGATTTATAAGAAAAACTCCGATGTTATCACCAAAGATGACAGAGATGTTATGATCGATAAGATGACCGAAAACATGAACTGGGTAACAGATGATGTTGTTGAGTACAACGGAATGACCTTTACCGTTTCGGATTATTACACAGTTCCCGATATTAACGGCGGCTATCTTTTAGAGCTTGACAACGGATCGAATTTCAAATCGAATCACGGCATTCTTCTCGGTGTTGACACGCCCGAGGGTATCGGCAGGGGAATGTTTGACTGCATCATGGGCTACTATCAGGCATTTGAGGACGCGCTGTATTCCGATGATTTCTGCACGGAGTATAACGGCGAAACAATGCGCTACACCGATTTTATTGATGTTGACAGCTTCGTCAAGGGCATACTTCTCAATGAATTTGCCTGCAACGCAGACTTCGGTCTGAGAAGCACATATATGTATAAAGATGTTGACGGTCTTTTAACTTACGGTCCTGTATGGGATTTTGACCTTGCTTTCGGCAGAATAAATCCCAACAAGGAGCTTGATACTTTCTCAACAGACGCATGGAAATCACTCCAGCGTTCGTTTATCGCGCGTTTTTGCTCCGACCCGTATTTTCTCAATGAGCTTCGCAACACTTATTGGGAATACAGATACACCGCTATCGCTGATATGTTCAAAGAGGGCGGTCTGATTGATACGGAGTATGAAAAAATCAAAGAAGCCGCTTATGAAAATGAAGAAACCTGGTCGTATGCGGAAAGCTTTGATAATTCCATAAAGATTCTCAAACGCTGGACGAGCCTCAGAGCGGACTGGCTTGACGCGCAGTTTAAAGATTTGGCAACACTTCAGTCGTCAATGTCAAAATACGCATCGACTGCCCATTCGGTTGATGAATATGTTTCTGCGGGCGATGAAGTTGAAAGGCTTGAAATTGTTACCTGTCCGTCAAAGACCGATTATGCGCCTCTTGACGAAATTGACCTCTCAGGTCTTGAGCTCATAGCGCATTATGCGGACGGCACAACCGCAGCTGTTGAGCCGACAGGCGTTGTTTCTTACGCCAAAGATATCTTCGGCGCAAGGAAAACTTATGTCGGTATTGTTTCTGACGAAAACGCAAGCGACTTCTATGTTTCTCTGAAATATAAAAACGCTTCCATAGACTACAAAATAAATGTTTCTCCCAAAGAGGACTATGAGGCAGTCGAAAAGCTGATTGATAAGTGCCCCTGCACAGAGGGCTTCAACGACCGTTATCTCAAAGAGATTTTTGAGGCTCAGGCGGCGTATGATTCTCTTTCCGACTCCGCAAAGGAAAAGGTGTCAAACTATGAGCGACTCGAGCAGGCGATGAACTGTGTTGCCGCCATGTCTGCCGCTTCAACCTCCGGCATTGTCGGAGCGTATATTTCCGATTACAATATGACCGGCTCAAAAAGGGACTTTGTGTTTGTATTGAAGCCTAATTCAAAAGAGCCGAGGCACATAATCGGTGTATTGCCGAACGGTTCGACAATTACTTATTCGCTCAACAAAAACATCAAATTCGCAACTAAAGTTAACGGTTATATTGTGTGGACTCTGTGGGCAAACGCGCAGGATTTCGGCTCGAAAGTAAAATACTCAAACGGTAAATCCGCGGCAAATACCTATGCGTTTAATAACAGTGAATACACTGCAAACCAGACGGATTTCGGAAAAATCACATATACTTCGTTTGTGAATTACGGCGAAAATGCGACTGTTAATTTTGAGTCAGGTCCTCTTGTTGAGAAAGTTATTATTAAAGAAAACGGCAATGTTGTCGCCGAAAGCACCGAATGTGAAAACGGCAGCTTCAATGCGGAGGTTCCGTTTGATTCCTGCGGTGAACACAGCGTTGATATATGGTTTGTTTCGGGCGGTAATGAGCTTTATTATGACTCGTTCCCGATTCTTGTAAGAGAAGCTGAGCCCGAACCCGCGCCCGAGCCGACAGGCGTTATAAAAAATGTTACCTATGAGGCGTCAGCGCATATTGAAAAGCTGTATTCTGTAACAATTTACGGCCGCGTTTTCAAGATTCAGTTTGTTGACGAAAGCGGAAATACGGTAACATTCAGCCGTTCCCGTATTCCCGATAAGATTACAAGCTTCAATTCAGAGGGCGAGGAATGCTCCGATATTGCGAGAGACCTTGAATATGAGGTATGGAATATCAATGTCAAGCTCCAGCCCGGTCATTATGTCGTAAGAGCCAAAACCTCCGACAAAGACTGGGAGGACATGGCGGACGGCTATGGAATTGATGTTGTGAACTCAACTGAGCATACGGATGTTATCTCAATAACTCCCGCGGCAGACACGGTTGTTCCCGGTGATACTCTTCCTGTTTCTGTTGTAACAGGCAAAGATATTCTGAAAATTCAGATTACAGTTGACGATGCACAGGACGGCATAACAACATTCGCGTCAAGCACGCTTCTTGACGACGGCACACGCCTTTTCAATGCAAGCGTTAAGGTTTATACCTACGGTGAGCATACGCTCAGAGTAAAGGTTAAAACCGCTGACGGATGGCTGCCTGTTGACGCGGACGGCGTTTCGGCAGTTATTACAGGCGTAAAGGCATAAAATAAGAATTAAACGGATTTCGGATTTTTTCTGAAATCCGTTTTGTCATATCAGCTCCCGGTTCTGCATATAATTTCAGCGTATGCGGACAAGTAGGAGGAGCTGTATGAAAAAATATATTATGCTGTGCGCCGTGCTTTCTGTTATGATGATAACCGCGCCGCTTCTTTCTGTAAAATATACAAATGAAGCACTCGAAAAAGTGATGAATGAAAACAAAGCCGATAATGAATCAATAAGCGTTATGCTTACCTCCACGGGCGAAACATCGGAAATGAAGATAAGGGAATATGTTATCGGCTGTGTGGCGGGGGAGATGGACGCGCGCTATCACGAAGAAGCGCTCAAAGCGCAGGCGGTCGCAGGCTATACTTTCGCACAGTATATCAAAAACCGCGATAAAGATAAACCGGGTGCGGATATTTCCGACGACAGCAGTATCTATCAGGCTTATATTGACGAAGCGGCACGGAAAGAGAAGTGGAAAGACAGCTTTGACGGATATGAAACAAAGGTCGAAAAGGCGGTTGACGCTGTTCTCGGTCAAAAGATTTTATATGACGGCGAGCCGATAATGGCTGTCTATTTCGATAAATGCGGCGGTCAGACCGAAAGCTCCGAAAACATCTGGGGCAAAAAGCTGCCTTATCTTGTTTCTGTAACGAGCGACGGCGACAAGCTCTCGCCCGATCTGGAAAGCACAACTGAATTGACCGAGGACGAGTACAAAGAAAAATTCGCCAAAAAAGAAATGAATTTTTCTTTTGACGAAGCACCTGCCGAGGTTGAGGAAAGATATGATTCGGGCGTTGTCAAAACGGTTAAGGTCTATGGCTGTGAGATGCAGGGGACGGAGTTCCGAAGCCTGCTCGGGCTCAAAAGCGCAGATTTTTCAGCTGAAACTGCTGACGGAAAAATAAAAGTTACCTGCCGCGGCAACGGTCATTTTGTCGGCATGAGTCAGTACGGAGCGGATTATATGGCGCGTCAGGGGTGCGATTACACCGAAATTCTTAAACATTATTATCCCGAAACAGAAATTAGTTAAAAAATTTTTCAAAAACCTATTGAAAAATAAAAACTATGTGTTACAATTAAATAAAATATAAAGAAGGAGGATACGACTATGGCATATAAAATTTCAGACGATTGCATTGCTTGCGGTGCTTGCGCAGAAGAGTGCCCTGTTAGCGCTATTGCTGAGGGCGACGGCAAATATGAAATCGACGCTGATGCTTGCCTTTCATGCGGCGCTTGTGAAGGCGTTTGCCCTGTAGGAGCTCCTCAGGAAGCTGAATAATAGGCAACAAACAATCGGTTCCATACCGTATTATCGCAGGGCGGTTTCCTCCGCCCTGTTTTTCTTTAATGGGGTGATGATGTGGAAAATTACAGAGTTGAATATTTAGGCTCGGGGTGCAGGGTAGCCGTCAGCGATGAGCACGGCTTCGGCACGGATGCGGTAATTCTCGCTTATTTTGCATCACCTAACAGAAAAGACAGAATTTGCGATATGGGTACAGGCTGCGGAATTATCCCGATGCTTCTTGTTCGCAACGGCTGCGGAAAGAACATAACGGGAATTGAAATACAGAAAAACGGATATGAGCAGGCTCTCGAATCCGTACGCTTGAGCGGTGCCGAGGATAAGGTCAGCATCGTCAACGGCGATATAAAAAACATAAAGGAGCTTTTTCCTCACGGCTCGTTTGACACGGTGATTATGAATCCGCCGTATAAGGCCGCGTCGGGCGGCATAGAAAGCTCGGGCGAGAGCGCGAGAATCGCACGCCACGAGGTTGCCTGCACAGTCGATGATGTAACAGCGGCAGCGGCTCATCTTCTTAATTTCGGCGGCAGGCTCTGCCTTTGCAACCGCCCCGAGAGGCTTGCGGATACTATCGTCAGCATGAGAAAAGCAGGCATTGAGCCGAAACGGCTTCGTTTTGTCTCGAAATTTGCCGAAACTGAGCCGTGGCTCTTTTTAATAGAGGGTAAAAAGGGTGCTAAACCGTTTATGCGCGTTGAAGCTCCGTTTGCCGTGTATAAATCAAAGGGCATTTTTTCAGATGAAATGATGTCTGTCTATGGAGAATATAAGGAGAATTGCAATGGGTAAACTTTTTGTTGTCGGTACGCCGATAGGAAATCTTGAGGACTTTTCACCGAGAGCCGTCAGAACTCTCGAGGAGTGCGATTTTATCGCCGCTGAGGACACAAGAGTTACCCTCAAGCTCTTAAACCATTTCGGAATAAAAAAATCGCTTGTGAGCTATTACGAGCACAACATGAAAGAAAAAGGCGAGGTAATCATCGGCAGAATTCTCGACGGCGAAAACTGCGCGGTTGTAACCGATGCGGGTATGCCCGCAATTTCCGACCCCGGTGAGGATCTGGTGCGCCTTTGCCACGAGCACGGAATAACGGTTGAGTCTGTACCAGGTCCGTGCGCGTTTTCGACTGCTCTTGCCATTTCGGGTATGCCGTCGGGCAGATTTACCTTTGAGGGATTTCTGAGCGTCAACAAAACAAGCCGCGCGGAGCATCTGAACTCGCTTGTCAACGAGACGAGGACGATGATTTTTTATGAAGCTCCTCACAAAATCGGACGCACGCTTAAAGATATGAATCAGGTTTTCGGCAACCGTGAAATCGCAATTGTGAGAGAAATCACAAAAATTCACGAAGAAGTTATCAGAACAACTCTTGACGAAGCCGCCGCGCGTTACGGTGAGGAAGGTCTTAAAGGCGAGCTGGTTATTATTGTCAAAGGCAAGGAAGAAAAGGAAGCCGAAAGCGAAGAGATGACGCTTGAAGGAGCAATAGAGCTTGCGAAAAACAGCGTTGAAAAAGGCATGAGCGTAAGCGAAGCCGCCAAAAACGCCGCGAAGCTCACAGGCTTTAAAAAAGGCGATATTTACAAAGCACTGATTTAACGGAGGACTGAAAATGAAAGATTTTTTTGCTTATATTGCGTCAAAACCGTATGTGGGAGTTATCCTTGTTGTGCTGCTCATAGCGGCGGTAATTATGTGGATTAAGGCAGTTTCCGCTTCGCAGAAAAACCGTGCGGAAAGAGAATCTCTTATTGCAAAGCTCGAAAAAGAAAAGGCTCTGCGTAATGAATTCAAAGTCCTTGACGACGCAAAATTTGAGATGGAAGATAACGAAAAACTGCTTTACGGCGTGGCGGCTAATATTCAGATGTTTCTCGAAAAGCAGGACGACATGAATGCCGCGTTTGAGGCTCTGCCCGAGGAGAAGAAGTTTATCTATGCGCTCAATTATGTGTTTGAGGACGCAAAAGAGGACAGCCTTTCAAAGTTTTTCACAGCCAACGGTCAGCCTCTCACGGGAATGGCACAGAAAGCGGTCGAAAGCATTATCGGCGGCGAGTTCGGCGAGGTCTTTACTTCTGCTTACAGAATGACTGATGACGACTGCGACGATGTTTCTTTTGACGCAGAAAAAATTTCGGAATTCAACAAAAAATATTCCGAAATCATGACGGCGGAAAAGGATAAAATTTTCACAAAAATCGGTGAATACATCAAGGCAAATAAAGAGGTTTTTATCTGAGAATTCTAAGAAAAAATCAGAGATAAGGGGTTAATTAAAATGAAGAAAATCATCGCGTGTTTAATGGCTTTTATTCTTGTTTTTTCTTCGGGTTGTTTAACCTGCTTTGCAACCAACGGACGCATAGATGACAGCGAGGCTTATGCTGTTCAGAGCGCGGCGATAACATTTGACGCGGACTGTGTTGAAATCGGCAAACCCATAACCGCTTCCGTTGATTATGACGGCGAAATTATTTATGAGTGGTATGTTGACGGCGTGAAGATAGCCGAAGACGGCAATACTTTCACTCCCACAGAATTCGATAAAGAAAAAATCGTTACGCTCAGAGCATTCAATTCTTCAAAAAGGTTTATCGGAAGCAGAAGCGTCTGCATAAGCACTTTGCCTGTTGTTTATATTGAAACCGAAAACAGAAAAGATATTAAAGACAAGACCGAACAGAACGCTTATATTAAAATTCAGGGCAATTCCGTTTTTAAGGATTCCTCTGTGCTTTATGAAGGTGAAACAACGATAAAGGGCAGGGGAAATACTACACTTCTTGACGCAAAAAAGCCGTTCAAGCTCAAACTCGGCTCAAAAGCTGATGTTCTCGGCATGGGCAAAAACAAGCACTGGGTGCTTCTGTCAAATCCTTATGATTCCTCAAATATCAAGAACTGGGTTGCAAATACCGTTTCAGGCGAAATGGGACTCGTTTATCAGAAATCCGAGCCTGTTACGCTTATTATGAACGGAAAATACGCGGGAACATATTATCTGTGCGAGCACGTCCGCATAGGCTCGGAACGAGTTGACATAACCGACTGGGACGATGAAGCCGAAAGCGCCGCAAAAGCGATTTATAAGGCAAATCCCGATATTCTCACTAAGGACGACAGAGATGCTCTTATTGATATTATGACCGAAAACATGGACTGGGTTACTGATGATGCTGTCGAGTATAACGGCACAAAGTTTACCGTTTCGGATTATTATGAAATCCCCGATATTAACGGCGGCTATCTTATGGTAATTGATAAAGAACAGAGCTATAAATCTACAAACGGTGTTTCAATCGGCATTGAAAAGCCCGAGGGAATCGGCAGCGGAATGTACGATTACATCACAGGGTATTATCAGGCGTTTGAAGATGCACTGTATTCCGATGATTTCTGCACAGTTTATAACGGAAAAAAGATGCATTACAGCGAATTTATCGACATAGACAGCTTTGCAAAAGGCATTATTGTAAATGAATTCGGCTCCAATGCGGACTTTGCTTTCAGAAGCACTTACATGTATAAGGACACCGACGGTCTTTTAACCTACGGCCCTGTCTGGGATTTAGACCTTGCGTTCGGCAAATCGGGCATAAGTGCCTCCGCCGACGGTTATCCAATAGACTACTGGAAAGCTATTCACAGAAACATTATTTCACGCCTTTGCTCCGACCCGTATTTCCTCAACAGACTCAGAAGTCTTTACTGGGAATACAGATACACCGCAATTGCAGATATATTCCGCGAGGGCGGTCTGATTGACTCTGAATATGAGCGGATAAAGGACGCGGCATATGCAAACGAGGAAACATGGTCGTATAACGAAACATTTGACGATGCTGTTAAAATTGTCAAACGCTGGGCGTCGCTGAGAGCTGAATGGCTTGATACTCAGTTTGAAAGCCTTGAAACAATATACAAGTCAATGTCCAAAGAGTTCACCAAAACCTATCCCGTTGATGATTATATCGGCACGGACGACTATGTTGAGAGACTTGAAATCACAAAAATTCCCGATAAGCTCAACTATAATCACGGCGATGAAATTGACCTTTCGGGACTCGAGCTCACGGCTTATTTTGCGGACGGAACTTACAAAACTGTTGAGCCGACAGGCGTTGTTTCCTGCGCTGAGAGCTTTTTCGGAGCAAAAAAGACCTACATAAACACCGTTTCAGACGAGGATTGCGACAGCATTGTTGTTTCGCTGAAATATAAAAACGCTTCCGCTGACTATAAAATCAATGCTGCGCCAAAGGAAGACTCCGAACGCGTTGAGGAGCTTATAAAAAAATGCCCGAACGAAACGGGCTTCAATCAGCGTTATCTCAAAGAAATCTTTGAAGCTCAGGCAGCTTATGAGGCTCTTTCCGAGAACGCCAAAAATGATGTTTCAAATTATTCAAGGCTCGAAGACGCGATGAAATGCGTTTCCGCTATGGCAGAGGAGACAAACTCGGCAATTATCGGCTGTTATATTGATGATAACAGCTTGAGCAGATCAAAACAGGATATGGTATTTGTCGTGAAGGGTGAGCCGTCGTCGATAAAATGGACTCTGCCCGAAGGCAAGGGAACAATAACTTTCACGCCGACTAAAAGTACAAGGTCGGTTAGGGTTGTCGGCGGCTACACCTTGTGGACAGTTTTTGCGCTTTCGCAGGATTTCTCTGCTCAGGTGTCTTACCGTCCGTCGCAGAAAACAGAGAGTTTCAGCTTTTCGGCTAAGGATTACAACTCTACGCAGGACGATATAAAGAAAATGTCTTTTACGCCTTCGGTCATTCTCGGCGATAATTCGGTTATGACCTTTGAGGCAGGTACGCTTATCGAAAAAATAATTGTTAAAGAAAACGGCAGTCAGATTGCGCAGAGCGATTCGGCTGAAAACGGAAAGCTCACCGTTAATGTTCCGTTTGAAAACTGCGGTACTCACAGCCTCGAAATATTTTTTGTTTCGGGTGGAAACGAAATGTATTATAAATCTGCCGATGTTCTTGTCAGAGAGCAGCCGTCTGAAGCTGAATCAATACCTTGCGGTTTTGTTCAGAATGCGGTTTATGATGAAGTCGGCGATTACGAAAACAACTATACAGTAACCGTAATCGGCAGAGCTTATAAAATTCAGTTTGTTGATGATGAGGGCAACTCGGTAACCGTCAGCAGAACTGATATTGAGGGCGGTATAACAAGCTACACTGCCGACAGTGAAAAATGCTCTGATCTGTCGAGAATGCTTGACTATGAGGTCTGGAATTTTACAATGAAAATCAGACCTGCCCATTATAGAGTTATCGTAAAAACCCACGAGAACGAATGGGAAGCTCCTGAATACGGCTTCAGTATTGGTATTTCAAACAGACTGAAGGACAGCGGCGTTTTCTCAATAACAGCCTCGGCTGATACTGTTTGGGTTATGGACCATGTAACCCTCACTGTTGTAACCGACACGGATGTTTCAAAGCTCCAGATTATTATTGATGACGGCACAGAGGGTGAAAAAACATTCAGTGCGTCAGATTCCGCTGTTCGGGACGGAGATACGCTTGTGTTTACCGTTCAGACCAAGATGTATTCGCGCGGCGATCATACTTTAAGAGCACATGTAAAAACATCAGCCGGCTGGCTTCCTTTGTATGATTACAGCCCGTCAGTTGTTGTAACGGCGAAATAAAATTTTATATTTGCGGATTCAGTGCTTCTGTTCTGAATCCGCTTCATTTTTTCCGGCAGTTTTTTTATAAAAATAAGAAAATAATTGATGTTTGCTATGGCATTTTACATTTTAATGTGCTAGAATAACCGTGTATGCAATTACTTGCAAATTTACAAAAAGGGGATAAGACTATGGCTCATTTTGTTTTTTCGGCATTCTGCGATGAATCAGGCGGAAAAGATATTCGCTCTCAGATAGCGGCATGCAAAGAAAACGGCATCACAAACATGGAGCTCCGCGGATTCGGCGAGAAATCAATCAACAATTTCACAGTTGCCGAAGCTGAGGAAATGAAAAAGATTATTGACGAAGAGGGCGGCATTGCCGTTTCATCTATCGGCTCATGCTACGGCAAAATTGAGATTACCGACGATTTTGACGAGCACTTTGAAAAATTCAAAAACACCGTTCAGGTTGCAAAGGTTCTCGGTGCGAAATACATAAGAATTTTCAGCTTCTATTTCAATAACGGCGAAAGCTATGACGAGTACAGAGACGAGGTTATTCGCCGCGTTCAGCTCATGGCTGACTATGCCAACGATAACGGCATAATTCCCTGCCACGAAAATGAAAAAGGAATTTACGGCGACAACGGCGAAAGATGCAAGGATCTTCTTGAAAATGTCAAAGGTCTTGTAGGCGTATTTGACCCCGCGAACTTCGTTCAGTGCGGCGTTGACACTCTTAAGGCTTACGATTTAATCGGCGATTATATCGAGTATTTCCACATCAAGGACGCTATGTTCTCAGACGGTTCTGTTGTTCCCGCAGGCGAGGGCGAGGGTAATGTTGTTGAGCTTCTTAAAAAGTTCACTCAGAAAAAAGGCGTAAGAGTTCTTTCTCTTGAGCCTCACCTCAAGGTTTTTGACGGCCTTGCGGCTCTCGAAACTGATGACGAAACCGAAAAGGGCATGAAGAATGTCTATGCTTCTCACAAGGAGTCATTCAAAGCCGCCGCTGACGCAATGCACAAGTGCGCTGAGGCTGCTCAGCCTATCCGCTTCGGCGTTATCGGCATGGGCAACATGGGTTCCGCACATTGCAGAAACTTCCTCAACGGCAAAATCAAAGAAATGAGAATTACCGCGGTTTGCGATATTAACCCCGAAAAGCTCGAATGGGCAAAGAAAAATCTTCCGTGGGCAAAGAGATACAACACAGCTTCTGAGCTTATGGACAGCGGCGAGGTTGACGCAGTTGTTATCGCGACTCCTCATTATTTCCATCCTCCTCTTGTTATGGAAGCACTCAGCAAGGGACTTCACGTTGTTTCCGAGAAGCCTGCCGGCGTTTATACAAAGCAGGTTCGTGAAATGAACGCCATGGCTGAAAAGAGCGACAAGGTTTTCGCAATGATGTTCAATCAGAGAACAAACTGCGTTTACAGAAAGATAAAAGAAATCGTTGACAGCAAGGAATACGGCGATATCCGCAGAGTGAGCTGGCTTATCACAGACTGGTACAGAACTCAGGCATATTACAATTCAGGCGGATGGCGCGCAACATGGTCAGGCGAAGGCGGCGGCGTTCTTCTTAATCAGTGCCCGCATCAGCTTGACTTATGGCAGTGGATCTGCGGCATGCCTTCAAAGATTCGCGCTTTCTGCCACGAGGGCAAATGGCACGACATCGAGGTTGAGGATGACGTTTCAATCTACGCTGAGTATCCCAACGGCGCAACAGGCGTATTCGTAACAACAACAGGCGATTATCCCGGCTCAAACCGTCTTGAAATCACAATGGATAAAGCAAAGCTCACTGTTGAAGACGGCGAGAGAATTACTCTTGAGGTTCTTGACACTCCGCTCAGCGTTCATCTTAAAAACAGCGAAGAGGGCTTCGGCAAAATTGAAATTAAAGAAGTTCCCGTTGAAACCGACGGTCTGAACGAACAGCACTCAGGCGTTCTCAACGCTTTTGCGGCTCATATACTCCATGGTACTCCTCTTGTTGCCAACGGCACAGAGGGCATCAACGGCCTTATGATTTCCAACGCGGCTCATCTTTCAAGCTGGACGGGCGAAACTGTTTCTCTTCCCGTTGACGATGATGTTTTCTATGCAAAACTTATGGAAAAGGTTGCTTCTTCAAAGGCGAAGAAGGACGTTAAAGAGACAGTCAATGAGGACATGAGCAGCACTTATTGATTGCGGGGGAGCAAAGCTATGAATATTTGTCTTGTAGGCTGCGGCGGCATTTCAAGGTGCCATTTAGCCGCGATTGACAGCATGAAGAAGGACGGGGCAAACCTTGTCGCCGTGTGCGATATCGTTCCCGAAAGAGCGGAGAAAACCGCTGAGAAGTTCGGCTGTAAGGCTTACACTGATTATGACGAAATGATAAACAATGAAGCGGCAGATGTGGTTCACATCTGCACGCCTCATTACCTCCATGTTGACATGGCGGTCAAAGCTCTTAACAAAAACATAAATGTTGTGCTTGAAAAGCCGTGCGCAACGTCCGTTGAGGGCGTAAAACAGCTCGAAGAAGCGGCTAAGAATTCCTCGGCGCAGATAGCTGTCTGTTTCCAGAACAGATACAATTCCTCGTCGATTTTCGCAAAAGAGCTTATCGATTCGGGCGTTTACGGCGAAATTCAGTCAGCGAGAGCGTTCCTTACATGGAAAAGAGACGCTGACTACTACAACGCTGACGCATGGCGCGGCACGAAAGACAAGGAATGCGGCGGCGTGCTGATAAATCAGGCAATTCATACGCACGATTTAATGATGTATCTTCTCGGAAAAGAGACTCTTTCTGTTGACGCTTCTGTTTCAAATTTCCACTTGAAAGATGAAATTGAGGTTGAGGACTCCGCAAACGTATTTTTCAGATTTACGGACGGAACGAGAGCTGTATATTACGCGACAACAGCCGCAGGCGTCAACTCTCAGCCGCTTATTGATTTTAATTTCCCCGAAAAGACTACATTGAGGCTTGAGGGCAGCAACATTTTCCTTATTAAAGACGGCAGCGTCGAGGTTCTTTTCTCTGAGAATGAGCAGAAAAAGGGCGGCGGCAAATCTGAATGGGGAAGCGGACACAGCGGACTTATTGCGGATTTTTATGACTGCGTCAAAACAGGCAGACGCTTTTCAATCGGAGTTGAGCAGGCAAAGAGAGCTGTTTTAGAGCTTCTTGCCGCTTACGAATCCTCCGACAAAAAAGAGACTGTTTATCTTAAATAAAACAAAAAGACAGGTGAATTATATGCAAATGACAATACGCTGGTTCGGCGCGGACAAAGACACAGTTTCGCTCGAGCAGATAAGGCAGATTCCCGGCGTAACAGGCATTGTCCCCGCGCTTCATAAGCTCCCTGCGGGCGAAGCGTGGCCGCTTGACATGGTCATGGACATGAAAAAAGAAATTGAGGACGCTGGTCTTACAATGGAATGTATCGAAAGCGTCAATATTCATGAGGATATTAAGCTCGGACTTCCCACAGCGGAAAAATACATAGAAAACTACAAAACAAGCATCAGAAATCTCTCCAAAGCGGGCGTTAAGGTTATCTGCTATAATTTCATGCCTGTTTTTGACTGGACAAGAACTGACCTTGCAATGGATATGGGCAACGGCGCGACCTGCCTTTGCTACAACGGCAAGCAGATTGAGGGCAAGAGCCCCGAGGATATGTTCAAGGAGATTGATGATAACTCCAACGGCTACGCCATGCCGGGTTGGGAAACTGAGCGCATGGGCGAAATCAAGGAGCTTTTCAAGAAGTACAGCGGAATTACCTCCGAGGATTTATGGAACAATCTCAAGCATTTTCTTGAAGAAATTATCCCCGTATGCGAGGAATGTGATGTCAGAATGGCGATTCATCCCGATGATCCGCCATGGGATATTTTCGGACTTCCGAGAATTATCAAGAATATTGACGATTTAAGAAGATTTTTAAAGCTCGTTGATTCTCCTTATAACGGCCTTACATTCTGCACAGGCTCTTTAGGCTGCGACCCGAACAACAATCTTCCCGAGATGATAAGAGAAGTAGGGGACAGGATTTACTTTGCGCACCTGCGTAATGTTAAGATAAGAGAGAGCTGGTTCAACGAAACAGCGCATCTTTCCTCGGCAGGCAGTCTTGATATGTATGAGATAGTCAAGGCTTTACAGGAAACAGGCTTTGACGGCTACATCAGACCCGACCACGGCAGAATGATATGGGGCGAGGTTGCCCGTCCGGGTTATGGACTTTTTGACAGAGCCCTCGGTGCGGCTTACATCAACGGTTTATGGGAAGCCTGCGAAAAGGCGAACAAATAAAAGGGAGTTTTTATTATGAATATACATGAAAATCTTAAAGGCAAGGTTGCCGTTGTAACAGGCGGCGGCGGAGTGCTTTGCAGCGGCTTTTCAAAGACACTCGCAAAGCAGGGCGTTAAGGTTGCTGTTCTTGACCTTAACGAAGCGGCGGCTCAGAAGGTTGCCGACGAAATTATCGCTGACGGCGGCGAGGCTATCGCGGTAGGCTGTGATGTTCTTAATCAGGACAGCATGAAAGCCGCAAGAGACATTGTAAACGAAAAGTTCGGCACCTGCGACATTCTTCTCAACGGCGCGGGAGGAAATAATCCCAAGGGCACAACAAGCAAGGAAACTCTTGAAAAAATTGACCTCATTGAAAAGAATGACGATGTTAAGACTTTCTTTGACCTCGACCCCAACGGAATTTCTTTCGTTTTCAACCTCAACTTCCTCGGCACTCTTATTCCCACTCAGATTTTTGCAAGAGACATGGCTGAGAAAGAGGACAGCTGTATCATCATGATTACATCCATGAACGCATTCCGTCCGCTTACAAAGATTCCCGCTTACTCGGCGGCAAAGGCGGCAGTTGCAAACTTCACACAGTTTATGGCTGTTCATTTTGCGGATATGGGCATCAGAGTAAACGCTATCGCTCCCGGCTTCTTCTCAACTCAGCAGAATAAAGCTCTTCTCTGGAACGATGACGGCACACCCACAGCAAGAACAGGCAAAATCCTTGCCGCAACACCCATGAAACGCTTCGGCGAGCCCGAGGAGCTTTCGGGCGCACTTCTTTTCCTTTGCGATAAAGAGTATTCGGGCTTTGTTACAGGCACAACTATCGCTGTTGACGGCGGCTTCAACGCATACTCAGGCGTATAATAATTTTACGGCGGCACCGCACAATCGGTTCAACTGAATTGTGCGGTATTGCCTTGAGTAAATCCTATAAAAGGAGTTAATGATATGAAAAGAGCAATTTCAATAAGCTTAGCGCTGATTCTGATTTTGAGCTTGTTCACTTCATGCAAACAGAAAGCAAAAGATAACGGCGACGGTCTTGCTCAGTCCGATTTTGTATCCACAAAGCAGAATAAGAGCTTTATTTATGATGTTTATAAGGACTACACCGTTATAAAGGAATATATCGGCGAGGATTTCCGTGTTTCCATTCCGAACCGCCTCGGCGGCAAGCCCGTTAAGGGTATCGGCGAAAAGGCATTAGGTAAAAGCGCACTCGCAATTGATATTGTTGATATTCCGAGCAATGTTGAGTTTATCGACCCGAGCGCGTTTTTCGGCAACGGTTCGCTGGCGGCATTTACTGTTGCGGGCGGCAATGATAACTATAAGAGCGAGAAAGGCATTATCTATTCAAAGGACGGTAAGGCTCTGCTTCACTATCCTGTAGGCAAAACTGACGGTGAATATAAAGTTCCGTCGGGCGTTGAGGAAATCGGCGAATATGCTTTCGGCGGAAGTGATAATGTTGTAACGGTTACACTTCCCGATTCCTGCAAGAAAATCGGCGCGCACGCCTTTGAGAAATGCACAAAGCTCGTTAATGTCAACATTCCCGAGGGAGTTGAGGAAATAAGCGACTATTGTTTCAGCGAGTGCAGAGCATTCCCTGCGCCGAAGCTGCCCTCAACGCTTAAAAAGATTGGCGAAAAAGCGTTCAATTATTGTATTTCGTTTGGTGAAATTGAAATCCCCGACACAGTTACCGAGATAAAAGACAGCGCGTTTTATCAGTGCGAAACGCTTCAGAAGGTTACTCTTTCAGCCGCCCTTGAAAAATACGGCTTTAAGGTATTTTCGGGCTGTAAGCTCCTTGAAGGAATCACTGTTTCTGCAAAAAATCAGTTTTTTAAGGATATTGAGGGCGTTATGTACTCCAAAGACGAAAAAACGCTCGTTGATTATCCCTACGGCAGATATATAAAAGATGTCAAATTCAGCGACAGCGTCAGAAATGTCAGAGCATACAGCTTTTACAGAGATTATGACGGCACAGGCGAAGATAATTTTGACAATATCGAAACGATACAATTCAATAAAGTTGAAAAAATCGGCGCGTATGCTTTTGCAAACAGAAAAGCAATTAAAGAAGTAAATCTTCCCTCAACATTGAAGGAACTTTCACCGACCGCTTTTAATTATTGTGAGAGTATTGAAAAATACACACTCAAGGACTGCGACGCATATACCGTACAGGACGATGTTCTTTTCACAAAGGATAAGAAAACTATCGTTGCGTATCCTTCGAGCAGAGCGAAGCACACATATAAAATCCCCGACGGAACTGAAAACCTCGGCGATTACGCTTTCAGCTATTGTCTGACTCTTCAGCAGATTGAAATTCCGAATTCTCTTGTAACAGTCGGCGATTATTGTTTCTATATGAGCAGCTGTATCGTAGGCTCAATTAATTTCGGCGACAAGCTCAAATCAATAGGCAAATACTGCTTCTCCAACTGCGCGGGCATTGAGGAGCTTACTTTTACCGACAACACTATTACGGAGATTCCCGAGGGCGCGTTCAAGATTCTTGACGGAACGTATGAGTTCATCATTCCTGAGGGCGTTACCAAAATCGGTGAGGACGCTTTCAGAGAAATCGGATATATCACTTATGTCAAGATTCCGTCAACTGTCAAGGAAATCGACAAGAGAGCTTTCTATGATATGGACGACCTCCATGACCTTACAATTCCCGCAAGTGTTGAGACAATCGGTGAGGAAATTGTTACGATTATGGATGAATCCAACCCCGATAAGGTTACTCTCAGTGTCTTTGAGGGCTCAGCAGGTGAGCAGTACGCGATTGACAACAATATACCCTATAAGGTTGTTTCATAATTGAGGAGGGAATTTTATGAATTTGCAGTTAAAAAAACGCGAGGATTGCGCGTTTGATATGATTTCACTCGGCGAAATTATGCTTCGCCTTGACCCGGGCGACGGCAGAATTAAAAACGCCCGCTCTTTCAGAGTATGGGAGGGCGGCGGCGAATATAATGTCGCAAGAGGACTTCGCCGTTGTTTCGGGCTTAAAACCGCCGCTGTTACCGCTCTTGCGGATAATGAAATCGGCAGACTTGTTGAGGATTTCATGCTCCAGGGCGGCGTTGATACATCGCTTATCAAGTGGGTTAAGTATGACGGAATCGGCAGAAATGTCAGAAACGGTCTTAACTTCACAGAGCGCGGCTTCGGCATAAGAGGAGCTGTCGGCGTATCGGACAGAGGCAACACAGCTGCTTCCCAGCTTAAAACAGGCGACATTGACTGGGATTACATATTCGGCAATCTCGGCGTAAGATGGCTTCACACAGGCGGAATTTTCGCCGCGCTTTCAGACACAACCGCTCAGGTTGTTATCGAAGCGGTTAAATGCGCCAAGAAATACGGCACAATCGTTTCTTATGACCTCAACTACCGTCCGTCATTGTGGAAAGACATCGGCGGCAAGGAAAGAGCACAGCAGGTCAACAAGGAAATCGCGAAATATATAGATGTCATGATAGGCAACGAAGAGGACTTCACAGCCTGCCTCGGTCTTGAGGTTGAGGGCAACGACGAAAACCTCAAGGAGCTTAACATTGACGGATATTATAAGATGGTTGAAAACGCCGTTAAGATTTATCCGAATTTCAAGGTTATTGCGACAACCCTCCGCACGGTTAAAACCGCCACGGTCAATGACTGGAGCGCGATTTGCTGGGCTGACGGCAAGATTTATAACGGACTTAATATGCCCGGGCTTGAAATTTATGACAGAGTAGGCGGCGGCGACAGCTTCGCGTCAGGTCTCATTTACGGACTTATGACAACTCTCAACGCTCAGATAGCTGTTAATTACGGCGTAGCTCACGGTGCGCTTGCCATGACAACACCCGGCGACACATCAATGGCTTCAAAAACTGAGGTTGAGCGAATTGTCGGCGGCGCGGGCGCAAGAGTTCAGAGATAACAGGAGAATTATTATGGATAAAGAACAGGTTTTAATGAAAATTCAGGATTGCGGTATAGTTGCCGTTGTCCGTGCAGAAAATACAGAAAAGGCTGAAAAAATCGTTGACGCCTGCATCGAGGGCGGAGTTGCGGCTATCGAGCTGACTTTTACAGTTCCTCATGCAGACAGAGTTATTGAACAGCTTTCCGAGAAATACACACCTGACCAGATTATTCTCGGCGCAGGTACGGTTATGGACGCCGCAACAGCGAGAATCGCTATTCTCAGCGGCGCGCAGTACATTGTAAGCCCCTATTTTGACCTTGAAACCGTTAAGATGTGCAATCGTTACAGAGTTGCCGTTATGCCTGGTATAATGACAGTCCGCGAGGGCATTATGGCTATGGAAGCAGGCGCGGATATTCTCAAGGTTTTCCCGGGCGATTTGTACGGACCGAAAATCATTAAGGATATAAGAGGTCCTATCCCTTACGCTAAGATGATGCCCACAGGCGGCGTTAATGCCGACAACGTAGGCGAGTGGATTAAAGCCGGCGCGGTTGCAGTCGGCGCAGGCAGCTCACTCACCGCGGGCGCAAAGACAGGGGACTACGCTCTTATTACTGAAACTGCAAAGAAATTTGTTGCCAACATCAAGGCGGCAAGAGCGCAGTTATAATAAACTGAAAGGTAAACTTATTTATGTTCGTTGATATAGCGAAAATTAAAATAAAGGCAGGGGACGGCGGCAACGGTGCTGTTTCTTTCCACAGAGAGAAATATGTTGCCTCGGGCGGTCCCGACGGCGGCGACGGCGGCAAGGGCGGCGATGTGGTTTTCAAGGTTGACGACAACCTTGCCACGCTTTCCGATTTCCGTTATAAGCGCAAATATAAAGCCCCGAGCGGT
>JAZUFU010000010.1:0-3376 GCA_045640865.1 Acutalibacteraceae bacterium | reverse complement strand
GAAAGCGTTTTCTTCGGCCGACGGGGTATGCGATACTCCGAGGGCGAAAAAAAGCTTAGAAAAGTAAAATTAAACAAAAGAAAAAATAACAAAAAAGATGGTCTTGAAAAGCAGCTTTCGCTTTCAGAACCATCTTTTATTGTTTTATCTGTTTTTTGCTTTTTGTTCTGCGCTAAATGCAACAGTCCCATCCATTTTCAGATTTCTGCAATCGCCATTACAGGATTATGGTCTGAGGGGAATTTGCCGTCGGGTCTGTCGATGATAACCTGATACTTCTTAACATCAACATCTTTTGAGAAGTTGATGTAGTCGATTATACCGGGCGCATCGGGCTTGTTGACAACGGGATAAAACGCGTTGAAGGTTACATTGCTCATTGTGTCTTCAGCGGCGTATTTCGCGTCCTTGAGGCAGCCCGAGGTCATCTGCTTGTAAAGCTCGCAGCCCTCGCGGAAGTTGAAGTCGCCTGTGCATACAACGGGAACGTCAAATTTCGCCGCGTGGTCGAGAATCATCTGAAGACCGTTTGTGCGCGCGTTCGGGCCGATATGGTCAAGGTGCGTGTTGATGTGAACATACTCCGTGCCGTTCTCCTTGTTTCTGAGCTTCGCCCATGAGCATACTCTGCGGCAGACAGCGTCCCAGCCGTAGGAGGGCGTGTCGGGAGTTTCGGAAAGCCAGAATGTGCCGCTGTCGAGCACGTCATACTTGTCCTTGAGATAGAATACGGGTGAAAATTCGCCGCCCTGTGCGCCGTCATCTCTGCCTACGCCTACATAAGCGTACTCGGGCAGAGCCTCGCTTACAGCCTGCATCCAGTCATAGTGAGACTCCTGAAGACCGAAAGAGTCGGGCTTGTTCTCTCTGAGAATGTCGGCAACCATGCCTTTTCTGTCAGTCCAGAACATTCCGTCGGGGCCGTAGCAAAGCACATTGAAAGACATAATTTTGATTTCCATAGCTTACGCTCCTTTTATTTTAGAGATTAAATCGCCGAAAAGACCTTTGATATATCTTACCGCCGTGTTGAACAGCTTCCAAATGAAGCCGAAAACACGCTGAATAAGCGAAGCAGAAGTGTCAGTCGCGTCATGATTTACAACAACGCCGCTGTAATTGTCCTTAACCGAGTAGCCGAAAACCTTTTCGCTGTCAACGCCCGGCTTTGAAATTTTGGAGTAGCTGACGGTTATTTTACCGCTCTTTGCCGCCGAAGCGTCAACGGTAACGGTTGTGTTCTCGCCCTTTTTGAGCACGAAAGGCATGCCGCCGTTTGCGCCGTCAACAGAAACGGAATTTATGAGAATATCCTCAGATGAAACATTTGTGATGACAACCTTGCCGCTGCCGCCTGTTCTGGTGCTCAGCGAATTACTGTCGGCAAATACTGCCTGAACATTCTGCGACGGGTCGTTGCTCTGCATGAACTGCGGGAACTCCCTGCTGCTCCACGCATCTTTAAGCTCGTGAGTGTAGAGAAGCTTCTCAACAAGAGCGAATGAGTTGGGAGCCCACTCAACCATGCCGTGAAAAAGGTCGTTGATTATCCACGTTCTTTCGGGAATATATCCGCAGGAAAGGTCGATGGTTCTGTCGGGTGAAATGCAGTCATGACCGATGTCCTTTTTCTGAACATAATCCTCGGGGAAGGTCGTGCCCCACTCGGCTGTGTATGCGCCGCAGGAATAATCAACATTAACGATTGAGTCGGAGTTATATTTACTGCCCGTAACGATTGATTTGCCCGAAGAAGCGACGATTGAAACGGTTGTGCCGTATTTCTCAGCGTTTCTGAATGTGCCCTCAATGTCCGCCATGTAGCCGTTTCTTGTCTTGTTGACCTTTTCAATGAGCTTGTTGTTGCCCTCGTCGGTGTAGTAATTTTTGAGAATCATCTCATAGTCTTTTTTAGTCGCCATTTCGAGGTATGCGGGCGAATCTTTGACCATGGGAACGATTATGAGCGTTGCGCCCATTTCAACTATGGTGTCAACGCCGTCGGGGAGAATTTCGGCTATGTCGGAAAGCTCAATTTCTGTGTGGAGAATGTTCTCAACGAGCCTGATAATCTCGCCGTATGTAAGCTTGTATTCCGTTCTGCCCGTGATAATATCGGTCAGGAAATCAGAGCCTTCAAGAATCGGGTCGTTGAAAACAACATTATCGACATAGCCCTTGTCGGCGTATTTGTAAAGGTACTGCGCGACGCATACGCTGCCCTGGCTGAGGCAGTAAATGCTGACTTTATCGTGTCCTGTCGCGTCAAGAACGCCTTCAATGTAGCTGAGGAGCTGGTCGGCAACATCGTCGCTGGGAATTCGCCAGTCAAACAGGAAGTTGAAAACATGGTCGTCGCCGATTTTTTCGCCGATACATTCCATGTCAAGGAACTCAGAGCCTGTGTAGGGAACGTATTTGAGCGCGTCATTTTTCTTGAAGCCTTCAAGTGAAGTGTCCTCAACCGCGGAGTAAATCGGCTTTAAGTTGTAGTAAGATGTTCCGTCGGGGTTCATCTTGACAGGGTCGAGAATCTGAGTAACCACGCTTGCGGGGAACTCAAGGGGCTTGTCTTTTTCTATCTTGCCGAGATTGTCGATGATTGAATCCTTTATTATGTTAAGGTCGGGAGGGAACGCAACCTCCTCGCTGCCGTCAGAATTGACCTTGACAAGCGTTGTTGCGCCGAAGCCCGACACTAAAATTACAGGTGTGTTGCCGCACTTGCAGGGCTCTTTTGCGAACGCCGCTGTGCAGGTAAGCGCGGTTAAAATAACCGCAAGAATAATGCTGAGAATGTTTTTTACTTTTTTCATTTTGACCTCCGTTATTTATTTTGCTGAAGTTTTTTTGCGTGAGCCTTGATTTTTTCAAAGCTCTCTGCGCTGATGACATGTTCGATTCGGCAGGCGTCCTCGGCGGCAGTTTCGGGGCTTACGCCGATAGCTGTGAGATAATCCGTCAGCGCGGTGTGGCGCTCATAGATTTTCAAAGCTATTTCTTCGCCTGCGGGGAGCAGAACAATGCACCCGTCCTTGTCCGTGTCAATGTAGCCGTGCTCTCTGAGATTTTTCATTGCAACGCTGACGCTGGGCTTGGAAAAATCGAGCTCGTTTGCTATGTCAATCGAGCGGACGCGGCCGTTTCGTTTATTAAGAACAAAAATGGTTTCAAGATAGTTTTCTGCTGATTCCTGAATCTTCATATTATCACCTGCAAAGATAATTTTATCACATTTCGTGTAGTTTTTGCAAGATTTTATTATAATTTTCTTTTGTCAGCCGCAGACATCAGCCTTATCGCGGTATGCGTTCTGTCTGAATTTTACCGTAAATCCGCACGGTTTAAACAGAACTTGTAGGGGACGACCTCCCGG
>JAZUFU010000009.1:0-6514 GCA_045640865.1 Acutalibacteraceae bacterium | reverse complement strand
CCCTGCACGGTTGTTAACGGCTATGTCGAATTCCGGACAACACATTTCAGCCACTACGCAATCTGCCAGCTCATTAACGCGGTCAGAAGAATTCGTGTTTCGGATATTTCTCTGAAGCTCAACGGCTCAAAGATGATTAACCCGAAAATCACAGCTGACGACGGCGTAAACTACACAGTAAGATACGAGTCCTACAACCCGTCAATTGCCGATGTTGACCGCAACGGCACAGTTCACGCGCTCAAAAACGGCAAAACAGCTATAAGATGCGTTGTTACGGACGAGTACGGCAACACAGAAAGCGATATCTGCAACGTAACCGTCAGAACACCGTTAATTCAGTGGATTATCCGCATTTTCTTCTTCGGATTTTTGTGGATGAAATAAACTAACCTAACCGTCGGAGGGCTCATCGGGCCCACCGATTTTTTATCTGCCTGCAACATCAGAAGAAATATAATCATTGCTCAGATTGCTTTCATGCTGATAAAAAACATCGTGTATAATAATATATATATTGTCTTTTATTTTAATTGGTGATATAATTACCGTAAATCTTCAGAAAAATGAGGGGGCATTTATATGAGCGAAAAATATTTTGGCGAAAACATAAAAAAACTCGGCTTCGGTCTTATGCGTCTGCCGCGAAAAGGCGCGGTTATCAATGTTAAGGAAACATCGCAGATGGTTGATCTTTTCCTTGAAAACGGATTCACTTATTTTGACACGGCGTATGTATATGTCGGCTCGGAAACGGCGACGAGAAAAGCTCTTGTGGAAAGGCATCAGCGCGACTCATATACTCTTGCGAGCAAGGTTTTCGCCATAAAAGTTCCCACCGAAAAAATGGCGAAGGCGGAGCTTGACACAAGCCTTAAACGCACAGGAGCAGAATATCTTGATTTTTATCTGCTTCATTCACTTACTGAGGATAACTATAAGAAATACGACAAATTCAACCTCTGGAATTTTGTTAAGGAAGAAAAAGCAAAGGGCAGAATAAAGCATTACGGCTTTTCGTTCCACGGCGGCCCCGAGCTGCTTGACAAGCTTCTTACCGAGCACCCCGACGCTGAGTTCGTTCAGCTTCAGATTAACTATGCGGACTGGGAAAATCCGAAAGTAAAATCAAGAGAAGTGTATGAAGTGGCGAGAAAACACGGCAAGTCAATCGTTGTCATGGAACCCGTAAAAGGCGGAAAGCTTGCGGACCCGCCCGAAGAGGTCAAAAAGATTTTTGACGCTGTTAATCCCGATGCTTCCTATGCTTCGTGGGCGATTCGTTTTGCCGCTTCGCTCGACGGTGTTCTGACGGTTCTTTCGGGTATGTCAAACCTTGAGCAGGTGAAGGACAATATTTCATTCATGAAAGATTTTGTTCCCCTCAATGAGGAGGAGCAGGCGGCAATCAAAAAAGCGCAGAGCGTGTTTAACAAAATAAGCGATGTTCCCTGCACCGCCTGCCGTTACTGTGTTGAGGGCTGTCCGCAGAGCATTCCGATTCCCGACATTTTCAAAATCAGAAACAGCCAGCTTTCAACAGGCAAAATAGAGGAAAGCACGGCTGAGTATTTAAGCACAACGGAAGAGGGAGCGAGAGCATCGGACTGCATCGCGTGCGGTCAGTGTGAGAGCGTCTGCCCTCAGAAAATTGATATAATCAATCAGCTCAAAAAATGCGCGGAAGTTTTTGAATAATAAACAAAAGCAATCTTACTGACAACCTGTTGCTAATATAATATTGGTTAATGTTTTTTACGGTAGGGGAGGTAATGATGAAAAAGTTTGGTTTTTTGGAGGTAAAGTCCTCTATATAGGTCTCTGAAAAAATTATTTTATTTGATTATTTTGAAAAAATATGTTATACTTATGGTACAATCATATAAGTAATAATGTTTCAGGCACGAATGGTTATATATTCTGAAAATGAAAGGATGACATTAATGTTTAATATGACAAAAACTCTTATTGTAGTATATAAGGATGAAATGTTTGTGAATCAACTCAAAAAGTTGGTGAACAGCAAAAATACCAGGGGTGATAACGATGAATTTGGCAGAGGGGATACTTCTATTGGTATTGTCGCCTGGAGTGAGAAAGTATGGCTCGCTCAAAAGAAAGCAGGAAATATAACAGATAAGGTGTTGTTCATCGGAGATATTAAAGGAACAGATAAATTAACACCGGTTATTGATGTTAAGCTCGATGAGTATGGTGTGAAGTTTGGATGGGCAGGACCTCAGGCAGTATTGTTTACAGATCCGAAAGTATTATCAGATCAAAACGAATACAACAGATTTCTTGAAGAATTGGATAAGTTATCTATTCCCGAATCATTTAAAAAGTCAGTTGAAAATAAAACAAGTGCATCTGATGAAAGCACTGGCACAGTTTCTGAAAACAAAATAGAAGATGATTTGCAGTACGAAGAATCCGCCGCGGAAAAGACTAAATTCTCTTTTTTGAAAAAGGCTAAAGCTGTCATTGAAGAAAAGGCTGACGGTGCCGGTCTTGTTTTGAAAAAATTTAATGAAGACGCAAAAGAGAAAACCGACGAGCTGTTCAGAGACAGAATCTTTATTAAAAAACAGATGTTATTTTACGGAATAGACAAAGTTTATAACGATTGGCTTGATACCTTTATGAATATAGGGTGATTGAAATGAATAAATTTGAAGATGTAAAATACGGTTGGGATTTTATGTCAAAAATATTTGGTTCTGATATAGGCGGGTACAGCGCTTCGACTGACTATGCTGAAAACTTTGCTCAGAATAAAGTTATCGATATAAATAATCAGCATATTCAAGAGATTAATTCTGCTATTGATGAGCTTGCAAAAAATATTAATGAGCATCCACATTTGAATTTACCGATAGAACAGTTAAAAGGATTTGTTGCGGAAGAATTTCATGCAGGAACTTTTAATATTGAAGCAATCAGAGCCGGCTCTGAGCATCGGGCTTGGACATTACAGGAAAACGGATATGCAAGTGTCGATGTAGCAACCAATTTTGATAAATCATATAGCTTGAAATACTATAATAATGCTGAAAAAGCCGAAGTTGCTCAGGCAGCATTAAACCGTGAAACCCGTTCTCCTAAATATTCCGGTCAGGAACGTCTGATTGCGTCAGAACAGGTTGAAAATGCAAAAATTGCGGCTCATCGTAAAGGTTTAAAAAATATTGAAAATCGACCCGATGTATCAAATGCCCATTTTGACACAGAAAAACATCTTGTAAGCAAAATATCCGACGACAATGGCATTGAATCACGGGAATTAACTATAAAAGAATCAAAGAAAATTGCAAAAGAAGCACAGAAAGACGGCTTTGACCCTGAAAAGTATGGGATTGTAAAAGATGCATTTCAAGACCATGTAAAAATTGATTATCTGAATCAGGCGTTAAAAGCAGGCTTGACCGCGGCATCAATAACAGCTATAACTCAGATAGTACCCGAATTATATAAAGCTATAGATTATTTGATTAAGCACGGTGAAATTGATATAAACGGATTGAAAAAATCCGGTAAAACCATTATCACAGTAAGCGGAGAGTCTTTTTTAAGGGGTTCCATAGCTTATGGCGTTGAAATGGCTATACAGGAAGGATTGCTCGGTGAAGCGTTGGTGGGCATCAATCCGTCTATAGTAGGTGTTGCTGTTACAATTATTTACGGAACAGTTAAAGACAGTATTCTTGTTGCCGCAGGCAAAATGACATCAAAAGAAATGGGAATACATTTTGCCGATACATTGGTGGTATCTTCAGGTTATCTGGTAGGTATGAAACTCGGCGGAATTATCGCACAGGCATTATTCCCACAACTGCCGGGAATAAGTTATGCTATCGGAAGTCTTTTGGGGTGTTCAATAGCAGTCTTATATAATATCGGAAAGAAAAAATTTATTTCCTTTTGCGTTGATACAGGTTTTACCTGTTTCGGTCTTGTAGAACAGAACTATGAACTTCCCGATGAAGTGTTGAAAAAAATGGGAGTATCAACTATTCCGATTTCCAGAGCTAATGTTAAGAAAACAGGTATAAATACCGTTTCGGTATCTGATTCTGTCAACAGAGCGGATTATGAAACTATTGATATAGCCGTTCTTCGCAGAGGTGTTATCGGCGTTAATAAAATTGGATATATCATAGACTAATTATCTTTTTTTATTTAAAACACTACATAACAAAACCGCCGTACCTCTCGGTGCGGCGGTTTGTTCTGTCTCATTTACAATCGTTTACCATCCGACAAAGCCGTTGGCGATTACTCTGAATATGAGCTTGAAAAATGAAATGACTTTTTCACAAAATGTCTGCTCAACATTCACAATGTCAGAATCAAATACAACATAAACAGGGGAGGGCGATGCGCTGATGCGCTTCGTTCCGCTCTGCACGTTATCCTCGATGACATTGCCCTGCATGTCATAAATAGTGGTGTGCGCATCGGGGAGGTCAATTTTTAAATCAAAATCCGACTCCGCCCAGACGGTATATACGGTCTGACCGCTTTGCGAATATGTCGCGACATAGGCGGATTTCTGATAAAAGAACCCGTATTTTGTTCTTTCCAGCTCTGTGAGCTTTTTGCCTGCCGTTAAGGCGTTAAAGGTCCTTACCGCTCCTGCCGCAATTTTCGGCGTGAAGTCGTTTCTGTAAAGCCCGAGGGAATTTTCGTACTCTTCACCGCCCAGAACATCTGATGTGATGCTGCTGTTCTGTAATTCATAGTTAAAGTACTGTCCCTCTATGCCGTAATCAAGCAGAAATTCATCATAAAAAACGGCGTTGCGGATGATGTACTGCGCCTGCGTCTGCTCGTCAACATTGCTGTTTGCCCAGCCTGTCTCTGTAAGCCATACGGGCATTTCGCCATAGCCGTATTTCACAAGCACATCTCTGTACTCGTCAAGTCTTTCCCTTGCACGCTTTTCGGGAGCACTTTTAGATAAATAGTAGTGCACGGAAAGACCGTCCATGTATGAGCCCGCGCCCGCTTTCATCATTTCGTCAAGGAAGTCTGTGCGGTATGCAATTGAGCCGCCGAGCACGGTAACATCGGGGTCATTTTGCTTGATTGTGGTGTATGCCGCTTTTAACAGCTCAGCGTAATCCGTGCCTGTCGCGTCCTTGGTGTTGAAGCCCTTAATGTCGGGCTCGTTCCATATTTCATAAGCCTCAATCTTGCCCGCCAGTGATTTCGATACAAAATCCACATAGCGGATATATGCGTCAAAATATTCGTCGTCCGCTGTCGTTTCGGGATTGCCGTCGCGCACGGGCATAATGCAGTCGCGGAAGCCGCCTGCGTCTAACTCTGCCTGCGTTGCTGTACCAAACTCATAAATCGGGTTGCCGAAGCTGAGCACAACAAGGCTCTTGATTCCGTTTTGAGTGGCTGTTTCAGTCCAGCTCGCGCGTTCGGGCAAAGAGAGCTGACCTTTTACAGGCTCTACCGTCCACCAGTGCACCTCATCGCGCACAATGGGCAGTCTGGCGTCAACGGCCGCCGCGCAGGTCTGCTCCTGACTGCGTCCCTGAGCCATGTGGGTGCAGGCACCGATTCCCTCGGCGTGAGCCGATATTGAAAAAACAGAAACGATAAAAAGAACTGCAAAGAATAAAGACAGTATTTTTTTCATTTTCATAAAATCACCTCGAAAACAGTGTAACATATAAGGTTAATGAAATCAACTGACCAATGACAGCTTTTTATAATAAATATAAATATCAGCTTGACAGCGTTAATTAACTAAACTATAATGACAGTATAAATTTTATTTTATAAAAAAACGGAGGGCAAGAACATGAAAAAATTCAAAAAGCTTCTGGCAGTTATCCTGTGCGCTTCGCTGATATTCGGCGTTTCAGTTCCCGCGGCTTCTGCGGCAACCGTTCAGAAACCTGCCTGCACAACTTCTGATTTTGATCTGAGCATAAAAGGCTTTGTGAATCAGTATGAAACACACGGCGCGGGAGCGGCATTCTATCACAGCTTCGCGAATACCTTAAGCGCATTGGCGCAGGTTATTTTAAAAGTAATCTGCTGTCTCACACCTGTTTATGACTGGGAGAACATAAAGAACTACACACCCGAAAAAGAGAACATTCTTTTAGGCCGCGATACCTACCGCAAAGCTCCTGCCGACGGCGCAGAGTGGAGCCTCGGCTATTCTTCAGCGTCAATTATTCCCGACGATTTTGAAGCAGGAAAATATTATATCGGAAACAGTGCGTCAGTTACTTCAAAGAACTCACCGAATCTGAAAAAAGGACCGAAGGCACAGGGCGTTTTAGATGACCAGCGTGTTCGTGTTGTTGCGATTGACGATAACTCGGGCGACGGACTTGCGGTGCTTGCAGTTGTTGACGGTTTAGGCGTTGGCTCAGGTACTATCCGTGCTATCCGCGGAAAGGTTCTTGACTCTGCTGAGAAAAACGGTACCAAAATTTCAAGCATAAACATCTCTGCAACTCATTGCCATTCCGCTCTTGATACTCAG
>JAZUFU010000008.1:0-8560 GCA_045640865.1 Acutalibacteraceae bacterium | reverse complement strand
AAATTTTAATTCGTCAATGTTTATCATATAAAAAACTCCCTGTTATATTTATTAATCTGTAGGGGAGCGCATTGCGCTCCCGTGTCCGAATATCGTACATTTTTCCATTTTTGCTTGTAGGGGCGATTATCAATCGCCCGTTGCAATGAGTTGAGATTTTATGATTTCTCTCCCTCAGTCAGCTTCGCTGACAGCTCCCTCGTCAGAGGGAGCCAAAACAGCCGCCCCTTGTCAGGGGAGGTGGCGCGGCTTTCCGCGTCGGAGGGGTAGAACTTGAAGCGAGAAGTAATAGTGAAGAGATAGATACGGGTTGTCGGGGACGCCAACCCCTGCAAAAAAACTTTTATCTCCTCGCGGGTATTCCTGACTCCGCCATGAGGTTTTTTAAATCGGAAATTTTAACTTCACCGAAATGGAATATCGACGCGGCAAGACCTGCGTCAACCTTGGGAAGCGACTTGAAAAGCGTGATGAAATCCTCCGCCTTGCCCGCTCCACCCGAAGCGATAACGGGAACGGACACCACGTTGCACACCGCGTCGAGCATTTCAAGGTCAAAGCCCTGCTTCACGCCGTCGGTGTCAATGGAATTTACAACAATTTCGCCCGCGCCGCTGTCAACACAGCGTTTTATCCACTCGATAGCCTCCATGCCCGTGTTTTCTCTGCCGCACTTGGCAAAAACTCTGAAAACGCCGTCAACACGCTTGACATCGACCGAAAGCACAACGCACTGGTCGCCGTAAAGTTTCGCCGCCTCATAAACGAGGCTCGGATTTCTGATGGCTCCCGAGTTTACGCTGACCTTGTCCGCTCCGCATTTGAGCACGCGGTCAAAATCCGCAACGGAGTTTATGCCGCCGCCGACGGTGAGCGGAATGAAAACCTTTCTCGCTGTTTCGCAGAGAATTTCCGTGAAAAGCTTTCTGCCGTCCGACGAAGCGGTGATGTCGTAAAACACCAGCTCGTCCGCGCCGCAGGAGCTGTAATATTCAGCGAGCGCGACTGGGGACGAAACATCACGAAGCCCGTCAAAATTTATGCCCTTGACAACTCTGCCATCCCTGACATCAAGGCAGGGAATAATTCTTTTTGTTATCATTTTGCCACCTCGATTGCCTTTTTAAGATCTATCGCGCCTGTGTAGTACGCCTTGCCGATAATCGCGCCGTAAAGATTGTTTTTCGCGAGGCGTTCAACATCTTCCATTGACGAAACGCCGCCCGAAGCGATTATCTGCATGCTGAATTTTTCCATAAGCTCATTATAAAGGCTGTGGTTCGTGCCTTTCATCGCGCCGTCTCGTGAAATATCGGTGCAAATGAGCGTTTTAACGCCTGTGTCCTGCATCTTTTTGCAGAAATCAAAAGCGGTCAGCTCGGATTTTTCCGTCCAGCCTTTTATGGCTACAAAGCCGTCCTTAATGTCGATTCCGACGGCAATTCTGTCGCCGTATTCCTTAACGGCTTTCTCGACAAAGCCCTGTTCTGTAACGGCGGCTGTGCCTAAAATAACGCGGTCGATACCTGCCGAAATGTACTTTTCGATAACTTCCATATTGCGAATTCCGCCGCCGACCTCGCAGAAAAGACCGCCCGCTTTTTTAATGGCGCAGACCGTTTCAAAGTTGGGAGTCGTGCCGCTTTTCGCACCCTCTAAATCGACAATGTGCATGTGCGTTGCGCCGCACGCCTTGAAATCAAGCGCAATTTCGGGAGGATTTTCGCTATAGACGGTCATCTGAGCGTAGTCGCCCTTGAAAAGCCTGACCGCTTTGCCCTCAAACAAATCAATCGCGGGGTAAATCAGCATAAGTCTCCCTCCTTCATCTCGGCAAACGCTCTGAGTATGTTAAGTCCGACTTCACCGCTTTTTTCGGGGTGGAACTGACAGCCGAAAATGTTTTTGTCCTCCACGCAGGCGGTAAGCTCCGCGCCGTATTCGCTGACGGCGGTAACGGCTTCGTCGCAGTCCGCGGCGTAAAACGAATGAACAAAATAAACATAATCGCCGTTGTTTATGTATTTGAACAGCGGGCTTTCCTTTTTGAACTGGAGTGCGTTCCAGCCGATGTGAGGAACTTTATAATCAGACGGAATAACATCGGTTATCGGTCTGACATTTCCCTTTATGAAACCCAAACCATCATGTTCGCCGTATTCAAAGCTCTTGTCAAACAGAAGCTGCATGCCGAGACAGATTCCCATAAGCGGCTTGCCGTTTGCCGCCTGAGCATTTATGACATCGACAAGTCCCGATTCTCTGAGCTTTTTCGCCGCGTCCTCAAACGCGCCGACGCCGGGGAGGATAATTCTGTCGGCACTTTCAATATCTTCCTTTTTGTTTGTAACCTTTACCTCCGCGCCGATAGCCGCAAACGAGCTTGTGAGCGAAAAGAGGTTGCCGACTCCGTAATCAATTATGGCTATCATTATAAAACTCCCTTTGTTGACGGGATTTCATCAGCGAAATCCGCGTCTTTTTTAACTGCCGTTTTAAGGCTTCTTGCCGCCGACTTGAACGCACCCTCAATTATGTGGTGAGAGTTTGTGCCCGCAAGCTGACGGATATGAAGCGTAACATTCGCGTTGCGAACAAAGCCGAGCCAGAATTCCTCGCAGAGCTCTGTGTCAAAATCGCCGACCTTTTCGGTGGGAATGTCAAGCTCATAGCCGAGGTAATCTCTGCCCGAAATATCGACAGCCGTGAGGATAAGTGCCTCGTCCATCGGCAATATCATGTTGCCGTATCGGATAATTCCGCGCTTGTCGCCGAGAGCTTCGCTGAACGCCTTGCCGAGCGTGATGCCTATGTCCTCAACCGTGTGGTGATAGTCAACATTCGTGTCGCCCTTGCAGGTAACGGTTAGGTCAAATCTGCCGTGCTTTGCGAAAAGCGTCAGCATGTGGTCAAAAAAGCCGCAGCCCGTGTCAATTTTGCTGTCGCCCTTGCCGTCAAGATTTATCGAAAGAAAAATATCCGTCTCGGCGGTGGTTCTTTTTATTTCTGAGGTTCTCATTTTTTCGCCTCCGTTATGTTTTTCAGAGCGTCAATGAGCGTTTTCATCTGCTCACGGCTTCCGATTGTGATTCTGTTGTAGTCAGTGAGCCGCTCTTTATCAAAATGGCGCACAAGAATGCCCATGTTTTTGAGCGTGAGGTAAAGCTCCTTGCCGTCGAGCTCATTATGCTTTGCAAAAACAAAGTTTGCCGAGGAATCGAGAACGGAAAATCCGAGCTTCTGAAGCTCCGCGACCGTCCACGCACGGTTAGCTTTAATTGCTTCGCAGTTTTTCTTAAAGTATTCGTCGTCCTCTAACGCGCCTATGCCTGCCGCCATTGTCATGCGGTTGATGTTGTAGGGGTTGGTGGAATATCTGACAGTGTTCAAATCCTGAATAAGCTCTTTGCAGGCTATGCCGAAGCCGAGCCTTGCGCCTGCCATTGAACGGGATTTTGAAAAAGTGCCCGTAACAAGAAGATTATTGTATTTGTGAATAAGCGAAATCGCACTTTCTGCGCCGAAATCAACATAAGCCTCGTCAATGACAACCACATTGTCGGGGTTGCTCTTGATAATTCTCTCAATATCCGAAAGGGGAAGAGCTATGCCCGTAGGAGCGTTGGGGTTGGCAATGAAAATTGTCTTGTTTATGCCGATATAATCCTCAACATTTATTGTGAAATCGTCTTTAAGCGGAATTTCCTCATAAGGCACGGCGTTGAACTCCGCAAAAACGGGATAAAAGCCGTAGGAAATATTCGGGAAAGCAACAGGCGTGTCCTTGTCGCAGAACGCCATGAACGCAAAATTCAGAATATCGTCCGAGCCGTTGACAAAAACTATCTCGTCCTTTTCAATGCCGAAATACTCGGCGGCTTTTTTGACTAAATCGCGACACTCGGGGTCGGAATAAAGCTGTAAATTTTCCGCCGCTTCCTTGGCGTATTTCTGCGCAAGAGGGGAGGGAGAAAACGGAGACTCGTTGGTGTTAAGCTTCACATACTGCATGTCCTTCGGCTGTTCGCCGGGGGTGTATGGCACAAGCTTTTCATATTTCTGAGAAAAAAACTTACTCATTTTCGTCCTCCTCTATGCGGATAACCGCGCTCTTTGCGTGGGCGGTGAGACCTTCGGCTTTCGCGAAGTATTCAACATCACGCGCAACTTTTTTAAGCGCGTCCTTTGTGTAGTAGGTATATTGCGTTTTCTTGACGAAATCGTCAACTGAAAGCGGACTTGAGAATTTCGCCGTTCCGCTTGTGGGAAGCGTGTGATTAGGCCCTGCAAAGTAGTCGCCCAACGCCTCGGGGCAGTTTCTGCCCATGAAAATCGAGCCTGCGTGGCGGATTTTATCAAGATAGTCAAACGGCTGAGAAACGCACAGCTCAAGGTGTTCGGGAGCAATTTCATTCGCAATGTCAATCGCCTTGTCGAGCGTGTCGGCAACAATAATTTTGCCGTTGTTGTCGATTGAAGCTCTCGCAATTTCCGCGCGTTCAAGCATCGGAATCTGCTTTTCAAGCTCCGTGCTTACAGCGTTTGCCAAATCATAAGAGTCAGTAACAAGCACCGCAGACGCCATTTTGTCGTGCTCCGCCTGTGAAAGGAGGTCAGCCGCCGCGTGAGCGGGATTTGTTTCGCCGTCGGCAACTATGAGAATTTCGCTCGGGCCTGCAATCATGTCAATCGAAACTCTGCCGAAAACCTGCTTTTTCGCTTCGGCAACAAACGCGTTGCCGGGGCCTACAATCTTGTCAACTCTCGGAATGCTCTCCGTGCCGTAAGCAAGCGCGGCAATTGCCTGCGCGCCGCCGACCTTGAAGATTTTATCAACACCGGCGACCTTTGCCGCCGCGAGAATAACGGGGTTGACCTTGCCCTCGGCGTTGGGAGGCGTAACGATAACAACCTCTTTACAGCCTGCGATTTTGGCAGGGATTGAGTCCATAAGCACGGTTGACGGGTAAGCCGCCGTGCCGCCCGGAACATAAAGACCTGCGCGGTCAACGGGAATTATTTTCTGACCGATAACAATGCCGTCCTCGTCATTTATGATGAAGCTGTTTCTTACCTGCTTTTCGTGGAATTTTCTTATATTCTTCGCCGCTTTTTCGAGAATTTCAAGGAAAACAGGCTCAACGGAGCTGACAGCCTCCTCAATTTCCTCATCAGAAACAAGAAGTGAACTAAGCTCAGCCTTGTCAAACTTTTTGCAATATTCAAAAAGAGCCTTGTCGCCGTTAGCCTTGACATTTTCTATAATCTCCGCAACGATTCCCTCAACATTCACCGCGGGAACGGCACGAGCAAAAATCTCGTCGTTGGAAACCTCACCGTATTTTAAAATCTTAATCATTTTTACCCTCCACCTGTTTCTCAAGCTCAGAAACGAGCTTGTCTATCGCTTCGCTTTTGAATTTGTAGCTTGATTTATTTGAAATGAACCTTGCGCTTATCGGAACAATCGTGTCAAAAACCGTAAGGTCGTTTTCTTTAAGAGTTGTGCCTGTCTCGACAATGTCAACAATAACGTCCGAAAGTCCGAGAATCGGCGCGATTTCGATTGAGCCGTTAAGGTGAATTATGTCAATATCTCTGCCCTTTGAGAGATAATATCTGCTCGCGATATTTGAAAATTTCGTCGCAACTTTAAGCGTTCTGCTTGTGTCGTCTCTGAAATCCTTTTTCGCCGCGACAGCCATTCTGCACTTGCCGAATTTCATGTCGAGCAGCTCATAAACATCGGGCTCGTATTCGAGCAATATGTCCTTGCCTGCAACGCCGATATCCGCCGCGCCGCGCTCAACATAAATAGCAACATCGGACGGCTTAACCCAGAAGTAACGCACGCCGCATTCCTCATTTTCAAAAATGAGCTTTCTGTTGACCTCTTTGATTGACGGGCACGGATAGCCTGCCTTTTCAAACATATCATAAACCTTTTCGCCGAGTCTGCCCTTTGGCAGAGCCACATTAAGCATTGTTTTCAACTGAGTTCACCTCGCTGTCCGTAATATCCACAAGCTGTCTGTATTTTATGTTTTCGGGGATTTTTTCCACCGCAAGCACACTGCCTGTTTCTCTTAAAGCCTTTGCTTGCTTTTCTATAATGTCAAACGGAGTTTCTTTGCCGTAAAGAAGCACGGTGTCGATATCGTATTCGCTTCTCGGCGTGGCGAAAAGCTCCAGCGCGTCAAGATAAACCGCGAAGCCAATCGCGCCCTTTTTGAGCTTCATCTTTTTAAGCAGCGCGTCATACTGACCGCCCGAAAGCACGCTGTTCGGCACGCCCTGAATAAAGCCCTTGAAAACGATTCCGTTATAATAATGCACATTGTCGATAACCGAAAAATCAATGTTGATTTTCTCCCTGTTCGGCAGAGCGTCAATGATTTTAACGAATGAGGAAAGCTCGTCCTCACAGCCGACAGGGGAGAGGAGCTTTTCTGCCTCGGGGAGCACCTTTTCGGGCGTTCCGTGCAGAGAAACAAGTCCCTTCAGAACAGCAAATTTTTCTTCTGATACGCCGAGAGACGCGCATTTCTCCGACAGCTCGTGAAGATTTTTTTCACCGATGCAGCGGAAAACGTCGCTCTTTTCGCTGTCGGGGATACCTGCGTAATCCACCGCCTGCATGAGAAGCGCGAGATTTGAAATATCGAGCACGCAGTTTTCAGAAATTGTCATAAGGCTCTTGAGCGCGAGGCTCAGCACCTCAAAAATGCAGTAGGAGTCGATTTCACCTATGCACTCAAGACCTGCCTGCATAATCTCTTTGAATGTATGCGTGCTTTTGGAAACACGATAAACATTTTCATTATAATAGAGCTTCTGAAGCGGCGCATCGGAATCCTTTGTGTTTTTCACAATGGAAAGAGTAACGTCAGGCTTGAGAGCCATGAGCTTGCCGTCCGTGTCCGTGAAGGTGATAACCCCGTCCGAAACAAGAAAGTCCTTGTTTTTGGAGTAAAGGTCGTATTCCTCAAACTTGCTCATTTTGTAATGAGTGTAGCCGTAGGAATCGTAAAGGGAGCGAAGCGGAAAAATTATGTTTTCGTTTGCTTTTAACGGAAAATCGTTTGTCATTGTCAGTTTTCCTCCGATAATTGTTTGCGGTTTAAAATCACTTTAGCATAGTAGCACGATAACACGATAAAGTCAATAGCTTTGTGAAAAATATATAATAAAACATATATTTTTTTGTTGAACTGCTGACTTAAAAAAGTGATTTTCTCAACCCGTAATTAAATATTATATCATACTTGTTTCATTTTTTATATAGAAATTTTTTATTTTTATAAAAATTTGTTGCCCGTTTTCTCTTGAATTAAGCGGCAGGAAGATGTAAAATAATCTTCGGTGATAAAATGCGTGAATACATTTTAAAACGGAGCAAAAGGAAAACGCTCGCGTTGCAGATTAACCGCAAATGTGAAATCATCGTCCGCGCGCCGCTTCATCTTTCAAAAAAGAAGATTGATGAGTTCGTCGCGGCTCACGATGAGTGGATTGAAAATAATCTTGCGAAAATTTCGGCTGAGAACGCGAAAAATCCCGAGCCGACAGCGGAGGAAATCGCAGAGCTTCGCCGCAGAGCAAAAGAATATCTGCCCGAAAGAACGGCGTACTTTGCGAAAATCATGGGCGTGGAATACACCTCCGTCAAGATTACCTCGGCAAAGACGCGCTATGGCTCTTGCAGCGGCAAAAACGGAATCTGCTACTCGCTTTATTTGATGCAGAAACCCCAAGAAGCCGTGGATTATGTGGTGGTTCACGAGCTTGCTCACACGGTGCATCACAACCACTCGGCGCAGTTTTATCAGCTTATCGAAAAATATATGCCCGATTACAAAGAAAGGAACAGGCTGCTGAAAAAATGAACGTATATGATTTTGACAACACGATTTATGACGGAGAAAGCACATTCGACCTCTTTATTTTTTATCTCAAAAAGAACCCGTGGCTGATTAAGCTGCTGCCGACGGTTGTAATTGGCTTTGCGAGATACAAAAAGGGCAAGATTTCCATAAACGAAATGATTGAGAAATATGTTCCGCTTATCGAAAGCGAGTCCAAAAAATTCGTTGACCGCGAGAACGATCCCAAAAATTTCTGGGACGGGCACATGGACAAAATCAAGCCGTTTTATAAGGAAATTCAGAAAGAGGACGACCTTATTATCACCGCTTCGCCCGATTTCACCATGAACGAAATCTGCAAACGACTCGGCATAAAGTACCTTTTGAGCACCACTGTCAACAGAGAAACGGGCAAATTCGAGCGAATCTGCCTTAAAGACAACAAATTAAAGGCGTTTTTTGAGTTTTACGGCGATGCGGAGATTGAGAATTTCTACACCGACTCGCCCGAAAATGACTATCCGCTTATCGACAAGGCTCAGCACGCTTTCATCGTCAAGGGCGACAAAATAACTCAGATTAAATAACCGAATACGACAAAAGTTTTAACCTCTGCGGAATATAATTTTCGCAGAGGTGATTTTTATGCCTGTCTATGTTGATGTGCTGCTGATAGTCAACGGCTTTGTGAATTA
>JAZUFU010000007.1:0-3169 GCA_045640865.1 Acutalibacteraceae bacterium | reverse complement strand
AGACACCTTTGTGTGATGCTTTTTGGCGTATGATATTTCGTCCTTTGTCATTCTGATGATTCTGTCCGCGTCTTCGTTGTATGACATGATGTTGATTGAATCGCAGACTTCAAAAAACAGTTCGCAGAGGTTTTTCTCCTCGCCGTTCACGTTTACCGTAAAGGTTTCAAGAAACGAATGAATATCCCACTCCAGAAGCAAGCCTGTATTGTCCGCGGACGGACGCGCTTTATTTATTAGAAAATCTGCAAATCTCTGCATTATTTCCTGAGAATTTTCCTGATAATCGGGGTGCTGAGCAGGCTCTAAATCCAGATGAATTGAGTAAAATTTTTCGTCGTCAGCCGCTTCGTTCTGATATTCAATCAGAGTGTTGATAATTCTGTCGTAAGCTGCGTAATCATCAATCCAGTAATATTCACCGCCGAGATACGCCACGCGAATATCCATTGAGCTGCATTTTTTAATAAATCCGCGGATTGTGTCAAAGGGGACGTTATATCCCATGGCTTCACCGAAAAGATAAATTTCGGAAACATTGTTTTTCTTTAAAAAGTTAAGATAATTGTCGCAGTTCCCGTTGGTAATGTCATCGGTGTACCACCACCATGTGCCGACAGGAACATTTTCTTTCTCAGCGTTTTTCAGGTTCAGATTTACCGATTTATCGCAGGCGCCGAAAATATTATCAAAGCTCTGACAGATTGCCTCATAAAGCCGTTCAAGACCGTTCACCAGCCTGTCAAAAAATCCGTCCGCCTCGGCAGTTACCGCCGCTGAGTCGGGCAAGGCTTCGTCCGCCGCTACCGCCGTTACAGACACCGCAGATAAAATAATCGCCAACGATAAAAGTATTGCTGTAATTTTTTTCATTTTATCTCCACGCTCCAAATCAATATCAGTTTTTTTATTCATATTTTACAATGCTCGCTTCGGAAAGTCAACTTTTTCTGCAGGTTGACTTTTTACACAGCGCAGCCGTTGCGGTCGGGCATAAATAAAAGGCACGGAAGCTCTGTTTTTATATAACAGCGTGAAAAAGTCTGAAAACCGTTATTACAAATTGACAAACAGCAAAGCGGAATGATATACTTAAGAAAAACTGCTGACAGGGAGGCAGGATAATGGACACATCAACCAGCGGTATAAAAATCAAAGACAAGTTCGGCTATGCTCTCGGCGACCTCGGAGGAGTTCTGACATTTTCACTTGTTTCGTCATTTCTTCAGATGTTCTACACCGATTCTCTGCATATCCCGCTTGAAAAAATCACAATTCTGATGCTCGTCGCCCGTATATGGGACGCCATAAATGACCCGATGTGGGGCGGCTTCATAGATTCGCGCAAGCCGACACGCTTCGGCCGCTTCCGTCCGTACATTTTCGGAGCGTCAATTCCTCTTGCCGTTGCGGCTGTGCTGATGTTCACCAAAATCCCCGGACTTTCCGAGACGCAGTATTTCATATTCGCGACCGTAACATATATCTTCTACGGCATGATGTACACAGGCACAAATATTCCGTACGGCGCGCTTGCCTCGGCAGTAACCAGCGATGAAATCGAACGCTCGTCCCTTTCAATCTGGCGCAGTATCGGCTCGGGCATCGGCGGTCTGCCCGCAATGATGATTTTGCCCATGCTCGTTTATTCTGTGAACGCTGAAACAAATGTCAAGTATCTCGATTCGGGAAAGCTTTCCGCCTGCGTCGCTGTTCTCGCGGTGCTTTCCGTCGGCGTTTATTTCCTCCACACGTTCCTTACCAAGGAGCGCATTACCGTTTCTCCTGCGCAGAAAACCGAAAAGTACAGCTTCTTCGGCTCGCTGAAGTCTCTTGTAACCAACCGTCCGTTTGTTACACTTAGCCTTGCTTCAATGTTCCTTATCGCTTCGCAGATGTACACTCAGACGGTTTACAACTACCTTTTCAAGGATTATTTTGTAAAGCCTGAGCTTTATATCTTCGTTACAATCTGCACTTATCTTCCGATGGCAGTTCTTATTCTGCCCATGGGCAAGCTTGTCCGCCGTTTCGGCAAAAAGGAGCTTTGCGGTGCAGGCATGGCATTTGCGGCAGCGGTTAATTTCATAATGTATTTCATCGGCTTCACTCCGCTCGCAAAGAATCCCTACATTTTCCTTGCGATGCTGTTCTTCAGCGGTATGGGTCAGACCTTCATGACGCTTGAGGTATGGGCAATGGTTATGGATGTTACGGATTATCACGAATTCAGATGCGGAAGAAAAGAAGAGGGCACGGTTTATTCGATTTACAACTTTGTAAGAAAAATCGGCCACACAATCGCAGGCGCAGGCTCGTCCCTTGCGCTTATGGCTATCGGCTACGATGTCAATGCGGTTGAGCAGGGTCAGAGTGCAGAGGTTGTCGGCGGATTTTATACCCTCGCAACTCTTGTTCCCGCAATCATGTTCGGAACAATGGCGCTGCTTCTGATTTTCGGATATAATCTTTCAAAGAAAAACCTTGAGAAATTCCACAAAATGAAAGCTGAATAAGCATAAATATAAACAACACCCGTCGAAAAAAGATTCGTCCTCTTTCCGGCGGGTAGTTTTTTGCTCAATAAACAGGGATTTGCGTGCTCAGCACGAATGAATAATGAAGTCGCTTCGCTGATGAATAATTGAGGGCGGGACACCCGCACCCGAATTTATGAAATCCCGAACAATCTTCAATCCTCGGCGGTAGGGGCGATTCACGAATCGCCCGTTTTGAAAATTACGGTAATCTCCGTGATTTGCTGATATGAAGCCTCCCTTGGGGGAGGTGGCAAAATCTATGATTTTGACGGTGGGGGTTACCGAGAGAAAAAATCAGATAACTGTTAAAGCTCAAGCACAGTGCGGCGAAACAGATAACAGTTACCCCGACTATAAATTCTGATTTATCGAAATAAATATATCATCATTTATTTAATTTTTCAAGGGCGATGCTTAAAGACGAATTGTTTTTCAGCTACGCCTGTTATACGATTTTTTAAACATATTAAAAAAGCAAAACCGCAGGTTCTTACGAATCTGCGGTAGTGTTTCAAATTTATTACTTGGAGTGCCTTTTTATACGATACAGATGGAAAAGTGGCTACTCACCTTGTGCTTTATAGGCTTATCTCGTAACTTCCACCATCCTGCCAATCTTCAACGACAAT
>JAZUFU010000006.1:0-29122 GCA_045640865.1 Acutalibacteraceae bacterium | reverse complement strand
ACTATTCACTTCTTCACGACCTTATGATTATAAAATATTTTTGCTTCTTTGTCAAGGAAAATCAGAAAAATCTGCGTCTGATTTTCTCAATCGTTTCGTCGCTCACACCCGCGGATTTCACATAGCCCTCAACCGAGCCGTACTTCTTATTCATATAATTTATAAGCGATGCCAATGTGTCCGCGTCGCTTTTGAAATTCTCATCGTTCGTCTCCCACATTGACTCATCGTGCGTCGCTCTCGCGCGCTGAATAAACGGGAGAATGTAGGTGTAGGACACCTGATAATCGGCGATAATATCCTCCCACGCAACACCCGCAAGGCTGAGCAGAACAGCGGCGAGAATTCCCGTCCTGTCCTTGCCGAAATAGCAGTTGAACAGCACACAGCCGTCCTTCGCGTCGGCGATGATTTCAAGCACTTTTCTGTAGCTGTTCTTGTAGTCCTCCACCGCGTGCTGATATGACTCGGCAATCGTAAGCGTGGAATTCTGACTGACAGCCACATTCGCCTCAAAAAGAGACACATGGTGATAATCTACTCCGTCAAGAAATTTGAAAACGGAGGGATATGTTTCGCTCTCCCAGTTGCCGCGCAGGTCAATAACGGTTGAAACGCCGTACTGCATGAGTGTAACAATCTCGTCCTGCTCGGGAGTTTTCGGAACTCCGCAGCGCAGAAATCTGCCGAACTGAGTAACTCTGCCGTCAGTGCAGGGGAAGCCGCCCAAATCGCGGCAGTTGATAACATTTTTAAGTGAAAGTCTTTTTACACAATCCATAATTTACCTCTGAAAATCAAGAATAATAAGCACCGCGCCGAGAATAATTCTGTAAATTCCGAACGCTGTAAAGGTTTTATTCTTTACAAAATTCATCAGCCTGTCAACGGTGAAAACGGAAACGACAAACGCCGTAACGAAGCCGACGAACAGCACGACTGCCTCCTCAAAAGAGAAGCGAAAGCCGAAATCAGCCGCTTTGACAGCCGACGCGCCTGCCATAATCGGAATTGCCATGAAAAACGAGAACTCAGCGGCGGCGTAACGGCTCATTCCGCACAGCATTCCGCCCATTACCGTTGAGCCGGAGCGGGAGGTGCCCGGGATAAGCGACAGCGACTGAAACAGCCCGACCTTTACTGCTGTCGGGAAGCTGATGTCCTCAGCCGAAGCGACCGCAGGCACGGAATTTTTCTTTGCCCTTTCAACTATTATAAATAAAATTCCGTAAATAATCAAGCTCAGAGCGACAGTTTTGCGGAAATAAAAATTTTTGTCAATCCAGTCGTCGAGGAAAAATCCCGCAACAGCGGCGGGAACACAGCCGACGGCGATTTTAAAATCAAATCGCAGAATATTTCTGTCGATGATTTTGCCGTCAGTATGCCGTGAAAAAGGAAACATTCTTTTAAAAAAGAGCATCGCCACGCTCAGCACCGCGCCGAGCTGAATTATCACGGAATACGCCTCATAGAAGCCGTCGGAAAGCCCCGAGAACGGCACAAGGCTCTCGGCGATTATCAGATGCCCCGTACTGCTCACGGGCAGCCACTCGGTTATGCCCTCTATCACGCCGAAAATCACGGATTTCAGAATATTGCTCATAATATCACCGATAAAATATATGATGAAAAAGCGGTAAAAATGAGGATTTGCGGCAAGTTTATTTTGAGCGATTGCCTTCCTCTTTGAGGAAGGGGGACCGCCGAACGGCGGTGGAAGGAGTTGCGAGGCAATTTCAAAACTCCCTCAGTCTCGCATACGCTCTTGGGCTCCCTCGGGGAGGGAGCCATTCTCTGAAGACGGAAGATTGTACTGGAATGAAAAGCGGGAGCGCAATGCGCTCCCCTACAATCTGAATGTAAAAATCATTCGCAATTTATTTATTATCATCTGTTCTTTCGCTGATGATATAGCGCGGTCTCTGCTTGACCTCCATATAAATTTTGCCGATGTACTCGCCGACAACGCCGATGCTGATGAGCTGAACAGCGCCGAGGAAGCACAGCACAAACGCAAGGCATGCCATGCCCGCAACAGCTTTGCCCGCGAGGTGAAGTATCAGCAGAACAAGAAGCCCGATTACGCTCACGGCGGCAACGAAAATTCCGAGCGCGGCAATGAGCCTTATAGGCTTTATGCTCAGGCTGGTTATGCCGTCAAACGCGAGGGAAAGCATTTTAGAGAGGGGATAGTGGCTTTCGCCCGCAAGTCTTTCATGGCGTTCGTAGTAAACGCTTGTGCTCTTGAAGCCGACAAGCGGGAACATTCCGCGCAGGAACAGATTGACCTCCTTGAAGTTTGCGAACTCGTTGAGCACGCGGGAGGAAACGAGTCTGTAGTCCGCATGGTTGAAAACGGTTTCAACCCCCATCGCCTCAAGCACCTTGTAAAAGCCCTCGGCAGTGAATTTTTTGAAAAATGAATCGCTTGAGCGGTCAGACCTTACGCCATAGACAATCTCCGCGCCGCCAAGATATTCGTCAACCATTTTATCCATGGCGGTGATATCGTCCTGACCGTCGCAGTCAATCGAAATCGTAATGTCGGCAACATCCTTTGCTTCCATAAGACCTGCAAGCACGGCGTTCTGATGCCCTCTGTTGCGGCTCTGTGATATGCCCTTGAAGTGTTCGTCTTTTTTCGCAAGGTCGCAGATTATATCCCATGTGGAGTCCTTACTGCCGTCGTTTACAAACAGAATACGGCTGTCGGGGCTGATTTTGCCGGCCTGAGTCATGGAGCTGAGCTGCTGCGCGAACATCGGAGCGGTAACAGGCAGAACTTCCTCTTCATTGTAGCAGGGAATGACCATATAAAGCACGGGTGCCATAATGCAGCCTCCTTAATCAATATAAGAATATAATACAACGCGCGCGGATTTTTGTCAATCAGTATATTTAAGTAAATAAAGAAGCATAAAAAATCAAGCCGCAGATTTTCCTGCGGCTTTCAATGTTATACTTTATCGTCCTTGTGAGTTATCTGGTAATTCAGCGTCATGAGGCTGTCGCTGAGGTGAACATTCTCGCACACAGCCTCGGGAAATACTGATGTAATATCGAAATGGCTGAAATTCCAGAAATTCGTTACGCCGCACTGAATGAGCGTTGTAACAATTTCCTCCGCCGAGTCCTCGGGCACGCATATAACCGCCACCTGAGGCTTGTTTTCCTCGCAGAACTGCGGCAGGTCTTTCGAGTCAAGAATCGGCATGTTGTTGACCGTTTCGCCAATCATTTTGCGGTCAAAAATTCCGATAATGTCAAATCCGCCGTTTCCGAACTGCATGTGCGAGGCAATCGCTTTGCCGAGGTTGCCCATGCCGATTATAATTGTCGGGTGAGCGTTCCTCACGCCGAGGATTGTGCCTATTTCGTTGTAGAGCTGCTCAACATTGTAGCCGTAGCCCTGCTGACCGAAGCCGCCGAAGCAGTTTAAATCCTGCCTTATCTGCGAGGCAGTCAGTCCCATTCGCTGAGAAAGCTCTTTTGATGATATTCTTTCAATGCCGCTTCTTTTAAGGTTGCCTAAAAATCTGTAATATCTCGGCAATCTTTTTATTACCGACATGGAAATATTATTTTCATTTCTGGGCATAGCTTTTCCTCTTATTCGCACATTTCGCGTACGGTGCTCATTACATAATCACCGAACTCGCTGCATGTGCAGCCTGTGTCGCGGCCTGTAATCTGATATTTCTTTTCTTCATAAAGGCACTTGTCAAGTGCTTTTTCAAGAAGGTCTGCCTTTTCCTGCTCACCGATGTGAGAGAGAAGCATGACGGACGCGCGAAGCATTGAGCACGGATCGGCATACTGACCTCTGCCTTCCTTAATCATTCTGGGAGCTGAGCCGTGGATAGCTTCAAACATTGCGTATTTCTTGCCGATGTTCGCGCTGCCTGCCGTGCCTACGCCGCCCATGAATTCAGCCGCTTCGTCTGTGATGATGTCGCCGTAAAGGTTGGGAAGAACAAAAACCTTGAAGTCCTTGCGGCGCTTCGGGTCGATGAGCTTAGCCGTTGTGATGTCGATATACCACTCGTCTGTTGTGATTTCGGGGTAGTCCTTGCCGATGTTCTTGCAGAGGTTAAGGAACTTGCCGTCGGTTGTCTTGATGATGTTAGCCTTTGTGATGATTGAAACTCTGTCTTTCTTGTTCTTTCTTGCGTATTCATAAGCGAGCTTCGCGATTCTTTCGCTGCCCTCGGTTGTGGTAACAACAAAGTCCATGGCGAGGTCGTCAGTAACATTAACGCCCTTTGAGCCTACAGCGTATGCGCCCTCTGTGTTCTCACGGAAGAAAGTCCAGTCAATGCCGTCTTCGGGGATTTTAACGGGGCGAACATTTGCAAAAAGGTCAAGAGCCTTTCTCATTGCAACATTTGCGCTCTCAATGTTCGGCCACGGGTCGCCCGCCTGCGGAGTTGTTGTCGGCCCTTTGAGGATAACGTGGCAGGATTTCAGCTCCTCCATAACGTCGTCGGGGATAGCCTTGTTGGCGGCAACACGGTTTTCGATTGTAAGACCGTCGATTACCTTGAACTCAACCTTGCCTTCCTTAACCTTGTCGGCAAGCATGTATTCAAGCACTCTCGCGCTTTCTTTTGTGATAATGGGGCCAATGCCGTCGCCGCCGCATACGCCGATGATGATTTTGTCGAGCTTTGCGTAGTCAACGAAATCGCCCTGAGCCTTGATTCTGTCTGAACGCTCGTTCTGCTCTCTTACAAGAGCCTCGAATTTTTCTACCGCATTTTTAATCTGTAAATCTGTCATTGTTATATCTCCTTATGAATTTTCTCTTGTGTAGTCAAGCAGACCGCCTGCAAGCAGAACGTCAACCTGACGCTGTGAAAGTGAATAGTCGAGCTTGTATTCATCGCCTGTTGTGAGATTTTTGAGAACAGCCTCTTTGCCGTTAGCGATAACGTCTCTGATTTCGGGGAGCTGAAGCTCGTCGTTCACGCTGATTTTGTCGTAGTCCTCAGCGTTCTTGAATGTGAACGGAATGATGCCTGCGTTGACGAGGTTTGCGCAGTGGATTCTCGCAAATGACTTTGTGATAACCGCCTTGATTCCGAGATAAAGCGGAACGAGTGCGGCGTGCTCACGCGATGAGCCCTGACCGTAGTTTGCGCCGCCGATGATAATTCCCTTGCCTGCCTCTTTACAATGCTCGGCAAATTTCTCGTCGCACTGCTTGAAGCAGAAGTTTGAAAGATAGGGAATATTTGAGCGGTAGGGGAGTATCTTTGCGCCTGCGGGCATGATGTGGTCGGTTGTGATGTTGTCGCCGACTTTAAGCACGGCCTTTGCGGTGATTTCCTCGGGGAGGGGCTGAGTTGTCGGGAACGGCTTGATGTTCGGGCCGTAGAGAACCTCAACCTCATCAGCTTCCTCAACGGAAGCGGGCATGACAATCATGTTGTCGTTGATGATGAATTCGTCGGGCATCTCGATTTCGGGAGCGTCGCCGAGCTTTCTCGGGTCGGTGAATACGCCTGTGAGTGCGCTTGCCGCCGCCGTTTCGGGGCTTACAAGGTAAATGCCCGCGTCGGCTGTGCCGCTTCTGCCCTCAAAGTTTCTGTTGAAGGTTCTCAGTGAAACGCCCTTTGAGTTCGGAGACTGTCCCATGCCTATGCACGGGCCGCAGGCTGATTCAAGCACACGCGCGCCTGCGTCGATAATGTCGGCCAGTGCGCCGCAGCGTGAAAGCATGTTGAGCACTTGCTTTGAGCCGGGAGCGATTGAAAGGCTTACGCCGGGGTGAACGGTCTTGCCCTTGAGAATTGCCGCAACCTTGAGCATGTCAAGAAGTGATGAGTTTGTGCAAGAGCCGATACATACCTGGTCAACCTTGATTTCACCGATTTCCTCAACGCTCTTTACATTGTCGGGCATGTGAGGCATAGCCGCGAGAGGAGCGAGCGTGTTGAGGTCGATGTCGATTATTTCGTCATAAACAGCGTCCTCGTCAGCTTTGAGTTCAACCCAGTCCTTTTCTCTGCCCTGAGCCTTGAGAAAAGCCTTGGTGATTTCGTCTGACGGGAAAACCGATGTTGTCGCGCCGAGCTCTGCGCCCATGTTGGTGATAGTCGCTCTTTCGGGAACGGAGAGAGTCTTTACACCCTCGCCGCCGTATTCGACAATCTTGCCTACGCCGCCCTTGACGGACATGATGCGAAGCACTTCAAGGATAATATCCTTGGCGGCAACCCACGGCTGTAACTTGCCTGTGAGGTTAACTCTTACCATTTTGGGCATGGTGATGTAGTATGCGCCGCCGCCCATGGCAACCGCAACATCAAGACCGCCCGCGCCCATTGCGAGCATTCCGATGCCGCCGCCTGTGGGTGTGTGGCTGTCAGAGCCTATGAGAGTTTTGCCGGGAATGCCGAAGCGCTCAAGATGAACCTGATGGCAGATTCCGTTGCCGGGGCGCGAGAAGCGAAGACCTCTCTTCTTGGCAACAGAGCCGATGAAGCGGTGGTCGTCGGCGTTTTCAAAGCCTGTCTGCAGAGTGTTGTGGTCAATGTAGGCAACCGAAAGCTCGGTTTTAACTCTCTTGACGCCCATGGCCTCAAATTCAAGGTAAGCCATTGTGCCTGTCGCGTCCTGTGTGAGCGTCTGGTCAATTCTCAGACCTATTTCGCTGCCTGTGGTCATGTCGCCCGAAAGCAGATGATTTTTGATGATTTTCTGTGCAATCGTGTATCCCATTTTATCCTCCTGATTGAACTTGTTTAAATTTTTAACAATCTTTATTGTATAATGTTTGTGCCGTTTTGTCAATAAAAAAACAATGTAAAAATGAGCAAAAATATTTCTGCGGCTCACGAAAAATCACAGCATATTGACAGCGCAATATTGTTTATTTATAATGAATACAGAAAAATAAAGAGGTGAAATTATGTTTGAAATATCTTCCGCCTGCATAAAAGCAAAATCCGCCGTCGAAATAAAAGCGGCGAAGATTCTTGCCGATGAAATCGGGCTTATGTGCGGCGAGCGCTGTCCGATTGTTTCCGAAAAATCCGACCTGCCTTTCATTGAGTTGAACATCACCGATGAAAGCGATTCCGAAGAATTTGAACTTTCCTTTGACGGCAGGGGAGTAACCGTATCTGCTCACCGTCTGCGCGGTCTGATTTACGGCTTCTTTATGATTCTTCGCAAAAGTGAGCTGACGGACGGCAGGCTCCTGCTCACAAAAAATATCAGCGGCACTTACAAGCCCGACATGGCGGTCAGAGGGCACAATCTCAGCTACACCGAGAGCAACAACACCGTTGACGCGTGGGACGAGGGGCAGTACAGACAGTACATGATTGAGCTTATGGCGTTCGGCACGAACACGATTGAGGGCAACTTTTTCGCTTTCAAAGAGCGCAATTCGCTTATGAAAATGAGCGCGGAGGAAGCTCCCGTTAAAATTTCGGAGCTGTGCGAAGAACTCGATTTAGACCTCACCGTTTTTTATCCGCTGACTAAAAACATGACCGACGATGAAACCGCTGAGCTTCTCGTTTCTCAGCTCGGCACTTTGCCTAAGGTCAATTATCTTTTCCTCCCCGGCGGCGACCCGGGCAATATGCAGGCGGACGCGTTCGTGCGCCGCTGTAAGGTTATCGTGAAGGCTCTTAAAGTGGTTCACCCCGAGCTCCAGATTATCCCGTCGGCGCAGGCTCCGCATGAATTTCCCGACTGGGGCGAGCGTTTCAAAGAGGCAATGAGCGAAAAGCCCGAGGGCATTTCCGCCGTAATTTTCGGGCCCAATCACGCCATGCCGCTCGACGAGCTTCGCCGAAGCATACCGAAAGAATATCCGCTTGAGCAGTACCCCGACATCACCCACAATGTAAGGTGCGAAACGCCCGTTCATTTTACCCGCGACGACTGGCATTTTGCGTGGGCGGCAACGCTTTCAAGGGAGTCCGTCAATCCCCGTCCGAGGGAGTATAAGCTCCTGCATCAGAAGACCCGTCAGTATCTCAGGGGCAACACGCCGTATTCCGAGGGCGTGAGCGACGATGTGAACAAGGTTGTGTGGAGCAGCATGGATTTCTGCTTTGAAGCTCCGCTTCGTGAGACGCTTATGGACTATTCGCGCCTGTTTATCCCCGGCGAAAATCCCGAAAAATTTGCTGAGCTTATCTTTGGCCTTGAGCAGAACTGGGAGGCCGCGCCCGAGGAGAGCTTTTCCGTTGAGAATGTTTATCTCGGCTTTGATGAAATGCTCCGAAACACCCCTGCGCTTTATGAAAACTGGCGGTTTTTACTGCATTATTTCAGAGCTTTGTGCGATAAAATAGTCCGCGACAGGCGCATTTTCGAGCTTGATTTAATCGAAAAAGCCGATTTTGAAATCCGCTTCGGCAGTTTTGAAAAAGCGAAAGAAATTCTTTCAACCGAGTTTTCGGACGAATACAGGCACAACCGTCAGCGTCTTTTTGAGCTCGCTCAGAAGCTGTTTGAGCTTATCGGCATACAGCTTGATGTTGAGCATTTCGGCGGCAAGAGCCGTGAAAGAGGCTGTACGCTCGACTCGATTGACATGCCCGTAACCGACAGACCGTACCTTTTAAAGCGCATAAAAGAAAATCCGTCCCGCGAGTTCATGCTGGAGCTTCTTGACAGAAACAAGGTCGCAAAGGACGAATATTATTTCTCCGTTGCGGAGCACGGACTGCCTGTGTGCGGTGCGCAGACAGGGGAGTTCTACCTCGATTTCAACGGCGACAAGAACGAAAACGCCGATCGCCCGATGTGCCTTGTCAACGGCTTTGACCATTTCAATTTCCGGTTGAAAACCGCGGGGCTGACAGGAGGCGACTACCTGCTCAGAGTAACTTTTGCTCAGATGAAAACTATTGTCGGCACAAATCTTAAGGTCAGCGTCAACGGCAATATTCTTTATGAGGGCGAAATTTTCGGCGGTACGCGCGATGAGGAATATGAAAAGAAATTCCTGCCCGACGGCTTTTGCAGTGTCGTCTATGATGTGCCTGCAAAGTATCTTGAAAACGGCTGTGCTCTGCTCGAATTTTCCGAGCCGCTGAACGGAGTTATCATCTATGAGTTCAGATTTATAAAAATAAGGTAATATTTTTTCGTCCTCCCTTCACGGGAGGGCTTTTTGTTATATTACAGCCTTTTTCATCGCGGCGGGCAAACGCAGATGTTTTACAATGTGAATGACAGCGGATATCGATGTATATTTATAGACAATATGTTTAATATGACCAAACAGAAAAACTGCAAATGTGCAATTTCACCAAAAAATAATGTTAATATTCTATAAACATAGCTATTTATATCTTGACACAAATTCAATAATAATATATTATATATGTGTAAAAGTTTATTATATGTTAATATGGGTTCTTAGAAAATAAAATCTTTGGATTTTTATATATGGCAAGAAAAAACTATCGTTCAATTCGCGAATTCTAACAGACCAGGAGGCAAGTATGATGAAAAAGGTATATGAAAAACCCAGGGCATATATTCAGGATATGTCGGTTAACGGGTTTGTCGCGGGCGCGTGCGGCTCCGCGGGAAGCGGCGTAGGCGTTATCAATTATTCTGAAACAACGTGCTATTATTACGACGCGCAGTCGGGGCTTACATTTTTCTCTTATCAGTGCAAGGATGAAAGCGGCTTCGGCATTGACATTGTAAACCCGAACTCCCATTCTCCCTACGCACAGATCTGCTATCACAGACCGCTTGATGTGCTTAACTTCTTCAGCTCATGAGAGAGCTCGGCGGCAAGGAGGTTTTCGGGTGGCTTGATGAATGCGGAGAGCTGCGCCTGAAGGTTCAGGGCAGCAGCATGACGCCTTTTCTCCGCGGCGGTGAGGATACTGTAATTCTCACGAAGCCCGAAAACATTAAAAAAGGTGATGTGGTTGTTTTTGAGCGGAACGGGTGTTATATAATGCACCGTGTAATTGCTTTGAAAGACGGATTTATCGACACGCTCGGAGACAATATGCTGACTCCCGAAACTCATATCCCTGTTGAAAATGTGGTTGCCGTCGCCTCGGGCGCAATCAGAAAAGGAAAAGAGATAAGCACCAAAAGCCTTGCGTGGCAGTTTTTCAGCAGGATTTATATAAACCCTGAGGTCAGAAAAATAATATTAAAACTGCGGGGATGATTTTTTGAAAATAAAAGGTAAATATGTTCTGCGTGAAATAAGCGGAGAAACAATCGCGGTTCCGTTAAGCGAAACCGTGCTCACATCAAATGTAATTATTGTATTGAACGGAACAGGTAAATTCCTCTGGCAGCTTTTTGAAAAAGGCGGCACACCTGACGAATTTGCCGAAGCTCTTTGCGAAGAATATGAAATTGATAAGGAAACCGCTTTGAGCGACACAAACGAGTTTATTGAGTATCTCGAAAGCAACAAGGTTGAATTTGAATGATTGCATACAAAATAGCCGACATCGGTTTCGGGTTTGAGACTTCCGTCAGCGCGGAGTCGCAGTATTTCGGCGCGTTCCGCATTGAAAAAGACGAGTTTGACTCTCTTTCTGACAGGCACCTGTTCACCTTTCCCGATTATGACGCGCCCGATGAGAATTTCGGCAAAAGAATATATGACGGCGACGATTATTCGGTGTATTCCACGCCCGACGGATTTGTAAAAATAACCGAAAGATTTGACGGCGAAAACTATAAATGCCTGAGCTTCAGAAGAAACGGATTTTCGGGCGGCGAGCTGTTCTTCACGGGTAAAGGCAAAACCGCTCTGAGGACAAGCGCGGAGCTTTTCAGACTTACCGATTTCTTTTCGTCGCTCCTTTTTTATAATGCGTTCCTTTTTCACGCGTCAGTTGTTGAATCGGGCGGCAAAGCGTACATCTTTTCGGGCAGGTCGGGCATAGGCAAATCAACGCAGGCTGAGCTGTGGCGGAAACATAACGGCGCAAAGGTGTTAAACGGCGACCGTGTTATCCTGCGAAAAGTCGGCGGTGAATGGCGCGCTTACGGCACTCCGATGTGCGGCTCGTCAGATATATGCGAGCTGTTCTCACTTCCTGTCGGAGCGATAATTTATCTCGGGCAGGGAAAGGAAAATACAGTAACACTTCCCGATACCTTCAATAAGCTCGGTCTCACTTTATCACAGATAAATTTTGTTCAGTACGACAGCAATTTGCAGTCAGTATTTACGGAGCTTACGGGAAGCCTCATATCAGAGGTAAAAATGATAAACTACACCTGCACCGCCCAAAAAGAGGCGGCGACGGAGCTGAGAAAATATTTAGGAATATGAACAATATAGTTGACATTATGTATAACGATGCCTCAAGAGCGGGAATTCCCCTCGGCGGTACATTTGAGCTGACGCCGCTTTGCAACATGAACTGCAAAATGTGCTATATCCGCATGACGAAAGCTGAAATGGAATCGCAGGGCAGACTGAAAACTGCCGCCGAGTGGCTGAAGCTCGCGAGAGAAGCGAAAGAGGCGGGAATGCTGTTCCTGCTTCTGACAGGCGGTGAGCCGTTCCTCTATCCCGAATTCTGGGAGCTTTACGGCGAGCTTAAAGAAATGGGATTTTTCGTCTCGATAAATTCCAACGGCACAATGCTTGAGGGCGAAACCCTGGAGCGGCTGATAAAGAATCCGCCTTACAGGATAAATATTACCCTTTACGGCGGAAGCGACAAGACCTATTCCGAGCTTTGCGGAAACGAAAAAGGCTTTTCCGCCGCGACTCAAGCCATAAAAAAACTTAAAAATGCGGGCGTTTTTGTTAAGCTCAACGGCAGCATAACTCCGTATAATATAATGGACACGGAAAAATGCTTTGACTTTGCCAAAGAAACGCAGGTGCCCATTGAAATCGGCACATATATGTTCCCTCCGATGAGACGGGAAAACAAATCGTCGAGCAGGCTCAGCCCCGAGGACGCGGGCAGATGCTCCGCGGTAATCGACAGAATGAGGTATGACGACAAAACATTTTCCGACAGAATGGAGTCAATGAGCGAATGTCTCACGGGCGGAAGCAAAACGGCGATGCCGTCAAAATTCAGCTGCCGCGCGGGCAGGAGCAGCTTCTGGGTGAACTGGAAAGGGGAGATGACTCCCTGCGGAATGTTCGAGCTTTTCAAAGAGAATCCGTTTGAAATCGGCTTTGCGGAAAGCTGGAGACGCATAAAGGAAAATATTGATAACTGCACCGTTCTTTCGGGCTGTGTGAATTGCGACAAGCGCGATGTCTGCCGCGTATGCCCCGCAATAGCCTACGCCGAAACAGGCTCGTTCAACGAAAAGCCCGAGTATCTGTGCAGATACACCGAGAGCAGAATGAGGGAATTTCTGAAATGAAAAAATTATTGTGTATTTTAATGTGCCTGCTTTTGCCCCTGTCGCTTGCCTCGTGCAAGGGCAAAACGGAGCAGGACAAAGCGGACGGACAGCAGGGGGCTGTTTTCCCGATGAAATTAGACGGCGGAAAGATTATTATAGAAAAAATCGAGGGCGTTGACGGTCTTTTCGTTGAAAAAGGCGGAAATGATGAGGTCAAAGGCGTCGCCGCGGTGATTGTGAAAAACGCGAGCGATAAAATGCTCGAGTACGCGAATATTTCTTTCAAGGTCAATCAGTATGAGGGCGCGGATTTTGTTGTCAGCGCGCTCCCTGCGGGCGAAAGCGCGATTGTAATGGAAAGCTTCGCAAGGAGCTTCTCAGCCGACGATGTTTATACACCGAATGCTCAGCAGTCTGCGTTCACTTACTGCGATGCTTCTCCGAAAGCTGACGGAATTGAAATCAAAACCGACGGTGCGGATATTACGGTTAAAAACAATACGGACAAAGAATTAAGCCCGTGTATTATTTATAAATATTACAGGGACGGAATGTACTACGGCGGAATAGCTTTCAGAGGAACCTTTGAAAATATCGCCGCGGGCGGCTCCGTTACCAGAACGAGCGACAGATTCACAGACGACTGCAAAATTGTAAATATCATAATTTAGCGGCTCTGCTGTGCACAGGATGCGGTTTTTACCGCTTAACATATTTCAGAATTAAGGTGTCTGCCTTAAAACTGATATTCATGAAAGGAAAGTGAAAAAAATGAAAAAAACCAAAAGACTGACGGCTTTGCTTTTGTGCTTCATTATGGTATTGACCATGATACCGATGAGCATTTTCGCTTCGGCGGCAGGCACAGTTGATTATTCTGAAAAGGTTGGCGAGGGCAACTCCTCATCATCTTTAAAGAAAGTCGGCGTCAGATATGTTCCGCCTCAGTCGGGGCAGATTCTTAAACCCGGTAAATATTACATTTACAACGCGAGCCGAAATTGCGTTTTTATCGGTTCGTCAGACAGCGACGGAATAAACGCTTCTCAGACATTAACCCTTTCGGGCGATACTCTTACCACAACCGCGGGTAAGACTGTAACAGTTACCGTTGCTGACGCTTCAAAAAATCTCTATTATCTCCAGACCGAAAGCGGAAAGTACATCAAAGTGAAATCGGGCACAACGAGGACATCTGCGGTGCTTTCCGATACTCCTGTTGCGCTTAAGGCAGTTGTTGACTCAAGCAAGCCCAATATGATAGGTATTGCCGAGTCAACGGGAACATATTTCCTCAACGCTTTTGCAGGCACAGCCTACGGCGTATATAATGAAGGCTTGAGCAACGCTGAAAATCAGCTTCAGTTCTTCACCGAGTCAATCGGCTATACTGAATACAGGCGTTATACTCCCAAAACCTCAGGTCAGTATGTTGAAAACGGCAACTACTTTATTTTCAGTACACAGAACAACGGAAAAATCATGACAAATGTGATTGATTCCACCAATAAAGGTATTGACGCTTCATCAAGCTATACGCTTTCAAGCAGCAGCACCAAAATTACCGCCTCAACCGATTACCTTTATACAATCACAAGAAGCGGAACATCGGGCAATAACTATTATATTAAGAATAAAGACGGTAAATATCTTACAATCGGCACTTCAACAACGATTGATTCGCTGACGCTCGGCTCCTCTTCGTCAAAGGTTGCCATTTCAACGAACACCTCGTATCCGAATAATGTTGTTATGAAGAATACGAGCGGCGATTACTATGTCAACCAATATAATAACGAGACTTCCTTCGGCGTATGGGCCAACGGCTTTGACGACCCGAACAACCGCCTTACTCTTTATAAGGAAACCGCCGAATACTTCACCCTTTCGTCAGCTCCGTTCACAATGAACGCGGGCGATTATTCAGACACATCATTTGTTCCCTCAACAGCAACAATCTATAAACAGACCTCAGCTTCTGCTTCGAGAAGCGAGTACTCATGGTCAGATTCAAGAGTAACAATTGATGAAAACGGCTTTGAGCCGAATGTTGCGGGCGAATATCTTCTCAAAGTCCGTGTTGACGGCGTTCTTCTCGGCACAATTCCCGTTACCGTAATCGACAACGGCATTTATATTTACACGGGCGAAACAAACTTTACCTGCCCGATTTACAGCGAATTTCAGGAATCCGATATTGCCGACCAGGTAACCGTTATTCATAAGATGTCGGAGAATGCGGAGGAGTTCGACACCCTTACACTCAACGACAGCGAAATATCGCTCAGATGGAATAAAGATGTTGATACCTCAGTGGCAGGTACATACACCGCCAATGTTTACGCAAAGGGCGAGTCAATCGCAACAATCACCGTTAATGTTGTTGAAGGCGGTCAGTCTATTCAGCAGGCAAACGCCGACCCCTCAACCTCAGACCTCAGAAGTCAGTTCAAGGGCGTTGCGAGCGACGACGGTAAAATTCTTACCGATAAAACCGTCCGCTACGGCACAGACGAATTCGGCGCGTTCAGAAACTACACCAAAGATGAATTCTCAGTTGCTCTTTCAGCTCTCGGTCAGTCATATCAGATGGTTGAGACAGTTGAAACAGTAGTAGAGGAAAAACTTCATCCCGATGTTGTTTTCATAATCGACGCATCGGGCTCAATGAGAGTATTTAATGTTGCGGGCGAAGAAATCTGCCGAGGCGAAGCAACAGCCATAGCTCTTAACAGTGCAATCAAAGAGCTTTACGCGGCGGATCCCGAAACAAGAATCGGTATCGTTACATTCAACAATGATGTTTGCGAGGGCGTTTATCTTCCCCTTGATAAATACACTCTCCCCGAGGGACAGACGGACTACATCACATGGAACGGAAGAAATGTTGTTTCCGTTGCCAGCCGCACAGGCTCGCAATATAAAACTTATGATGTCAAAACGGTGTCTGAGTCTGTAACAACAGACACTATTTCAACAGCGGGCTACCCTCCCGGAGGCTACAACAGCGGCGGCAAATATGTTTACTACAAGCCCGACAGCTCCATGACTGAGATTGTAACCGTAAACGGCGTTACATATTCAGCCGCAAAATACCGTTCAGGCGGCTCTTCCTCAGACCCTGTTTATACATTTTATCTTTATAAGTCAGGTCATGACCTCCCCTTAGGCCGTTTGCAGCTGAATCCCGAGTCGAATTATTACACCAATACTTATGCTGACGATAATATTACTATTAAGGCAGCATCAAATACAACACTTTCATACACAACAAATACCTACACTCAGAAAAAGGGTAATCCGACATTCACCTTTGAAGAGAATGATTATATGATGGCGACCAACTTCCTCATCAACTCAAAGGGTGAGGTCGTAAAGCCCTCGTGCTACACCTTCATCGGTTGCCTCGGTACTTACACACAGGCAGGTCTTCAGGCGGCTGAAGATATGTTCGGCACAGTTACCGATACAGACGGTCGCTTCCCCGCTATCGTTCTTATTTCCGACGGTATTCCCACAATCGGTAATGAAGACGTACAGAATCCCACCACATATTTCAAAGATGGCGTAACAGACGGCTACGGCCTTTCAACAAGCCCCCAGACTTCAGAAGGTCTTTGCACATACGGTTATTATGTTATCCAGACCGCTACAAAGGTTAAGCAGAATGTTACCAATATGTACGAAGACAGCGGACGAACCGCGCTGGTTTATACAATCGGTCCGGGCGTTGACTACATCATGGGACAGACAGTTCTTGACCCCAGCACGGAAAATATCGAAGAAGCCGCAAAGCATACCTCGAGCGGCGATGAGGACAGCGAATCGGGCGTAGCTGTTCCCTCAGAGCTTGCCGCAAAGCTCAGCGGACTTATAGTTGACCCCGCGTATTCCGACTACGCCGACTGGTCATGGTCGGGCGACATGAACTCCGAAGAGCTCGATTCAGCGTTCAGACGAGTTGCAAAGGCTATCACGGGTATTACAAGACCTGTTGCGATAACAACACCCCGCACCACTGACGGCGATGTTTTCGCCGCCAACGCCGCCATGATTTTCACCGATAATATCGGCGAGGGCATGGAGCTTACAGGCGCGCCCGTAATCGTATATAACAAGAAAAACTATACACCCACATCATCAGCCCCCTATATGTATGAGGACGGTACAAGTGCCGTAGTTTATAACTACAATTACACCGTTACCGAGACCAGTACGAACAAGAACTATTCACTCAAGGGCATTACTGTTGAGGTATTATACAACGCCGACGGCACTCAGACGGTTAAGTGGTATATCCCTGCCGACCTTGTTCCGATTATCGTTCATGATGTTGACAAGGGAACATACAGCTTTGTTGACCCCATCCGCGCCGTATATAAAGTAGGACTTATCGACGACGAAAAGGGCGGAACATACTACACAAACAGCACGGACGATACCGCAACGGCTGAGTTCACTCCCACAATCGGTAACCCATATTATTACGACAACTTCAAGGATCTTGACCAGCAGATGCACTCTCACCTCAAGACCGATGTTGATAAGGAAACACCCAAAACTCAGAATATCACGGGCACGGCTCTCTACTCGTCAGATGCAGTGTTCAATGATGAGGGCGACGCGATTATCGAGCTTGGCAACAACGGTAAGATAGTTGTTAACTATCAGAATATCAAAGTAAGCTATGACCTTTACCTTGTTGATGAAAACGGCAATCCCGTTGATGAAAACGGCAACCGCGTTTCATTCGATAACAGAGTTGTCATGAGTGAATTACAGGAAGTTTTACAGGATGTCGGCTCTAATGTAGAGATAAGCTATGACGAGCTCGAAAAAATCCTCCCCGAGGGCTATTACATCTACAGCCCCGACGCGTCATTCACTCAGACTTATACAAGCTCAGATGACGGCGGAATTACCGACAAAATCAGCGACACAACCAAAACCACAAAGGTTTATGACCCCGAGGGTGCGAGTGTTTCATCAAACGGCACGGTAACGGGCATCACGGATTACAGCGATGTCAAGGTTACATTCGCTATAGCGAAAATCCCCGAAACAATCAAATTAAGCTATGACCTCTATCTTGTTGATGAAAACGGCAACCCCGTCGATGAAAACGGCAATCCCGTTTCGTTCGATAACAGAGTTGTCATGAGCGAATTACAGGAAGTTTTGCAGGATGTCGGCTCGAATGTAGAGATAGACTATGACGAGCTCGCAAAAATCCTCCCCGAGGGCTATTACATCTACAGCCCCGACGCGTCATTCACTCAGAATTATACAGGCACAGGCGCGGGCGGAATTACCGACAAAATCAGCGACACAACCAAAACCACAAAGGTTTATGACCCCGAAGGCGCGTCTGTTTCATCAAACGGCACAGTAACAGGCATCACGGATTACAGCGATGTCAAGGTAACATTCGCAATCGCGAAAATCCCCGAGGATATCAAGGTAAGCTACAACCTTTACCTCGTTGACAGCAGCGGCAACCCGATTGACAGAAACGGCAATCCCGTTTCGTTCGATAACCGTGTTGTCATGAGCGAATTACAGGAAATCACACAGAAAGTCGGCTCAGATGTAGAAATAAGCTATGATGAGCTCGCGGAAATCCTCCCCGAAGGATATTTCATCTATAACCCCGACGCGTCATTCACTCAGAGCTATACAGGCTCGGGCACAAACGGGGTAAGCGATACAATCAGCGATACAACCTCCACCACAAAGGTCTTTGACCCCAAGGGTACATCAGTTTCATCTGACGGCACAGTAACGGGCATCACAGACCACAGCGATGTCAAGGTTACATTTGCAATCGCAAAGCTCGAGATTCTTCCCGATGTAATCGTTGTCGATTACGGCAAGCCCGTTCTCTGCTCACCGCTTGATAACGATGTCGGCGCAATTTCAATCGTCGGTCTCGGCGCGATGAATTCAGATAAATATTCATCTGAATACAAATCACAGAACGGTGTGTTCAGAATAAGCGGAAATAACGTAACATTCTCACCGTTCAGCTACATGAGCAGCATCAACCGCGTAAAATATTACGCAAAGGTTCAGTCTCCTGACGGAACAAAGATTCTCTCATCAACAATCTATGTAATCCCCGCCACAACCGTATATTACGAGGATAACTTCGGCGGCAGTGCCGCAAACGGCGGACTGTATATCAAGTATTCAGGCGACTGGTACACAGTAAGCGATTCGGGCATCTCCTACGGCGATGTTTCGGCAAAGGCTGACGCGGAGGAAAAACAGGACAGAGGCGAAGTAGGACAGGGACATACACCCTACGGCTACGACAGCTCATATAACGGCGATACAAAGTTCAGCGACGGCTCAGCGGCAATGGTTGAGGGCTCAATCAGCGGCACAGGCGAGTCTCAGAGATACAACGCAACAGCATCGTTCGTGTTCACAGGCACAGGCTTTGACATCATCAGCCGTACAGACCTCGACTGCGGTCTTATCAATGTAATGATATATGACCATAACTCGGGCGACTTCCTCGACAGCGTTCCCGTTATCAATAAGGGTACTGATACTCTCTATCAGATTCCCGTTATCTCATACACGGGACTTCCATACGGCACTTATGATGTAGTAATCAATGTCAGCAGCCCGATTTCATATCTCGGCATCACAGGCAGCACATTCTACCTCGACGCTATCAGAGTATATGACCCGATGGGCAAAAAGAGCTCAGATAACCCCGAGTTCGACGAAGCAAACGAAGCGTATAACACAGACCTTGAATCCAACGCATTCATAGCCTCAATCCGTGATTTCATTATTCAGGTTGACAGCCTTGGCGTTGACGAAAGCTACGGCGCGGTTTATGTTGATACAATCAATAATGACTACAACGAAGGCGGCGTTATCGGCAACGTAAAGAAACCCGAATACACCGACGAGCAGAAACGCTGGAGAACAATGAAAGAGGATGAGCTCAATACCTTTGAGCTTGTAGGTCCCAATGAGGAAGTATATCTCACACCGGGCTACGGCATCGGCTTCATCGCGGAGACAGATATTCTCCCCGAAAGCGTTCAGCTTGAAATCAAACTTCCCACACCCGCAGCACCGGCATCTCAGGCGGTTCTCTCAGTTCAGACCTACGGCAAGAGCGGCTCGCTTAAAAACTTCTCAGTTAAGTCGGCAACAGAAATGTTCTATGACATAACCGACGCGGTTAAGTTCACAAATGTGAACGGTGTCTATAGAGCAACTGTAATCCTCTCCAACGGACTTCCCACAAGCGCGTCGGCAAATGAAATAGTATCTGTAACAAACATCAAGATGACCTATCCTGACGGCACAGTCCGCATCATTGAGGACGCGGTTGAAAGCGGCACGGTAAATCTTGAGCAGGGTACAATTGAATACGCAGAGAACGCAGAAATGATAGCTCTTGCAGACTGCGGAGTTGCTAATGTTTCGCTCAAGGCAAGCAAGGAGCTCTACAGGCAGGTATTCGATACAATCTATGTTCAGCGCATAGCTTCAACACCGAATTATGATGTTGTAAACGCAGAAATCACAGATTCAGTTGTAAGCGGTGAATATGCCGATATCACATTCAACACAGCCTCATTTGTTGATGATGTTGTACTCGTTGACGAAAACGGCAATGAAATAGAACTCACCGATATTAACTGCACAACAGATGAATCAAAGAGATTCACAGACGACTATCTCAACACAAAGACATGGACAGCGAAGGCAAGACTTATCGCTGACGAGGGCGAACACGAGTATATCGTCAAGTCAGCAGACGAAATCGGCGAAACAGAAGTTCTCACGGTTGATGTTAAACCCGCAGAGCTCAGAAAGCTCAGCGTTAAGACAGCACCCGAAAAGACAGTTTATGCCTACGGCGAAGTAATCGACACAACAGGTCTTGAGCTTACAGCAAAACTTTCTGACGATACAGAAAAGACAATCACCGACGGCATGACCTTCAGCAGCACAATAGCCAACAGAAGCGGTAAGATGAACATCACCGCGGCAGTTGACGGCAAGGAAGCAGAGTTCACCGTAGATGTAGTAAGTCTTGTATCCGCAAATGACAGAACAGTTGTTGACCTTGAAAACAAGATTGTCTATGGCATCGAAGTCAACTCACCCGAAATCCTCGACTATGTTGAGTCAATCGACGAAAAGGCGACAGTAGCGTGCGACGATACAGTAATCGGCACAGGCTCAGAGATTAACCTGCTTTACGGCGACGAGGTAATTGACACCTACAGCGCGGTAATCTTCGGCGATGTCAACGGCGACGGCTGGTACGACGGCACAGATTCAATCATCGTAAACTGCCTTGCAATCGGACTTCTTTCAAAGGCACAGGTCGGCGAGGCTGTATATATGGCGGCAGACTGCAACCATGACGGCGAGGTTGACGAAATCGACGTAGCAATACTTGAGGAAGCAGGCATGCTTGCCTCATCAATCGACCAGACAAAGACCACACAGGAGCTCGTAGAAGTCTGCTCAGCGTTTGAGGATTATGTAAACCTCATCTCGCAGACAGTCGAGCCCGAAACAGTCATAACAGAAGAAACAACACCCACACCGACAGAGGAAACCACAACACAGGCAGAGACAACCGAAACTCAGCCCGAACAGCAGACAGAACAGAGCATCTTCGATGTCTTAACCACCATCATTCAGAAGCTCGTCTCGTTCCTCACCTACGCAGTTTCCTTAATCAAAACAATCTTCTAAACAAAACAATACCGCCCTCCGTTCACGCGGAGGGCGGTTACTTTTGTGATACTTCTTGACAAATACTTTAATCGGAAGTAAAATGATTTCCTGCCATCTGGCGGTATATCAATTTAACGAGGCGCGTATTTGTGGTGCAGTTAAACAAAAAGCAGTTTTATTCAATCCTTTTCCCGACAGCGGTTGAGAGCATTTTCAATCAGCTTTTCACGCTTGTTGATAATATCATGGTCGGTCATATTCCCGACTCCACCGTTTCCGTAGCAGCGATTTCTCTTTGCAGCGCGCCGCTGAATCTTGTAATCTGCGTTCTGAGCGCATTTTTTATCGGCACAACCGCCACCGTCGCGTGGTATTACGGCGCGAATGACGAAAAGAAAATGAACGAAACGGCTCAGCAGTCGCTTATGCTTTCGGTGTATTTCGGCGCTGCTGTCTCGATAGTTGCCTACATTTTCGCTCCGCAGATTATGGGCTTTGTCTGCGGCAAGAGTGAAACTCTCGCCTGTGCGACGGTTTATTACAGGACGAACGCAATCGGCTTTTTCTTTCAGTCGTGCGCTGTCTGCATAACAGCGGCGTTCCGCGGCAAGGGCATAACAAAAATTCCCATGGCTTACAACATTTTCGGGAACGCGCTGAATGTTGCGCTCAACTACATTCTCATTTACGGCAAGCTCGGCTTTCGCCCGATGTATGTCAAGGGCGCGGCGGTCGCGACGGTAATTTCAAAGGTGATTATTTTTGTTATAGCTGTCAGCTTTTTTGTCTTTTATAAAAACGGCTTTCCCTGCCGAAAGGAGAATATTTCCCTGCGCCTTTCCGACCATGTTAAGCACAGAATGATGCGTATCGGCGCGGCATCTGCCTGCGAACAGCTTGTTCTCCAGCTCGGTGCGACGCTGACGGCAAAGATAATTTCCGTTCTGCCCACAAGTCAGATTGCCGCTTTGCAGATTACCTCAAACCTCGAAGCTCTCGCGTGGTCAACGGGCGATGCCTGCTGTACCTCGGCGACGGCTCTTTTCGGAAAATCCCTCGGCGAGGGGAGCGAGCAGAAAGCGCGCGGATATCTGAGACTTTCGGAAATATGGGCGCTCCTGTTTTCCTTTGCGGAGATTCTTATTTTCTGCTTCTGCGGCGGAATTATCTGCACTCTTTTCACAAACGACACCTCAATCTACGGCAGTATCGTCTCGCTTCTCAAAATTACCGCCGTCGGGCTTCCGTTCATCAACACGCACAAAACCGTTTCGGGCGCTCTGCGCGGGGCAGGGGACTCGGTCGCGCCGCTCATATCCTCGCTCATCAGCCTTTGGATTTTCAGAGTTCTGCTCGGCTACATATTGATTTCGGTGATGAACATGGGCGCGTCTGCCTACAGATGGTGCCTCAACATCGACCAGTTCGTCAGAATGACGGCGATGCTGATTTTCTATTTCAGCGGACACTGGAAAAAATATACAGAATAATCTTTGGAGCTGTTGCATTTAGCGCAGACCGAAAAGTAAAATAATAATATGAAATAAAAAGATGGTTCTGAATTGGTAGATTACCGTTCAAAACCATCTTTTTGTTAAATTTAAAAAACTTAATAAATTTTACTTTTCTAAGCGTTTTTTCGCCCTCTCGCAGTGTCGCATACAGCTTCGGGGCGAAGAAAACATTTTCTGCATCTAAATGCGACAGCTTCTTTCTTGACTGATTGTGAATGTAATTCTATATAAAAATCATTGACATATTATGCAACATATTGTATAATATAAAAAGTTATGCCAATATATGGTAAAAATTAGCTGTGTGAAGTGAAAACTATCTGAATAAATATACATATTGAAAGGATGTGTCCTTTATGCTCCTTAAAATCGCAAACTTTTTTATTACGGCGGTAATTATTCTTTCCTCAATTTTCAGGTGGGATATGGGGCTCGGGCTTAACCCGAAATTTAAAGAAGTTGACCTCTCCGACTATAAACTTGTGTGGAGCGACGATTTTGACGGCGACGAGCTTAACCACGACAAGTGGAATGACAATCAGAATGTCGATACGCTTCACTGGGGAGCCGTGAGAAAAGGCGGCTACTGGCACAAGGACATGATAAGCGTTCACGACGGCGCGCTTCACATCGGCGTTAAATATCTCGACGAAAATCAGGCGGCACAGTACGGCGGCGACTACAAGGCGGGTTATTATACAGGCTATGTTACCACCTACAACTCAAATGAGGCGAATGAAGCCGAGCCCGATACATTCCTTTACGGCTATTTTGAAACAAGATGTATTCTCCCTGCGGGCTATGGTCTGTGGTCGGCGTTCTGGATGATGAACGGCGGCGTGTATGACACTGAAAATGACGGCGTTGACGGCACGGAAATTGATGTTTTTGAGAGCTTCGGCTATCCTGATATGCCCTACAAAACCGCCGACCAGATTTCCACAAATCTCCACTGGAACGGCTATGACGAGGCGCACGAGCATTACCATGTCGGCAGCTTCTATGCCGAAAATCCCTATGAGGAGTTCAACACCTACGCCGTTGAGTGGACGCCCGACGAGTATATTTTCTACATAAACGGCCACGAAACCGCAAGGACAAGCAAGGGCGGCGTTTCTCAGAATCCCGAATGTCTGCTTCTTTCGGTTGAGATTGCGGGCGAAAACGGTGTGCCGAACCTCGGCAAAGGCGATATAACTCAGAACGGCGACAATGTTGATTTCATCGTTGATTATGTAAAAGTGTATCAGAAATAATTTTGTACTGAACAAGCTGCAAAAGGCTTGCCTGAGCAATATCTATCCCTGCAAAATAAACAATCGGAGGAATTATTATGAAACAAGCAACCCTGAAAATCACTTCAATCCTTATGGCGTTTATCACTCTGTGCTGTGCGCTTCCCGTTATGGGCGTGCGTGTTGACACAGAAGCTGCCGCGGCCCCGTCGCAGGTTGAGATAGCACTCAACAAAGCGGCGGAGATTGCAACAAAAACTCCCGACCTTTACAACGGCTTATGCCTCGGCTTCTGCGCGGCGTGCTATACGGCGGCAGGCTTCAAGCAGGACAATTACGCCACAGCTTATGACGCAGGTTCGGCATGGATTGTTTCCACAAGCTCAAAGAATATCCCCGTCGGCGCGCTTGTATTTTTCGATAAAACATGGCATCCCACGGCAGGTCATGTAGGCATTTACGCAGGCGACGGCATGATGTATGACGCTGAGTCAAATCACGGCGGAGTTATGCTCAGACCGTTTACGACAAGCGGCTACCGCGGCTGGGGCTGGTATGACGGAAAAAGACCGACAAGAGGCTGGAAATATGTTTTCAAGGACATTGAAGAAATATCAAAAAACGCAATAAAAGATGTTTTTGATATGCTGAAAAAGATTATCACATTCTTCACAACATTTGATATAAGCGTATTCAAGAAATAATTTGTCATAAAAAATCGGAGGTCATTTTTGAATGACCTCCGTATTTTTGTCGTTATTTCTTCTTTTTAGGTTTTATAAGTGAGGCTATCGCCGATTTAATATCGTCCGACGCAATCATTGACGAAATGATAACCGAGATGAAGCACACGCCGACATCAGCCACAACCGCGAGCCACATCGGCGCAGCGCCCGCAACGCCGAGAATCATGACGATTATCTTGACGGCGAGGATGAACGCGACATTAAGCGAGAAAATTTTCATGGTTTTCTGCGACAGCTCACGCGCGTCCGCGAGCTTTGAGAGACTGCTGTTGGTCAGCACCATGTCAGCAGATTCAAGCGCGGCAGGCGAGCCGAGCCCCATTCCCACGCCGACATCAGCGGCGGCGAGTACAGGCGCGTCGTTTATTCCGTCGCCTACATATATAACCTTGCCGAATTTCTTTTTGAGCTCCTCAACCTTCCCGAGCTTGTCGGAGGGGAGCATATCTGAGTAAAACTCGTCAACCTCAAGCTCAGCCGCAACGGATTTTGCCGCGTCGTATGAGTCGCCTGTGAGCATTACGATGCTTTTAATGCCGCTGTTTCTGAGCCTGCCGACGGTGTATTCCGCTTCGTCTCTGACCTGAGCCTTGACGGTTATCGTGCCGACATGGCGGTTATTGAGAGCAACAAAAATTCCGTCCTGCGCGTCAGTGGAAATTCCCTGCTCGTCAAAGAGCTTTTTGTTGCCGCAGAGGATTTTCTTGCCGCAGAATTCAGCCGATGAGCCGTAACCGGGAATTTCACGGATTCGGGAAATTCTTTCCTCGGGAATGGCGGGAGCGGCGGCCTTTATTGTTGCCGCTATCGGATGGGTTGATTTATGCTCCGCGGCGGCGGCGAGAAGCAGCACGGCTTCGGGCGCGAGCCCTACGGGCGAGGTTACGCTCTCAATCGAAAGGCTGCTGTTTGTGAGCGTTCCTGTTTTGTCAAACGCAACACAGTTCGCGGAGGCGGTTTCCTCTATGAATTTACTGCCCTTGACAAGTATTCCGCGCCTTGCGGCTGTGCCGAGGCTCGTGAAAAATCCGAGCGGAACGGAAAGCACAAGCGCGCACGGACATGCCGCTACAAGAAGCACCAGCGCTCTGTGAACCCATGTGCCCCAGTCCTTTGTAACAAGGGACGGTATGAGCGCGACGAGAAGCGCGAGAAGCATTACGGCGGGCGTATAATATGAAGCAATTTTTGTTATCGCTTTCTGCGATTTGCTCTTTTTGGCTGAGGCTTCCTCAACCATCTGAATTATCCTTGATGCGGCGGATTCTTCGAGAGTGCCGACAGTTCTTGCCGCAAATGTGTCGTTGCCGTTGACCGTGCCGCTGAGCACCTTTGCGCCCTCAGAGACGGCAACAGGCAGGCTTTCGCCTGTAATCGCCGAAGCATCGACAGTTGAGCTTCCCTTGACAACAACGCAGTCAAGCGGAACTCTCTCGTGCGGATAAACAACAATACTTGTGCCCGTTTCAACCTTTTCGGCTTTGACGGTCTTTACTTTGCCCGATTCTAAGAGCACATTCGCCTTGTCAGGCTGAATTTCTGAAAGTGAGCGTATGGACTCTCGGCTTCTGTTTGAAGCGAATTCCTCCATGCTTTCGCCGAGTCTGAAAAATATCGCAACTGCGGCGGCTTCTGTGAATTCACCGAGAACAGCGGCGGCAATAACTGCAATTGTCATCAGCACATTTTCGTCAATTTCGCCCTCAATTGCGTTCTTAACGCCGTTAATGAAAACGGGCAGACCTGCAAGCAGAGCGGAAATCGAAAGGATAACGCCGCTGACGGCAGGGGAGAGCACCGACTTCTTGAAAATCAGACCGAGCACAAACAGCGCAACAGCGGCGATAAGCATATACTTCATCGTCTTGCTGTTTTCTGTGTGCTCATGGCCGCATTCACAGCCGTCCCCATGGTCGTGATGATGTTCATGGTCGTGAGCCTTGTGTGATGAATTTTTTCTGTGTATAGGGGAGAATGCTTCGTCGGATTCGATTTCTTCGTTTTCCGCTTCGGGTTTAGCTTTTTCGCTTACGCCTTTTTCTTTGAGAAAATCGTCAAAAGAGATTAAATCGTCGTTCATTCGTTTTCCTCCTCACGGAGCTGTATTTTTTTGTGGTTTATATGCGCCAGACCTATATTGTATATAAGCTGGATATGCTCGTCGTCAAGAGAATAATACACCGTCCTGCCCTCGCGGCGAGGTCTTACAAGCCCTGCCGAGCGCAGAATTCTCAGCTGGTGCGAAATAGCACTCTGCCCCATTTCAAGAGCTTCAGAGAGGTTATAGACGCACATTTCGCCGTCAAGAAGCGCGGCAATTATTCTTATTCTCGTTGTGTCCCCGAAAACCTTGAACAGCTCTGCCAGATTGCTGAGTGTCTGAGCGTCGGGAAGCTTCTTATCTATAATATCCATGATAACTCCTTTCAAAACAATATATGAACAGATATTCATATATCAACCTCATTATATATACTATTTTTATTTATGTCAATAGTAAAATATAAAATAATTGAAAATAAAACTTGTAATTTGCGTCTATTTATGGTATTATTCTTTCATATCGTTATATAAGGAGAAGTATTATGGCTAAAGAAGTCAAAACAGAAGCTCCCAAGGCGCAGAAGCCTTTAAATAAAAAAGCAAAATTCATATGGTTTGCCATTTCGATGGTTGTATTTGTTGTTGGTGTTCTGCTTGCAAAGGCAGGCGTATCCTTTGAGAATTACGCGATAAAAGCGGTTTATGCCGTAGCTGTTCTGTTCCCCCTGCTTATCGCGGCGCAGAAGGTCAGCTTTGAACGCTTTGACGAAAACGGAAAGAAAAAGCCCCTTGCATACATAATGTATTATTTCTGCATAATTCTTTTCATCGTCCTCATTCCGTTTATCTTCTGGGTAAACCAGTTCGTTTCATTATAATATTAAAAATAAAAGATCGGGATTGTCGCATTTAGATAATATTAAAAATAAAGGATCGGGATTGTCGCATTTAGCGCAGACCGAAAAGTAAAATAATATCAACTGAATTATCAAAAAAATCAGAGCTGTCGCGTTGACAGCTCTTTTTTGTTATAGATTTCTGTTTTTGAATTCCCTTTCAAACCACACATCTTTCGCGGTGAAGGTTCTGCCGTTGAGATATGCGAGCTCGCCCGCGTTTTCGTCCATGTCAAATCTTAATTTATAGGAATAGAGAAACTGCTTTTTGTATCCCATTTTCTTGTTGAGGGCGTTTGTGCCGTACTTGCCGTCGCCGAGGAGCGGATGCCCGATTGAAGCGAAGTGCGCCCTTATCTGGTGCGTTCTGCCCGTGAGCAGGTCAACCTCAACAAGGCTGAGATTATTCTCCGTATCGTTCTCGATAACCGTGTATTTTGTCTTGATTTCCTTTGAGTCAGGCACCTGATTTTTAAAAATCTTCACCTTGTTTTTGTCCTCGTCCTTGATGAGCCAGCCTGTCAGCAGACCGCTCTGACGCTCCATGACGCCGTGAACCACGCAGAGATATGTTTTCTTGAGGTTGCGCTCTTTCATCTGAGCGTTGAGGATTTTAAGGCTCTGAGCGTTCTTTGCCGCGATAACAATTCCGCCCGTGTTGCGGTCAATGCGGTTGACAAGCGCGGGAGTGAATGAATTTTCGCTGTCGGGGTCGTGCTCTTTCTTGTTATAAAGATATTTCTTCACCCTCGAAATCAGCGTATCGACATATTCCTTGTCGTCGGGGTGGCAGAGAAGCCCCGCTTTTTTGTCGAGGAGCATGATATTTTCGTCTTCATAGAGAATGTCGAGCTTGTCCGACGCGCCCGAAAAATCGTATCTCGTCTCGCTCTTTACAAAAAATTCGTCGTTGATATACATATCCACCAAGTCGCCCTCCCGGAGCCTTGTTGAAATCTCGGCGCGTTTGGAGTTGACCTTGATTCTCTTGGTGCGAATGTATTTGTAAAGCAGTGCTTTCGGAAGATTGGGCACTGTTTTTGTAACGAATTTGTCAAGACGCTGGTCAGCGTCGTTCTTTTTTATCTCAAAGCTTTTCATAAAAGTCCTCCGCAGAATATCTTTTAAAATTATATTCCCGATAAGCGAAAAAGTCAATATTTCAATTTCCACACAATCTTCCGTCTCCGTCAAAAATAACTGTAAATCTGCGGGCGAACACAGTTCTCCCCCCCTGCAAAAAAGTGAATGATTTTCAAATTCAGCTTGTAGGGGAGCGCAATGTGTCTCACGTTTTTCAATTCTGCACAGCGTTTATACAGAGCATTGTAGGGCAGGGGCTTGCCCCTGCCGCGTATAATTTCCGTACAATCTTCTGTTTCCATCGGTAGGGGCGATTCACGAATCGCCCGTTTTTATATTCGGGACAACACGGCTGAAAATTTGTAATCGTGTGGACGATGCGGAAAATCACCGTAAATCCACGGGTTGTCGGGGGCGCCAACCCATACTACCTTGTAACAGCTAAAACTTTAAAAAATACACATCGTCTGATTTCGCCATGCTGCGTTTTCCTCCTTGAAGGGCGCCAGCCCATCGGCGTCGTCAGCCTTGCCTGACAAAATCATACT
>JAZUFU010000005.1:0-5038 GCA_045640865.1 Acutalibacteraceae bacterium | reverse complement strand
TTTATTATGACGGCAGTCCGCGCCTTGCGTATGAAATGATTTTATAAAAAAATGAATATTGAATAATGAACTTTCCACTTTTTCACTATTCACTATTACATCTTACTTAAAGAAACCCCCACCGTCAAAATCGGAGATTTTGCCACCTCCCCCGAGGGAGGCAATAAGGCGCCCCGTCGGGGAGCTGTCTGCGAAGCAGACTGAGGGGGTATAGCGAAGATTGTACGGAATTTAAACGCGGGAGCGCAATGCGCGCCCCTACCGCCGAAGACGGGAATTTATACGGAATTCCCAAACGGGCGATTCGTGAATCGCCCCTACCGGTGAAAACGGAAGATTATTCATAAATAAAAAGCGGGAGCGCAATGCGCTCCCCTACAAGCAGAATTTGAAAATTATTCACATTTTCGTGCAGGGGCGAACTGTGTTCGCCAGCGGATTTACGGCAAAATTCAAATAGAACACATACCGTGGAAAAGATTATTGCAAATTTTCCGCATCGAGCACACGGATTAAAAATCATAACAGTGGCAGCCCGAATATAAATGAAAAAAGGAAAAATATGTTGAAATATACGATATATATTGATATAATATAATGTAAGTTATTATGAGCAAAGGAGCGGCGGTTTATGGGCTACGCGTTTATCAGCTACAAAACTGAAGATATAGATAAAGCGGACGCTTTGAGAAAGCTTTTCAAAGATAATAATATCGGGTGCTGGATGGCACCGGACGATATTGCGGTAGGGCAGTCTCACCCTGCCGCAATAAACCTTGCGATTAAAAACTGCTCCTGCTTTGTTCTTGTCTTGACAGAACTTGCACAGACTTCACTGGATATTCAGGCCGAAATAAAACTGGCTATCAGAAACAAAAAAGATATTATTCCTTTGCAGCTCAACAAGAATATGAGCCTCAATGCCGATTTTGAGTATCTTCTTGTCAATTATCAAATCAAATTCGCAGAAAAGATTGACAAAAATGACTCGGTAATGCAGGAAGTTTTAAATGTTGTTGCCGCACATACGGGAGTTAAAGAAAGTGAGAAAAAGCAGCAAAAAGAAAAGATTGTTGAGAACAAACAAATTGCCCAAGAAGTAACATCTGAAAAAGAAAAAGCATCTGATATTGTAACTGTTGTTGATCGAAATGGTTGGAAATATGTCGGTCAAATGAAGGGCAGGAAATATCACGGAAAAGGGACTCTGTATTATCCTGGCGGTTCAGAATTCTATGAAGGCGATTGGGTTGACGGCAAACGGCACGGAACAGGGACTTCCTATTATTTTGGCGACGACAGATATGAAGGCGATTGGGTTCACGATAAATGTCACGGAAAAGGGACTCGTTATTACCTTAACGGCGACAGGTATGAAGGCGAATGGGAAAACAACGAAAGAAACGGCTGGGGAACATTTTTCTATGCTGACGGAAGAACGGAAGAACAGTATTATGAAAACGACATATTGAAGCAGACAAAGTAACATAAAAACGGGCGGCTGATGCCGTCCGTTTTGTTGAATATGAATTTGCGTATCAGTTATACTTCGGCAGATAGTCGCCGTGAGCTTCGATAAGGTCGTCGCAAAGGCTGATAATCTCGTCGATTGAAAGCTCGGACGAGGTGTGGGGGTCAAGCAGAGCCGCCTGATAGATAGCGTCCTTTTTGAGCGTTACAGCCGCTTCAATCGTGAGCAGGTGGGTGTTAATCATCAGCCTGTTCATTGCCGCGAGCTGCTCGGGCAGCTTACCCTGACGGCACGGCTGGATGCCGTATTTATTGACAAGGCACGCAACCTCAACGCAGGCTTCGTCGGGAAGATTCTCGATAATGCCGTTATTGATTACGTTGCCGCCGATTTTATACGGCTTGTCGGTGGTGATAGCTTCCATGATGTATGAAGCATACTCCCCTGTTCTCTCGTGGCTGATTTTATCGTTGAGATAATTCTCTTTCTCGTTGTTCCAGCGCTCAATCTGATTGATACATCTTCTCGGATATTCGTCAAGCGGAATGTTGTATCTTTCGATAAGCTCGGGATATTTCGCCTTGATGAAAAGGTTGTTGTATTCCGCGTTGTGCTCGCTCGACTCGGTGCAGTAATGACCGAAACGGCGGATATACTCGAATCTTACAAGGTCATTGTGGTCTGTTACGCCGCTTTCGAGCACTTCAATTGCTCTCTTTCTGATTTCGGGATAGAGGTCGGTGCCGTCCGCGTCCTCAATTTCAAGAAGCCAGCCCATGTGGTTGATGCCCGCGATTTTCTCTCTGATAGGCTCGGTGAAAGGAATTTCGAGCTTGTTGAGAAGTCCTCTTGAGCAGCCCTGAACGCTGTGGCACAGACCTACGGATTTAATCGGAGTGAATCTGCCCAAGAAGCCCGTAAGCTGAGCCATGGGGTTGGTGTAGTTGAGGAAATACGCGTTGGGGCAGACCTCCTGCATATCGTCGGTGAAATCCTTGAGCACGGGAATGGTTCTCAGTGCTCTGAAAATGCCGCCGATGCCGTTGGAGTCCGCGATTGTCTGACGAAGACCGTATTTTTTCGGCACTTCAAAGTCAATTATTGTGCAGGGGTCATACAGACCGACCTGAATGGCGTTGACAACAAAGTTCGCGTTTCTCAGTGCGTCCTTGCGCTCCTTGACGCCGAGATATTTTTTAATCTCCGCTCTGTTTTCGTTTATGTTTCTGTTGAGCGCGGTTACCATTATGTATGACTCGTCAAGACGCTTGGGGTCAATGTCATAAAGCGCGATTTCGCACTCCCTGAGAACGGGTGAGCACATAACATCACCGAGAACGTTCTTTGCAAAAACGGTGCTGCCTGCACCCATAAATGTAATTTTCATAATACTTCTCCTCTCTGAAGTTAAGGCTATGCCTTAATCCGATTTTAACACATTAAACCGAAAAAAACAAGGTTATTGAATAATTAAAATTTTTGTGGTATTATCTCTTTGAGGTGATTTTATGCAGACCGAAAAATTTATACTTAACGAAGAAAGAAATGTTACACTTACATCTTACATTCAGGATATTTCTCCCGAGATGAAGCATCTTGACAAACGCCCCGCAATTCTCGTTCTCCCCGGCGGCGGATATTTCATGTGCTCCGACCGTGAGGCTGAGCCTGTCGCGCTGGCGTATCTTGCCGAGGGCTACAACGCATTTGTGCTTCGCTATTCCATTCTTGAGCACTCAACTTTCCCGAATCCGCTTGACGACGCCTGCAAGGCAATCAGCTTCATCAAAGAGAACGCGGAAAAATTCAACATTCTGCCCGACAAGGTTGCGGCAATCGGCTTCTCGGCAGGCGGACATCTGTGCGCTTATCTTTCAAATACAGACGGCTACAGACCGAACGCGTCAATTCTCTGCTATCCGTCGATTCTTGACACAATGTCAGAGAAGCTCTACAACCACGAGCCGACGAATGTCAACGAGCTTGTTACAAAGGACACGCCGCCGACGTTTGTATTCTCAACCTGCAAGGACAACCTTGTGCCGATAATGAACTCAACAAAATATATAGAGGCTCTTGCCGAGAACGATGTTCCGTTTGAGGCGCATATTTTTGAAAACGGTCAGCACGGACTTTCGCTCGCGAAAAATGCGACGGGATATATCGAAACTATTGCCGCACAATGGGTAAGGCTCAGCCTTGACTGGCTTAACAATGAATTTGATTTTAACGGAGACTAAATTATGCTTAAAAGAATTATCAGTATTTTGCTTTCAATCACAGCTCTTTTCAGCGGTTTAACCGTCAGTAATGACTCCGACGCGATAAGATACCGCAATCTGCCCTACGGAATACGCGCAAAAAGGCAGATTCTCGATTTGAACATACCGAAAAACATCAAGGGCGACGCTAATCTTATGCTTTATATCCACGGCGGAGCGTGGACAAGCGGAAGCAAGGACGACTATGAGCCTGCGCTTGACCGCATGACGAACAGAGGAATTGTCGCCGCCGCGCTGAATTACCGCTACAGCGGCTGGCCGAACTACGCCTCGGTCTATGACATTCTTGACGATATAACCGCCGCGCTTGAAAAAATCAAGGAAAAAGCGGCTGAAAACGAAATAAACCTCAAAGGCGTTATGTTCAACGGCGGCTCGGCAGGCGCGCATCTTTCGCTTCTGTACGCTTATTCAAGGGTTGATGAAGCTCCCGTGAAGCCTGTCGCTGTTCTCGCTCAGTGTCCGCCGACGGATTTCACCGATTTTTCGTTCTATGACGGCTCAATTCACGAAATCGACCCCGAAAAATGGTGTATTCCGAAAAGCGAATGGTGCAAATATCTCACGGTCATGACGGGTACAATCATCACGCAGTCAAATCTTGAGAAAAAAACCGACGCGCTTTACGATATTTCTCCGATGAAATATGTCAACAAAAACACCGTGCCGACCATACTTGCCCACGGCACAAAGGACACGGTTGTGCCCTACGCGAACTCCGTAAACCTTGAAAAGAAGCTGACCGAATACGGCGTTGAGCATGAGTTTATAACATTCGAGGGCGCGTGGCACGATTTGCAGGGCTGCCCCGAGGGCTCAAAGGCTCTTGACAAGGTTTATATCGAGTATATCAACAAATATCTTGCTAAATAACAAGTTTTCACGGGTTCTCTGAATTATACAATATCTACCCCTCCGTCATTGCTTTCCAATTCCACCTCCCCTGACAAGGTTAGGCTGTTTCGGCTCCCTCTGACGAGGGAGCTGGCGAGCGTATAGCGAGACTGAGGGAGAGAAAAAGTCTTTTTTCTCCACAGGAAATCCGTATTAAATCCATTCTCTGAGGTGCAATTATGAGAATCGAAATAGCAAATGAGGAGCTGAGCGAAAGAATACGGCTCAATCACAGGCGAATGAGCGAGGAGTTTTACGACATCGACCATGTTTTCGCTCCCGTTGACGCGAAGTGGCCCGGCGACAAGGAAGGCAGAGCTCTGCTTGCGTTTGTGAGCCTTGTCAATGCGGGTGCGGCTGAAATCCCCTGCATGGAGCTGATGATAAAAAA
>JAZUFU010000004.1:0-2729 GCA_045640865.1 Acutalibacteraceae bacterium | reverse complement strand
TGAGCTTTTCGCCGTTGACGGTTTTTGTCTTGAGCACACAGGCGTTTGAGTTGTTATAAACAGTCAGATCGTCGGTAACAACGGCGGTTACATCACACTCAGCGTCATAATACTTCTCTGCCGTGTCGATATTGAAAACGGAACAGGTCATAAGAAGTATGCCCGAAAAAATCATCGCCGCGAAAATATAAGCAGGAACGGGGTGATTTTTAAATTCCTTTGAAATAAGCAGAACAGCCGCAGATACCGCGCCCGCGGCGAAAAGCACCAGACCGCCGCTGAAAATGAGATCTGACGCAACGCAGGCAAAAATCAGAATCAGCGCAGTGAAGCCTATAACAGCCATGGGGCGGTATCTGAGACTGCTCATAATTTTATTTAAAGAATAAGGGAAGCTTTTCGAGGAAGATGATGTCGTCTCTGTCCGCCGCGTCGCCCTCAGCGAGAACTGCCGCCTTGCCGACGATATCAACATCGAACTTCGCAAGGAGCTTTTCAACAGCGGCGAGGGATTCGCCTGTTGAAATAACGTCGTCGATAACAAGAACTTTCTTGCCTCTGATTTCTTCGCCGTCGCTGCCGTCAAGAATAAGAGTCTGAACGGAAGCGGTGGTTATTGACTTAACCTCAACGGAAACGGGGTTAGTCATATAAACCTTTGCCTTTTTGCGGATTACAAAATATTTTTTGCCCGACTGTCTTGAAATTTCGTAAGCAAGAGGAATGCTCTTTGCTTCGGGAGTTACTATGTAGCCAAACTCGGGGCATTTTGCGATAATTTCTTTTGCCGCCGCAACGGTAAGTTCAACATCACCGAAGATGATGAACGCGCCGATGTCAAGTGTATCACTTACAGGGCAGAGAGGGAGCTCTCTTTCAAGTCCTGCGATTTTCATTTTATAAACTGCCATTTTAAAAATCCTCCGTTTTTAATCTATTATGAAATTCGCATGAATCTCACGGGCGATTGATAATCGCCCCTACGTATTTTCACTTAAAATCAGCCTGCGGGCCATGTGAACTCACGACCGCCCATAAGGTGGAAGTGGAGATGCTTGACCGTCTGACCTGCGGAATCACCGCAGTTATTGACGATTCTGTAGCCGTCCTCAAGCCCTTCGTCCTTTGCGATTTTTGCCGCAACCTCAAAGATATGAGCGACAACCGCGCTGTTAGTTTCGTTTATCTCTTTCGCGGAAGCAATATGCTCCTTGGGAACGATAAGCACATGAACGGGTGCTTGCGGGTCAATGTCTCTGAAAGCGAAAACCGTATCGTCCTCATAAACCTTTGCCGAGGGAATTTCCCCTGCTATGATTTTGCAGAATAAGCAATCCATAATTATCCTCCTTATTTTATCAGCGAAGCAACAATGCCCTCAACGGCGTTAAGAGCCTCGTCGATTTTTTCAATATTCTTTGCGCCTGCCATGGCGAAGTCTGGCTTGCCGCCGCCGTTGCCGCCTGCGAGCTGAGCAACCTGCTTTACAACATCGCCTGCTTTTACGCCCTTTGCTATTGCTTCCTTGCCGCAGCTTACGGCGAAGTTTGCAGTGCCCTTAGCTGAGTTGATGCCTGCGAAAACAGCTACAAAGTTCTCCCCTGCTTCCTTTGCCTTGTCGCCGAGCTGACGAAGCTCGTCGGGTGAAACCTCACCTGCCGAAGCGGCGATAACCTTAAGACCGTTTACATCCTTTGCGCTGTCAAACATACTGCCCGAGCGAAGCTCTGTAAGTTGCGAAGTGAGAGCCTTGATTTCGTCGTCCTTTGACTTCATGTCAGCCATAATCGAAGCGGCCTTATTCTTAAGCTCCGCAGGATTGCCGATTTTAAGCACCTGAGCGGTGGAGGCGATAAGATTATTCTGATTATTGATGTAATCAAGCACGCCCTTGCCTGTAACGCCCTCTATGCGGCGAACACCCGCCGCAACGCTTGACTCTGAAACTATCTTGAAAAGACCTAACTTACCCGAATTTGAAACATGAGTACCGCCGCAAAGCTCAACGGAGAAGTCGCCTGCCTTGACAACTCTTACAACATCGCCGTATTTCTCGCCGAAAAGAGCCATCGCACCGAGCTTCTTGGCCTCGTCTATGGGCATTTCCGTCATTGTGATTTCGTTTGCGCCGAGGATGAAGTCATTCACATCGTCCTCAACCTTTTTGATTTCTTCCGCTGTGAGGGCGGTGAAATGTGAGAAGTCAAATCTTACAGCGTTCTCGTTTACAAGCTGACCTGCCTGCTCAACATGAGAGCCTAAATTCTTTCTCAATGCCGCCTGGAGAAGATGAGCCGCTGTGTGGTTTCTCGCAATAGCCGCTCTGCGCTCAGCGTTGACAGAAGCCTTAGCTTCGTCTCCGACCGAAAGGCTTTCGCCAGAAATAATTCTGCCGTAGTGGAGGAAAACGCCGTCGTTTGTCCTAGCTGTCGCGGTTACTTCAAAGGTAAAGCTGTCGTTAGAAATAACGCCTGTGTCGCCGACCTGACCGCCGCTTTCGCCGTAGAACGCTGTCTTGTCAAGTACAAGAGCCGCGTCTGTGTCGGGCTCAAGGAACTCGGCTCTTTCGCCGTCAACGATAACGGAAACTATTTTTGCATCACACTCAGTTGCGGTGTAGCCCTCAAACGCGGTTGCGGGGAGACCCTTGGTAACAACGCCTGCGTTGTCCCAGCCCTCTTTGCCTGCGCCCTTGTGAGCGTCGCGTGAGCGTGTTCTCTGCTGAATAA
>JAZUFU010000003.1:0-10022 GCA_045640865.1 Acutalibacteraceae bacterium | reverse complement strand
TCTGCACAACGAGGAAAGATGTTGTCATCAGAAACAATACTTTCAGAAACATGGGCGCGGCGGCTCTCTGCGTTGCGGACGACGCGAACTTCTGGTTTGAGTCGGGCAAAAGCGGAAAAATCACCTTTGAAAACAACACGGTAATCAACTGCGCCGCGAGATATTCAGCCTTCGGTGATGATGTTATCAGATACGAGCCTGTCGTTATGGATAAGTCCTCCGCGGCACCCGTGCACCAAAAGCTGATACTTCGGAACAACCGTTTTATCCGCGGTACCGGCAGAAAATATACGGTCAATCTGAGCTATCTAGGTGAAGCGGTTATCGAGGGCAACAGCTCAGATGTTGAGCCGGAAGTTATAAATTACAGAAAGTAAAAATTCCCTTGACTTTCTCATTCTTTCAATGAAGTTCTTGACTTGATATTCACAACAGCCTATAATTTTTGTAAAGATTAAACTGAAGGAGTTTTCTTATGCTGACTAAAATAGGAGCGTTTTTTATGGCGATTATATCATTTTTCAATATTCTTTTTGCGGGGTGCATCAGGCATTATCCCGACAACAGAATATTCCTTAATCAGTGTTACACCGAGAGTAAGGACAAGAGACAGAAATATGACCTTGTGTTCCCTAAAAAAGCCAAGGGAAATCTCGGGCTTGTTCTCTGCATTCACGGCGGCGGCTGGGTTGAGGGGAGCAAGGACGAATACACCGATTCACTTTTTCAGGTCAGTGAGGAAAAAGGCGTTGCCGCTGCCTGCATGAATTACCGATATGTTTCCGAAAATGTAAGCTATGACGATGTTCTTGACGATATTTCGTCCGCGCTTGCGGCAATCAAGGCAAAGGGCGCGGAATACGGCGTTAATTTTGACAAGGTGCTTTTAACGGGCATTTCGGCAGGCGGTCATCTTTCTCTGCTTTACGCTTACACAAGGAAAGATATTGCACCGATTAAGCCTGCCTGCGTTGTTGAGCTTTGCGGCCCGACTGATTTGGAAAATCCGTTTTTCTATTCTGTCGAGAATCGCGTCGGCGCAGCTGTCGGCGTGGAATATTTCCGCAATATTATAAGCAACGGAATCGGCTTTGACATTGACCTTGATAATTTTGACACAGCGCGCGAGGCAATGAAGAAATATTCACCAATAAATTATGTTGACGAAAACACGGTGCCGACTGTTTTAGGTCAGGGCGAAATTGACGATATTGTTCCTTATCAGAATTCCGTTGACCTCGATAAAAAGCTCACCGAGTTCAATGTTGAGCACACATTTATTTCTTTCCCGAATTCAAATCACGAGTGTGAGGATAAAGAGTCAATGTCGAAAATCATGAAATTATTCTTTGAATATATTGATACATATCTTAAGGTAACCCCCGATTTAATCAGTGGTTACTAAGGAGGAACAGTTATGAAAAAAGTCAGAATAGGCGTTATGGGTGCTTACCGCGGCACAAGCATGATAAACTACTGCGAAAGCGCGGACAACGCGCAGATTGTTGCAATCTGCGATAAATGGGTTGAGGGACTCGAAAAGCAGAAAGAAATGCTCGGCGACCCGAACATCACCTACTACACGGATTTTGAGGATTTTATTAAGCACGACATGGACGCCGTAGTTCTTGCGAACTATGCCAACGAGCACGCTCCGTTTGCGATAAAAGCCATGAAAGCGGGCAAGCACGTTTTCTCTGAGGTGCTTCCGTGTCAGACAATGAAGGAAGCCGTTGAGCTTATTGAAACGGTTGAGGAAACAGGTAAAATTTATGCTTACGGCGAAAATTACTGCTATATGCCCGCGCCATACGAAATGCGCCGCCTTTACAGAGAGGGAAAAATCGGCGAGTTTGAATACGGCGAGGGTGAGTATATCCACAACTGCGAATCAATCTGGCCGAGCATTACATACGGCGAGGAAGACCACTGGCGAAACAATATGTATTCAACATTTTACTGCACTCACTCAATGGGGCCGCTGATTCACATTACGGGCTTAAGACCTGTTTCGGTTATCGGTTTTGAGGGAACGAAGAACGAAAGACAGCTCCGCACGGGCTCAAAAAGCGGTTCATTCGGAATTGAAATGGTTACTCTCGAAAACGGCGGTATCATCAAGAGCATACACGGCGGACTTTACAAAAATTCTATATGGTACACCGTTTACGGCTCGCACGGCAGAATGGAATCCGCGCGCGAGGACACGGGAGAATTTGTTGACAGAATTTATGTGAACGCCGACGATTTCTCGGGCGACTACACTCACCACGACATTGAAAGCTACAAGCCTGCGGAGAACGACAAAGACAGCGCCGCTTTCGGCCACGGCGGCTCGGACTATTACTCAATGTATAATTTCGTCCGCAAAATTCTCGGCGATGAAAATGCGGATATTATTGATGTCTATGAGGCTATGGATATGTTCCTGCCCGGAATGTTTGCTTACCGCTCGATTTTAAACGGAGGAATTCCCATGGCTGTTCCGAACCTCAGAAACAAGGAAGAACGCGAAATATGGCGCAATGACACCGCCTGCACCGACCCGAAAACTGCAGGAGATTCACTCCTGCCGACAAACAAGCTCGGCACGCCCGAAATAGGCAGAGAAGTGTATGAAAAAATGTATAAGCTCTGGAGAAAAGATTTTGAATCCGATGACGGATATACCAACCTTGCGATGACGCAGGGCAGCAAAAAAGATGAATAAGCTAACGCCTGCCGTGGTACTGCGCCCCGACAGGCGGTTTTATATGCAGATTTCAACACGGTTATTGAACTGTTTGCAGGTTTATGATAGTATTATAAAAAAGCTATGGGGGAATTTTATGAAAAAGCTGTTATCTGTATTTTTGATTTTCGCGCTGATTTTTTGCGCGGCTCTGCCCTGCCATGCGGCTGAAGTTGGGAATACATATTACATTGACGCTGAAAACGGAGATGATTCAAACAGCGGCACGAGCGAAAGCTCCGCGTGGAAAACGCTCGGCTTTGCTTCGTCAAAGACTTACTCGGCAGGCGATAAAATTCTGCTCAAGGCAGGCTCAATCTTTAACGGCAGCTTCACCGCAAACGGAAGCGGAACAGCCGAAAATCCCGTTGTGCTCGGCTCATACGGCGACACCGACGCTCTCGGCAGACCGATTGTCAGAAGTGATGAGGAAGAAGTCGTCCTGCTTACGGTTCAGAATATCAGCGGATGGACAATTGAAAATATTGAGTTCACCGCGCCGAACGGCAGCGGCATTTACATCAGAGCTGACGGCGGAAAGCTGACAACTGACATCACAATCAGAGACTGCGTATTTCACGATATATGGTACAAGCAGTGCTTTAATCACAACGGCAATCACTGCCCGATTTACATAAGGTCGTCGGGTAAGGAGGCAAGAATACGAAACCTTACAATTCAGAACTGCAATATTTATGACTGCGCTTTCGGCATCAAAATGAGCGGTCTGACAAGGGAGCATAATCCCGATAAATTCGTAAGCCCCGAGGAATCGTACAACACAAATTATCTCATTGAGGGAATGAGTCTTAACAATATCCTCTATGACGGCATTATAATTATGTCAGTTTTTGGAATGGTTATCCGCAACTGCTCGCTTATAAATACATCGCTGAAAGACGATTATTACACCGCGCCTATTTGGTCGCATCACGCCAAAAATTATGTTATCGAAAACTGCGAGATCGCGGGCTCAACCAACGAAAAAGACGGAATGACGGTTGACTTTGACGGCTGGACGACTGACGCCACATATCAGTATATTTATTCTCACGATAATGTCCGTTTTATCAGCAACTGCTGCTGTGATGATTATACCAAGAACAGGAACTGCACCGTCCGCTACTGCCTTTCTGTCAACGACAACAAGGTTGCAAACAAAATGGCAAATCTTCTTTTTGTTGCGGCTGTTGATTATGCCGACGACGAATTTGCAAGCTCGATGGACAATTTTAAATTCTACAACAACACATTGATAAACTGCTCGGAAATTTCGTGCGCAACGCTTTCAAATTCTTATGTTGCCAACAATATTTTTGTGGGAAACAAGGCGACGGATTCCGTTCAGTACATGCGAAAAAATGTCAGCAAAAACTATAATTTCATAACAAAATTTGACGGCGTTTTCACCAACAACTGCTTCTGGAACATGGGCGTTCCGCCTGTTGCAAAAAATAATTTCATCTGCAATCCGAAATTTGTCGGCACAGATGAAACAGATAAAAACAGCTTCGTTTTATCAGCAGAGTCAAGGCTTCTCGGCAAGGGCGTTACGGTTGAGGACGACATGGGCGAGCACGATTTTTACGGAAACAGGCTGACAGATGTTCACAACATCGGCTGTTATGAGGGCGCGGGTGAGCAGATGCAGGAAAAGGCGGGCTGTCTTAATAATGTCGGGAACTTTCTCGGCACATTATTCGCTTCTGCTTGGGGATTTTTCATGAATCTCAGCAACACTTACTGGCTTTTCTGATGCAATAAAATTTATGAGGTGAGGTACTTATGGCTTTTACATTTTTTCACGGCTATATGCCGAAGGTTTTTGAGGCGCAGATAAACGCAGGTCTTTTCAGAGAAAATGACGGAATAAGATTCTGCCAGAGCATAGATATTGATGAGAATTTAAAATTCAACAATCTCGCAAAGGTCGGCGGCGATTTATATAACTTCGTCAGAGAAAACAACTGCCCGATGTATATCGACAGGCTTCAGGGCGGCTGTTTCTTTGAGGGTTACGACTATGACATGGAGCTTGTCAACGCTTACCGCGAGATGCTCGGCGAAAAGTTTTTCGGCTTTCAGATGCACGAGTGGATGTCGAATTTCATAAGCGACACGGATAAGCTCGTCCGCGGCAGATGCCCCGAGCCGTGGACTGAGGAAAACATCACCGCCACACTCAAACGCGATTTCCCTTTCCCTCACATTTTCACCGAGGCGATGAGCGTAAAGGAATTTGCCGAGGCAGGGCACATAACCGATTTGAGCAAATATCTTGATACAATGAAGAATTTATTTGCTAAAAGGCAGAAATACACAGACGGTGCGGTGCTCCCCTGCGACAGTGCGATACTCGGATATTCCATCGAATTTAAAAACGGCGCAAAAAGAGTAATGCCCGAAATCGGACAGCAGACGGCGCACACCTCGGTTCAGATTGCTTACGCAAGAGGAATGTCGGCGGCGTGCGGCAAAAGCTTCGGCACCTACTATGAGCCGTGGGGCGGAAAGCCGTTCTCTGCCTGCAATTATCAGAAAGACGGGCTTAACGAGTGGAACATCAGCAACGACAGCTTCCCATTCAAGACCGCGGGCGGCAACGGAGGAAGCTCACGCTCACTGCAAAAGAGACTGTATTACTATTCGTTCGTGTCGGGTGCGGAATTCATTTCGGAGGAATGGGGACTTTGCAACACATTCCACGACTGGAACGACTTTGAGCTTACGCCCTACGGACAGATTAAAAAGGACTTTATAGACTTTGCGGAAAAATATAAAAATATCGGCAAGCCCATAACGCCGATTGCAGCGGTAATTCCGAAAGAAATCATTTCACTTGATAATATTGATAAGGACAATGATTATCTTTCATTCAGCGTTGACGGCGAACTGAAACATAAGCTCACGGTTATGCGCAGCGGACTTCGCAGGCTGTTCGCTTACGGTGAGACTTACGGCAACGAAAACGGCTGTCTTGTGAACAGACTTCTGCCTGACGCGATTGACATTGTAAACGAAGATTTTTATGATGAGAGCAGATACGCTTACGCGGTAAACCTCACGGGCGATGAGAGCTTTGAAAAAAATCACAAATGCTGCTCGCTTGATGATGTACCCGAACTGCTTGACGGACTTCTCCCCTGCAAAGTAACGGGCGGACTTCATCATATAATAAACAAAAATTCAGACGGCGAATATTTCCTGACAATTTTCAATAACACAGGCATTGTCCGCTCGGTTGAGGACGGCGAATACAGACTTAAAGAAGCCGAGAAAACCGTGCAGGTTGAGTTGAAAGACGGCAGAAAACTTTCCGCGCTTTACGGCAATTTCAAAATTGAAGAAACCGACGGCAGATATTACATAAGCGTTCCCGCAGGAGAAATGTTTTTCGGTATGTTCTGAATATAAAAAATCAGCACACAGATTTGCAGGTCTGTGTGCTGTTTCTTATTCTTTTAAAAAATTATTTCTTACCAGTCAGCTTTACGATTCCGTTATGTATTGCCCTGAGCGCAAGGCTTATGAGAAATGTGCCGAAAAGCATGAAGAAAATCGAGAGATACCATTTGTTTTCGAGTATACCGCTGTTGAAGCTGTAAAAGTCCTCCCAGCCGCCGTTTGCCTTGCCGATAATCAGCACCATTACAACATACACCGCGCCGTAAACAATCGTCGGGATAAGCCCCGAAAGCATTTCTTTGAAGCTCATTTTTCTTTCCGCTTCAAAAACAGCGCAGGCAAGAATCGCAATCAGCGGAGTTATCAGATGCAAAAAGAAGCAGCTGCCCGAAATCATCATTTTGAATGAATAAACCGTGCTGAGGAAAAAGCAGGCGGTAATCATTGTCAGCGTAACGGCAACGGTGCTCATGAATTTCATCAGTCTGACGCCGTTCGGAGTTTCCGCGTTTATATTCTTTATCTTTTTGAAATTAAACACAAGCATTACGAGGGACATTACCGCCGCAAGGATATTTGAGTCAACCGTAAAGAAGCGGAAGCTCTGCGTGCCCTGAACAGCCATGTTTCCGTCGCCCGTGCCTGTGTAGAATGTCGAAACAGCATAAGCCGTGAAGCCGACGATAAGTAGGTTGAGAATGAGCGAAAGAATATTGAAAATCTTTTTTGTTTTTTCCATAAATGTACCTCTTTTCAATGCTTTTTAATATTATAATATAAATTCGTTATGTAATCAAGAAAAATCGTAAGCTGTTTTGTAATCTTTCGCATCCGCTTTTCAATGCTCAGCTTGAACAGGAAGTACAATTATGATATAATGACCGTAATTTAATATTCGGCGGTGAGGTTATGGAAAGCATTGAACAGATTATCAAAAACACAACTGAAGAAAATCAGAGCCGAACGGACTGGACAAAGGCGTGGAGCGGCAGATACCCTGTTCTGAAACAGTATCAGAATGAAGTGGATATTCCTCATTTTGCAAAGCAGATTCGCACGATGTTTACTGAATTGCAGGAGCAATACGGATACAGCGAGCTTGACGCGATGCTGGTGCTCAAAGACATTCTCGCGCATGAGTATATGGATAACCGAAAGAAATAACAGCCCGAAAAAGGAGAGAAAACAGATGAAAGTCATTAGCACGGCTTTTAAAAACAACGGAACAATTCCGCCCAAATATACAGGCTTCGGGGAAGATGTTTCGCCCGATTTCACAATTACCGACGCGCCCGAAGCGACGGTTTCTTTTGCTGTCATTCTTGATGATTCAGACGTTCCGTTCTGCAAAATCTTCAACCACTGGCTCGTATGGAATCTTCCGAACTCGAGCATTATCCCCGAGGGACTGCCGAAAGGCGCAGTCATTCACGAGCCTGTCGAAGCCTGTCAGGGCTCGGCGTGGGGCAAACACTGTTACAGAGGGCCGAAGCAGCCGTTTTTCATCAGAAACGAGCATCGGTATGTTTTCACGGTTTACGCTCTGGACTGTATGCTCAGTATATCGGAAAACTCCGACAGAAAAAATCTGCTTGACGCGATGAGCGGACACATATTATCAGAAGCAAAAATAACAGGAAAGCATAAACGACCTTGATAAATTTATCCGCGGCGGCACTCAGATAAATAAATTAAAAAGGCGTGATATTGTGGAAATTCATTTTGCAAAAGAGAACGAACTGGCGCAGGTAAACAGGCTCAGAAAGCAGGTAAATGATTTACACGCGAACGGAAAGCCCGAGTTCTTCAGGCAGGGTTTTTCTGAAGAATTGCAGAATTACATTTATAAAATCTATGAAGATTCGCACGAAAGAATTGTTGTCTGCAAAAACGGAGAAACCGTCTGTGCGTTTGCGATTCTGAGTTTTGTTTTCAAGCCCGAAAGTCAATATACGAATGAAAGAAAATATCTTGAAATAAATGAGTTCGGTGTTGATGAAAACTGCCGCAGGCAGGGAATTGCCGCAAAAATGATTGACTTCATCCGTGATTTCGCAAAGCATAAGGGTTTTGAACGAATCGAGCTTAATATGTGGGAATTCAACAGTGATGCGCTGGCTTTTTATGAAGCGGTCGGATTTTCCACATACCGCAGATATATGGAATTGAAGCTCTGAACGGCTGTAAGATTATACAAAACTTTTTATTTTTCTATTGCATTACGGCGGTTTATGATATAAAATTATGCCAGATAAAAAAACTTTATTTTTTCAGGGGGTCAATTAAATGAAAAACTACAGATACGACGGCAGCAGAAAATTCTCCATAAAGGGCTTTGACTGCACCGACAAGGGCGAATTCAAGGAGCGTCATGAAGCTATCGAAGAATTCACGGAAAATCTTGAAAAAATCAACGAATATCAGCAGAAGCTGTTTGCTGAGCAGAAAGAGGGCATCATTTTTATCTTTCAGGCGATGGACGCCGCAGGTAAAGACGGCGCAGTTCGTGCTGTTCTGAGCTGTCTGAGTCCGCAGGGAGTTTCGGAGCACAGCTTCAAGGTTCCGAGCGCGGAGGAAAGCCGCCACGATTACCTCTGGAGATTCTGGGACGCAATCCCCGAAAAAGGCTCTATCAGCATATTCAACCGCAGCTATTATGAAGATGTGCTTGTTCAGAAAGTACACAAGCTCTATGAAAACAATAAATACGCCGACCGCATTGATCCCGACACAATAATCGACAAGCGTTATGAGCAGATACGCAATTTTGAAAAGTATCTGTGGGAAAACAGCATCCGCGTTGTAAAGATTTTCCTCAATGTCAGCAAGGACGAACAGGCAAAGCGTTTTATTTCGCGTATAGACACGCCGAAGAAAAACTGGAAGTTCTCCTCGGGCGACATAGACGAGCGCAAATACTGGGACGAATACATGGCGGCTTATGAAATGTGCATAAACAAAACAGCGCGTAAAAATACGCCGTGGTATGTTGTTCCCGCCGACCACAAATGGTACGCAAGGCTTGTGATTTCACGCATCGTTTTAAACGAGCTTGAAAACATGAACCCCGAGTGGCCTGTTCTTGACGACGAAGAAAAAGAAAAGCTCCTGTCCTACCGTGAGCTTCTCGCCGCCGAAACAGAGCCCGAAGAGGACAAGTCGGAAGATGACGGCAAAAAGCTGAAGCCCTCCGATACGGCTGTCGGCATCGCTTTGAAAAATGACCGTCAGGCTCTTTCGGAAAAGAAATTCCGCAAGCTTTTAAAGAAAAGCGTTTTTGATAATTTCAGCGAACGCTTCGGCGTAAGTCAGCAGACGCAGGACGAGCTCGGAAGAATTTATCTTGACATTGAAGAAGCGGAAGCGAAGGCTGAGGCAGATGATTTTGAGGCGGTCAAAGCACTTTACCGTAAAAAGAAAGAAAGCCTTGAAGCTCAGGTGAACGGCTGCGGCAAAGAGGGCAGAAAGCTCCTTGAGCATTTCAAAAAAGACTATCACGCTCAGAGAGATGTTTTTGTTGAAGAAATAAGCGTCAGCTACGCGAAGTTTGAGGAAGAGCTCAAGCAGTACATGACGGAGTATGAAATTGCCGTCGGCACAGAAGGTGTTTCAGCCGAAGATGCTCTCAGCGATTATGAATCAAAGCTCCGCGCGGCATTTGAGGCTCACCGTACCTCCGCTGCCGAAAGCCGTTCCGAGGCTGAAATCAAGCTCGCCGAAATTGCGGAGGAATATCTGAAAATCGGCTCGGCATTCCACAAAGCGGAAGAAGCTGAGGTCGATGCTGTTTGTGAAGAAGAACCTGCTGATGAAGCAGAAGAAACAATTGAAGCAGAAGAAACAGAAAACGAAGAATGTGTTTCCGCAGACGATGCTGACTCTGACG
>JAZUFU010000002.1:0-30363 GCA_045640865.1 Acutalibacteraceae bacterium | reverse complement strand
TGGGCAGAATTAAAAACGGCTGGGGCAAGCCCACAGCCCTACAGCCGTTGACGGGAAATTGTGCGGAATTTGAAAACGGGAGCGCATTGCGCTCCCCTACTCGTGAAGACGGTAGATTTTACGAAATCGGAATATCGGGACACCGAGGACGTCGTCCCCTACAAGCTCTGTTTGAGCGGAGCAATTGTAGGGGGTGGCGTCCGCAGATTTACGGTAAATCTCAGACAGAACACATACCGTGATAAAAATTTATTGCTGCACTTCTGCTTCGAGCACTCTGCTGCAAAAATTTATCCGTGGTGCCCCGACGATAAAACGGGCGATTCGTGAATCGCCACTACCGATGGGAATGGAAGATTGGACGGAATTGAAAAAGGCTGAGATCTTATCCCTAGCCTTTGTGATTTTATTGAATTGTATATCTCCGTGAAAATTTATCCGAGGAATTTTTCAATTGCGGAAAGGTCGAGCAGAGCTTTATCCTTTATAAATTCATAAAATGCGGCGGTAATTTTCTTTGCGCTGCCCTCGGCTGTCTTAGAGGCAATAAATCGCCCACATGTGAAAGAGCCGCAAACGCCGCCCCTTAACAGTGAACCTTGCAAGCTCATGACCTGATTTTTAATATAAATAAACAAGCTAACCTACACAGCAGACGGTATATCTTTCATTTGAAATATTACTGTAGATAATAGGCATAAAACCACTCCCGTGAAATATTCAGCAGGTTCACTATAACATATATCTTCAAGGTATCAGGCATAAATATTCAAAGCTTTTATTATATTTGTATAATTATAAATTATTCAGTCAGCGGCTGTCTATATTTTTCAATCAGCCTGTTGTGATACAAAATCATAAAAAAGCCGCTGAAGCCCGGGCAATACAAGCCTGACCGATTTATAAAACAAGCAACAACCAAAGACCTCCTGCGAAAAAAGCTGCAGGAGGTCTTTGGCAAAAATTCAGATTCACAGAAAATCTCCGATTTATGATTTCTTCGGCGGATATTTTTCCTTGCTGTCTGTTAAATCCAATAAAAAGTCTGTACTGGTGTTATAATATTTCGCCAGTATTATAAGATTCTCGGCGGTGGGCAGAAGCTCACCTTTTTCATATTTTGAGATAACACTTTGATTTATCCCAGTATCCATCTGAACTTTAATCTGAGTAAAATCGTTTATTACACGAATCAGCTTCATATTTTTCATTTAGCCACATCCTATTCATATTATGAATAAAATATTCTTGACAATAATAATTTATTGTCATATAATGTGAAAAATTTGAATATTGTTTGTTTTTATAGCAAAAACCACATTGATTATCTGATTAAGGAGACTGCATAAATGTTAATAAATGTTATCATCCCGTCATATAATTACGGGCGTTTTCTTGAAATCTCAGTAAGCTCCGTTTTAAATCAGAACTGTGCTGATTTACGGATTATAATCGTTGATGATGGCTCTGTGGACAACACAAAGGAAATCTGCAAAGCTATGGCAGAAAAAGACAAAAGAATAACTTATATATATCAACAGAACGGCGGAGTTTCTTCTGCAAGAAATAAAGGCATTGAATATGTTTTAAAAAACAGACAGGGATTTGAATATATTGCCTTTCTTGACGCAGACGATTTGTGGAGAAAAGACTTTTTTAATCAAAAGGTTATTTCAATTATTGAAGAGAAGAACGATATTATCGGTTTTGAAATGTGCAGATGCGCTCATAATCTGAAAAAAGTTTCAGAAGAGTATGAACTGCTTGAAACACCCTTCGGAAAGCCTGCCGAAAAAGAATACAGAGTAATACGCGGCGGTGCGGAAAGTGTGCGATGCCACGAAAACTCTCACATGGGGGCCATGCTTTACTCTGCGGACTTACTTAAAAAAACAGGGATACGCTTCTTCAGCGGTCTGAAATTCAGCGAAGATAAAATATTCAAAATGCAATGCCTGTATGCCGCCAAAGAAATTGCGCTTCTGAAAAGAGTTATGTATCTGTACCGTGCCAACGAAAGCTCGGCAATGAAAACAGTAAAGTTTGATAGTAAATACTACATTCCGATTATTGACGCCTACATTAAATGCGACAGGCAGATGCAGTATCTTAAAGACACGGATGCGGGCGAGCTTTGCTGGGGAAGAACCCTTGCCTCGCTTTACACAACAGAGATGATTGATGAGCACTTCCGTTTCTTCGGCAAAGAGGATGAAATCAGAAAAGTCCTTGATGACAACCCCTACTTTGTCGAAAATCTCAGGGATTTTGCTTTTTATGATGAAAGAATACAGAACTGGATTGACGCGGTAAAAAGCAGCAAACAAAAATATATTGCGCGGCAAAGAATCATCGGCATAAAGCATAGAGCAATTGAAATCGCCAAAAGCAGTGCCGTTCTCAGAAAAATAAAAGACAAAAAAACATATAGCCTTGAAAATATTTATATATAAAAGCTCCCCGAATCAGATAAAAATGCCTGATTCGGGGAGTTTTTAATAAGAAAATAGGCTGGCTGACTTATGCAAGGAATTTTTCGATTGCGGATAGGTCGAGCAGGTCTTTATCCTTTATGAATTCATAGAACGCGGCGGTGATTTTCTTTGCGCCGCCCTCGGAGTTGCTCTCAACATTATAGGGCATAACGGGATCATGGACGCTCTGACGAAGCAGAAGCCAGCCGTCGCCGTTATCGCTGTCAGCAGAAATTCTTATGCCGTCGCGGTTGTCGTCGGCAATTTTCCAGCCGTCCCTGCCGTCGAAATACTTAACAAGCTCGTCGAGAACCTTTGCGCCGTAAGCCTTGAAATCGTCGCACTTTATATTGAAACGAAGTTCCTTTTCCTCTTTGGGCTGTTTGAGGGTGGAGAGAATCTTCTGAATTGACTCAACACCGCCGTTTTTCGCCATGTAAATTACGATTTTTGTCATGAGGTACGCGCCGTCGTCAAGATAATAATTCTCTTTGAACGCCGCATGACCTGAAGTTTCCATAGCGAGGGGGCAGAATCTGCCTGCTTCGTTAAGCTCAATCTGCTTGTTGATAACATTCTTATATCCCCTCTTGAAGCGGTAATGCTCGCCGCCGAGAGACTCGATAAACTCACGCAGGCCGTCGCTTGTTACAGAATCGGTAACGATAACGCCTTTCTGACCGTCAAGTGCGATTGCGGAGGCAAGAGCAACAAGGCTGTTGCGGTTGATTTCCTCGCCGTTTTTGTCAACACAGCCCGCGCGGTCAACATCGGTATCAAAAATAATGCCTAAATCCGCATTAGCCTTGACAGTTGCGGCGCATACGCTTGCCATAGCGTCGGCATTTTCGGGGTTGGGAATATGATTCGGGAACATTCCGTCGGGCTCAAGGAACTGACTGCCCTCAACATCTGCGCCGAGAGGAGCAAGAACATTGTTGGCGTAAAATCCGCCGACGCCGTTGCCTGCATCAACAATAATTTTGTAGCCTTCGAGGGGCTTTTCGTAATTCTCAGCGTTAACGCCGTCCTGTATCATCTTGCGAAGCGATGCGGCGTAAGCGGTCATGTAGTCAACAGGCTCAACCTTTGACAGGTCGGCGCATACATCAGCGCTCTGCTTTTCAGCTTTTTCAAGAAGCTCGGAGATATCCTCGCCCTCAAGACCGCCTGCGGGGGTGAAAAATTTAAGTCCGTTTCTCTCCCACGGATGATGGCTCGCGGTAATCTGAACGGAGCCGTCGCAGTTTAAATCAAGCACAGACATAAACATTGCGGGTGTTGAGGCAAGAGCGCAGTCAAGCACGCTTACTCCTTTAGATGTAAGCGCGGCGATAACGGCTGACTTTATTCTTTCGGCGGAAACTCTTGAGTCATGACCGACAGAAATTTTAAGCTCCTCACAGGGCTTGCCTGTTCTTTCACTGAGCATATCCGCAAAGGAAAGTGAAATGCACTTAACCCTTTCGTCAGATAAAAACAGAGGCTCGTTTTCAAATCCGTCAGCGGCGAAGCCTCTTATATCCGTGCCGCTTTTTAATGCTTTGTAGCTCATAATTTTCCTCCTTGTGTGCTGACATATTCGTCTGAGACAGCTTTTAAAAATTTATACATGGGAGCAAGGGACTTGTATGCCTTTTCAAGCTCCGTGATAAGCTCGGGCTTTGCTAAAATGTCAAAATCGGTTCTCTCAACCTTGAATGACATATATTTTACATTGTAATACGGAAGCACCGCAGGGGACGGATTGCCGGGCTTCGGCTTTTTGTAGCCCTCGCCCGAGAATGCCGCGCCTGCTTTCCTTGCGCTTTTAACGGCTTTCAGAAATTCGTCCTCACGCTCGATAAGATGGCGGCGGTAGATTGCCATAAGCGCGGGCGGCGTTTCAAAGCCTCCTACACCGTAGGAAAAGCAGTTCTGCCTTACCTCGAACCACATGCACGGGTGCGTCTCCCATTCACGCTTCGGGCGCATGAACATAATCCACACATTGTCCCTGTAAAGGTGCTTGTCGTTGGTGAAGCGGTTGTCGCGTCTAATTCTCGACACCATTCTCACGGGGTCAAGATTCATCATATCGTCAATTTCATACATCAAAGGCGACAGTTCCCCTGCTATCTGCCGCATTGGGACAATCATTTTGCTTTTTATTTCTTCCTTGTGCTCCTCATAAAAAGGCTTGCTGTTTTCAAATCTGTTCTGCGCGAGAAGCCACAGAGTTTCAGATGTAATTCCGTTAAAAGCCATTAAATCAGTCCTTTTTCATACATTTCCTGCGCAGCAAGCATTACGCCTGTTTTTGCGCTGTAGAAATTTATTCCGCCCTGCATCCATACGGCGTAAGGCGGGCGCAGAGGTCCGTCTGCCGAAAGCTCGATTGACGAGCCCGATGTGAACGCTCCCGCCGCCATGATAACCTTGTCGTCATAGCCGGGCATATCCCACGGCTCGGGGGTAACGAAGGCGTCTATCGGTGAGCCTTTCTGAAGTCCCTGACAGAAAGCGATAAGATTTTCGGCGGATTCGAGTTTTATTGTCTGAACAATATCACAGCGTTTGTCGTCGGATTTCGGCGAAGCCTCAAAGCCGAGTTCCTCAAAAAGAGAAGCGGCAAAAACGGCGGTTTTAAGAGCCTCGGCGACAACATTCGGGGCGCAGAATATGCCTAAAAACAGCTCTCTGCTCATGCCGAGGGTTGCGCCTACCTCCCTGCCCAAACCGGGTGTAGTGAGCCTGTAGGCGCATTTTTCAACAAGCTCGTGCTTGCCTGCGATATAGCCGCCCGTGCGCGCGATTCCGCCGCCCGCGTTTTTGATAAGCGAGCCTGCGATAATATCCGCGCCGACCTGCGTGGGCTCGATTTTCTCTACAAATTCGCCGTAGCAGTTATCAACAAAAACAATCGCATTGCTGTTTTCTTTAACGATTTTTATTATTTCACCGATTTCCTCGCACGAAAGGCTCGGACGGGTTTCGTAGCCCCTTGAACGCTGAATATATACCATTGTAACTGAATCGTCAAGAGCCGCCTTTATCGCGGGCAGATCGGGTTTCTGATTTTCGTTCAAATCAACCTGCTTATACTTAACACCGTAATCCGCGAGTGAGCCCATGCCCTCGCCCTTGCCGCCGATGCCGATAGCCGAGTGAATCGTGTCATAAGGCATGCCTGTTACACAGAGCATTGTGTCGCCCGTTCTGAGCAAACCGAAAAGACCGACGGTGAGAGTATGCGTGCCGCAGGTGAAATTATGGCGCACAATCGCATCCTCCGCGCCGACAATATCGGCAAAAACAGCGTCTATTTTTTCGCGTCCTCTGTCGCCGTAGCCGTAGCCCGTGGAGGCGGCAAACATACTTTCGCTCACGCCGTTTTTGACGAACGCCGCAAGCACCTTCTGCTGATTATATTCGTTTATTCCCTCAATCTCGCTGAATTTCTTTTCCGCTTTTTTCAGCGCGAGAGCTGAGGCACTTTTCACTTTTTCGCTTATCTTAAAAAACTCGTTCATATTTTTACCTTTATAAGTGTTATATTTCCTTTATCATGATGCAGGTATTCGCCTGCATGGTGAAATCAAGATCGTCAGTTGTATTGACAAGCTCGCCGTCATGGCTTTCGTCAAGGAGATAAATTTCATATTTTCCGCTTCTGCCGAAGTCAACGGCAAACGACTTTTCGCCTGCGTTGTCATCGTCTGTGTAATATGTAACAATGCACAGAGCCTTGCCGTTTTCGTCAACGCCGCAGAGAGTGTGGACATTTTTAATATCATTTTTGGCGCGGACTTCATTCTTCAAATCATAGAATTTGCCGTACCAGTAAAGCGGATAATAGCCTTTTAACTTTTCGTAGGTGTAAAAATCAAACATACCGCAGAAAACAGACGGACGGGTGTCGTAATACATCATCATATCAATGGTGGATTTCTGCGCCTCGCTTATGCACGCCATGACGAACGCCGCGCCCTTGAGCGAGTGCATAACCTTCAGCGAATAAATATAATCATCGCTCCAGCCTTTGACATAATTCCACTCATTGAGAATGCTCTCTGTTTTATCGAATCCGTACTTTAAAAGCAGAGCTTTCACTTGTTCAGACCTTTCGACAATCTGTTCAGGCTTAACAGCGTAAATATGCCATGAAAAGAAATCAAGGGGAGCATTTCTCTTTTTCATTTCGCAAAGGAAATCGTCCGCCCAGTCCTTTCTGCCTGCCAGCGCAGGACCGCCGATTTTAAGATGAGGGAAACACTTCTTAAGATGCTTCGCCGCAATTTCATAAAAGTCAAAGAACTGAGCCTTTGTGCCGCCCCAGCAGCGTTTATTGGTGCTTTCATCACGGTCAATGTCGGGCTCGTTCCATATCTCCCAGTAGGGCATATCGTGATAGAATCCGTCAGCCCAGCCCTCGGTGTAGTGGCGTATGATATGCTCGCAGATAACCGCCCATTTTTTGAAGTCAGCAGGCGGCAGAGTGCCGTGCTTTTTTATCTGATGCTCAATTGTCTGACCGAGGCGAAAGAATGTTTTTGTTCCCGCGTCAAGGCAGACGAGAATAGCCTCGTCCGTGCAGGCGAAGTCATAGCTTTCGGGATTTTCGGGATCCGCGCTGAAATCGGGGAAAATACAGGTAATATCGTGGGAATACGGACCGCCGTAAATTGTGCACATGGCGGAATCGTGATTGCGCGAATACGGCATTCTTGCGGCTTTGTAGTCCTCAAGATTTGTGCGGTACTGGTCATTCGCGTGGCGTTTGTGCCACGGGCCGCCGTTAGTCGCGTTGAGGATTTTAAATTTTCCCGCGTTTTTTGTCAGATCAAATTTAATTGTGTCCATGGCTTCACCTTATTTTATGACTGTATGAACCGCTGTGAAAATCAGCTTGATTACATTGAGAAAGCTGGTGGAATTCTTAGCGAAGAACCACGCCGTACCGAGGTCGGATTTCTGAGAGGTTACGGGTGTGAGCGTCTGATTGACCGTGTCATTCTGCAAGAACTGCGGGAACTTTTCGAGGTCAAAAACAGTAAGCTGCTTATCGGAAGTGAACATTATTTTGTAAAGCTCGTCATGACCGCTGTGAATCTTGCAGTGGAGCATATCCTTGACGAACCATGTGCTTTCGGGCAGAATGCAGGTTGAAGCGTCAATCATTGAGTCGGGTGAAAGATAGTTTTTATCGGTGAGCTTCGCCTGCTTGTAGCCGTCGCCGAGAGTCTCATAAACGGGAGCGCAGGTAGCTCCGCAGGAGGCGTATTTTGTGTCAACTGTTCCGTCAGAGGTCTCTTTATAAGCGGTAACGAGCGGAGTTCTCTGCATGTTGTAGCCGCAGAGGATATATACATTCGTGCCGTCAGCCTGTGCGCCTTTGAGAAGTTCCTCAGCCTTCTGCTGAACCTCGTAATGGTAAAAGTCGAGCTTTTCGATAAGTCCTGCCTGCGTGGTGCTGTCAAGCTTCATGAATTTCTTTGCGCTTTCGTAGTATTCATCGGGAACAAAGCTCCATATACCGGGGAGTGTACCGAAAATCGGAATAAGTGTTTCGTCAAAAACTCTGTCCTGTAAATTGGCAAGGAGCTTGTCGGCAAAATTCAGAAGATAGTCAAAAACGCCGAGAAATTCAAGAGCTTCAATCAAAATGTAAAGCACGCCGCCGAGAAAATCGCTGTCAAGCGCGGGGAGTGCCTGTGAACCGTAATGAAGAAGCGCGTTTTTGTTGATTTCAACCTTGCCGTTGTAAAGCTCGCCCGCAACAGCCGTGCCGAGAATCGGGCAGCACTGGAAGATGATGGTTTCAATGTCCTTTGTGCCGTAGAGCTTTATGTAGGACATGGCAACAACGCCGCCCATGCTTGAAGCGCGGAAACGGACTGTATCATGCTTTGTCAGAGCCTTGACCTGCTCGATGTAAGCGTGGAGCTTCTGAGCATTTTCAACGGGGTCAAGTCTGAAATCATAGCCGAAATAGTAGCTGTAATCATCACCGTGGTCGGCGGTTTCGGGCACGAACTTTTCACTTGTAACACCGGGCTGAGAGTTGCCGTTGCCGTCAAGCGCAAGCGCGCCGAAAACATTGTTGACGCAGGAAATCAGCACATCGCCGAAAGCGTCATAGTCGCCCGTGAGCAGGAGCTTAACCACTGCGGGAACTATCGGAACAAAGCGTTTTATAACATCCATTGTGTCGGGGCGGAAAAGTATGCGCTCGTTTTCCGTGCCCTCGTTTTCGATAACATCACCGCTGCCGAGAGCCGCGACATAAATTATCGGCGGCTGACCGCAGGCGCATTTATCGCCCTGAGCAAAACAGGGAACTGCCGCGGAAAACACAAAAACAACCGAGAGAATTACTGCAATAATCTTTTTCATAAAAATCCACCTTTCATAAGTGTTGACTTAAATATATCACGCATGATAAAAAAAGTAAAGTGCAATTGATTTTTTCGCCTCAATATGTTATATTTTTTACAGCATTTTACGGAGGAATTTTTATGTCAAAATTTGTTTCGTTTTTTCTTTCTTTAATTTTAACGCTTTACACGGGAGCGATACAGAATCAGAAAAGTGTTCAGAGCTTTTTTGACTCTGTCGGTCTGCCCTGTATCTGCGGCACAGCAGCGGCAAACGCCGTCCGTTATTTTGAGTCAAAAAAGGACGATTATCCCGAAAAATCGGATTACAAAAAGAAAGAGCTTATTGACGACACGGGAGATTATTTCGTGAAAAATCCCGAAACAACAATAAACGCTGAAACATGGGTTGTGAACGAAATATCTTTTGAAAGCGAAAAGAAATACACAAACCCGTTCAACGATGTTGATGTTGATTTAATCCTCGTCGGCAACGGAGTGAAATATATCATTCCCGCTTTCTGGGACGGCGGAAACACATGGAAAGTGAGATTTGCCTGCCCGTCGGAGGGTGAGTGGCTCTACAAAACCGTCTGCACAGACAAAGAAAACTCTTCGCTTGACGGCAGAACGGGCAAAGTCATCTGCACAAAGTATGACGGCGAATGTGAAATTTACCGCCATGGATTTGTTACCACAGCATACGGCAATAAATACATGACTTATGACGACGGCACACCGTTCTTTTACCTCGGCGACACTCACTGGAGCCTCGGCGACGAAACGGCTGACATGGTGAAAACTATATGCGCAAAAAGAGCGGAGCAGGGCTTCACCGTATTTCAGAGCGAGCCTATCGGCGCGGCATTTGATTTTTCAAACGGAATAGATGAAAGCGACATGGCAGGACTTAAATCGTACGACGAAAAGTTTAAGATTATCGCCGACGCAGGTCTTGTTCACGCAAACGCCGAGTTTTTCTTCCCGTATTCAATGGGAGTGCTTGTTGACTACATGGGCGGCTATACCGACGGAAAGGTCTGCGACAATGCAAAGGCATATCTTGAAAAAATCTCACGCTACTGGGTTGCGCGTTACAGTGCTTACCCCGTTATGTGGACGCTCGGGCAGGAGGTTGACAGGGACTTTTACAGCAGGGACGACAACCACCCCGAATGGAATGTTCTCAACAATCCCTACAAGCTCGTTGCTGAATATATTGACAAATATGACGCTTATTCTCATCCCCTCACCGCTCATCAGGAAAATTCGGGCGGTACAGGCGCATACGGAAACGGCGAAGGCACAGACGAGAAGCTGAAAAAATACGCCGACTCAAAGCCGTCAGCGTTCCGTGATGTTGCGGCGCATAGCTGGTACGCTGCTCAGTGGTCGCCCGATCTTCGCGAAAACAGCGATCAGAAAAAGGAAAAGGACTACTGGTATAATTCACAGGGCAAGCCCGTAATAAATTATGAGGGAAGATACTGCTATCTGTGGACTAAAAACTTCGGCTCGCGCATGCAGGGCTGGGCGTCGTATCTCAGCGGAATGTTCGGCTACGGCTGGGGCGCGCACGACACATGGAGCTACCTCAACACCTACGATGAGCAGAACGATTCAAGCGACGGAATTGACACCATAACCTCACAGGAAAAGATAGACGCCACATGGCAGGACGCACTTGAGTATCCGTGCTCATATCAGATGGGCTACATGAAGGAGTTTTTCACTTCATTTGACTGGTGGGAGCTTATCCCGAGATTCAACAACATTCTTTATTTTGACCGCAATCCCGACGTCTGCGCTTACGCCGCGAGCAATAAGGACAACTCCGAAATGGTTATCTATTTCTACAGCTTCTGCGATGAAACGGTAGGCGCGAGACCTAACGGAAATCTTTTCACGGGCAGCATGACTGGCAGAATAGGCTCACTTGAGCCGTCAACGGTTTATAAATACAAATGGTTTGACCCGTCAACGGGCGAATACTCAGAGGAACAGCAGTTCACCTCAACGCCGTGGGGCACATATTCAATCGGCGAAAGAATTTTAAACGGCGAAAAGAAAACCTGCGACATGGTGTTCTATATGTATAAATAAGAGGTAATTTTATGGAAACAGTCAAAAGAATTGAAAAGTGGGATATACTGAAATTCTTTCTCATTTTTCTTGTGGTATTAGGGCATATTATTCAGAATTTCAGCGATAACTCGGGCTGGATGAACGCGGCGTTTTTCTGGATATATTCGTTCCACATGCCCCTGTTCATTTTCATTTCGGGAATGTTCGGCAAAAGAACGGTAAACGAAAAAAGATACGATAAAATAATGGTTTTCCTTTTCCTGTTTTTCATAACGAAAATCATTCTGTTTATTTCAAGGATAATAGCTTACGGAAAATTCTCGATTTCCTTTATTCAGAACGGCGATATGCCGTGGTATATGCTCGCGATATTCGTATTCTTCATGGTTACAATTGCGCTGAGAAAATTCTCGCCCGCCTACATATTTCCGCTGATAATTCTCATCGCCTGCGTTGCGGGGTACGACAGCGAAATCGGCGACAAATTCGCCGCCATGAGGCTTGTGGTTTTCTATCCGTTTTTCTATGCTGGCTACTGCCTCGAGCCGAAAAAGGTTATGGAGTTCACGGACAGAAAATATGTTAAAATCATTTCGGTGGTTGTGCTGATTGCCTTCACCGTATGGGTTTGCACAAAGATAAACTTCCTGTTTCAGTTCAAGCCGCTTCTTACAGGGCGCGGAAATTTCAATTCGCTGAAAAATTACAGTAAATACGGCTGCTTTTTCAGGCTTTTATACTACATCTTCGTGTTCATTCTCGGCACAGCGATAATAAGCCTCACGCCAAACAGGCTGACAAGCAAGGGCATTATCGCAAAAATGGGCAGCCGCTCAATACAGGTTTACACGCTCCATTATGTGTTCGTTCATTTTGCGGACGGCAGGCTGAAAAATGTTATTGCGGCTGTTCCGCCTGCGGCGGCGTTTATTGTTTTGGCGATTCTGATAACCGTTATCTGCTCGCTTAAATTCTGGGAGCCGCTGTTTAAGCTGATTATGAATCCGCTGAGGAAAGAAAAATAAAAATATAAGAGGCTGTCATCGCGGCAGCCTCTTTATTTATGTATTGTGATGCATTATGTAAACTATCCTTGTGTCTTCACTGTAAAAATAATAATTGAACGATGTGTTGTAGTATTGCTCAGCTTCATCAGGCTCAAACGGCTCATATTCCTCAGTATCGACCGTTGTTTCAAAATAATACCACCAACCGTCGGAATCAAGCTGTGATTTGTCGAAATCATAAACCTCGCTTATATCGTCGCCAAAAGTACCTCCGTTGCCTTTTGTGGCTTCAACATCCTGCTCATAATTTGCTACGGCATTTTTAATATCCGTTAAATTTTCATCGATTACTTTCTTAAAATATCCGCTGTTTTCAAGCTCGGTTTCGGAAATCGGCTTATCAAAATAATACGTTCCGTAAACCGTAAGGTCCTGAAAACCGAAGCACCACATATCGTAGTCGGAATATTCGGGGAGAGTTTTAATTATGTGCGTCTCGGTTGATTCAATGTCTCCGCACAGTAGGCCAATAACAGCACCAGCGCCGAATAAAGCCGCCGCTGTAATGCCGATTATGATTAGAATTTTGATAACCACTCCCGCCGTAATCAGCGCGACGATGCCGGCTTTTTTATAAAACGGTTTTTCCACGGCGGCACTCCCTTTCTGATAATTTGTCTCTTACCGAAACCTCTGAATTTATATATCTTTATGCATTATATAAACTATCCCTGCATCTTCGCTGTAAAAATAATAATTAAAGTTGTAATATCGCTCGGCTTCATCAGGCTCAAACGACTTGTATCCCTCAATATCTGCTTCAAAATAATACCACCAGCCGCCTGAATTAAGCTGTGATTTATCAAAATCATAAACCTCGCTCAAGTCATCTCCCATAACGGTGCTGTCTTTTGTGCTTTCAACAGTCTGCTCATAATCCGCTACGGCATTTTTTATATCCGTTAAATTTTCATCGGTTACTTTCTTGAAATATCCGCTGTTTTCAAGCTCACTTTCGGAAATCGGCTTGTCAAAATAATATTTACCGTAAATTGTAAAATCCGTAAATCCGTTAGCCCACATATCATAGTCGGAATATTCGGGCAGCGTTTTGATGATGTGCATCTCCATTCTTTCAAATCCTGACTCGGGTTCTATGGGCATTATAAAACTATACCCGATATAAACCACAAGAAGAACAGCGGTGATTTTTATACACGCAGCTGTTATTATCAGTATTTTCAGCGGCACAGGCATTTTCTTTTGTTTCATGTTATCAGCCCCTTACAGGAGAATTATATTATAATTAAGCTGGAATGTCAATATAAATTTATCGAAGCACAATAATTGCTTGCGCAAAAATGCCCGCCGAAAAGAAATTTATTTTCTCCTCGGCGGGTAATAATTTTGGTCAGCGATGAATATACATTCTTGACATTTCGGGCTCGTCATCGCCCTGAACCATGCACAGGAACTCCCAGCCATAGCGTTCATAAAAGCCCGTATGGTCAGTAAGAAGATAAACAGGTGAAATTCCTTTTTGTCTGCAATCCTCCACCGCCATGTTAAGAAGTGTTCCCGCAATTCCTCTGCCGCGGTGTTCCTCTTCCGTATATACAGCGCAAATATTCGGCGTCAGGTCTTTCCTGTCATGAAAATCATTTTCAATAACGCCGAGACCGCCCGCGATTCTGTCGCCGTCAAGGCACAGAAACCAGCCGTAATCCGTTTCGCCGCTCAGATATGCGTCCATGCACTCAAGATATGCTTCTTTCGGAGCTCGCCACTTGCTGTGAAACCATTCCGCGGCTTCATCTTCAATCGACGGCATTTCTGTCAGAGCAATAAATTTATAATCACTCATTTTCTCAATCTCCGCAAATAGTGTTTGTCAGAATATTTCCTTAATCTTTTCGAGGTAGCCGTAGCCGTACAGGTCGTCGGGCTCAAGGTAGCTCGTCTCCGTCCACTCATTCCAGCTGTTGACGGTTATGAGCGGAGCTTTCATGTTGCCGTCGGCAAGGGATTTGTCCGCAAATTCCTTTACCTTTTCGCACGCTTCGCCGAATGCCTCGGGGTCATTGCCTGTTACAACACCGGGGATAAACTTGTGGAATCTCACATTATTGTCCCAGCCGACAGAGATATTGGGATAAAACGGAATGTTCATTTTTTTCGCGTCTTCCGTAATGCTTTCAATGTACTCGGCGGTAATTTTTCTGTAATCTCCGTCAAAATTCGCCGAGCCGCCCCAGTTGTAATTGGTTACTGAATCAAAGCCGAGGTAGTCATAAACCTCCTCAACAGTTTTGCCGAAGCAGGGGTCGTTTTCGCTGAGCCATTTATAGTTGCTGTTTTTCCAGTGAACAGCCTGGAAGTGAAGTCCCTTGAAGCCTGCGTCAGCACACTTTCTGCGGAACTCTTCCATGCCCTCACGGCACTTTTCGGTTGAGCCGAAAGTTCTGATAAAATTGTGAACGTCAAAAATCATATAGACGGGGCAGCCGTCAATCGTGTAATAATTCTCTTTGCTGAAATATTTTTCGATTGTCCTGTCGCAGATTTTCGAATAAATGTCGGGCGTAACGCTGCCCTTCCATATAACCGTTGAAAGCACGTCGGAGGAATTTCTCTTATCCCAAAGGTGAGTCGCGTCGTGGTTTGCCCACATGAGGTAGAATTTCATGTCCGTGTTGTTTCGCGCTTTAAGGAAGCCGTCGTTAAGGCAGTTTTCAAGGAACGGTCTGTCGTCGAACCAGTACCAGTCATAGATGAAAACATTAACGCCGTAGTCCGTGGCGCATTTAATCTGCATTTCCATAATTCTCGGGTCAGCCTCATTGACATAGCCCCAGAGAGGTTTTCTCGGCCAGCGGCTGCCCTCATAGCTCTTGTTCATGGCTTTGACAGTCTGCCATTCGCCGTAGCCCTCGGGCCAGAAAATGCGGGTACGGTCTTCGTCCCCTGTGTAAGACGGCCATATAAATGCCGCTATATCGTATTTATTCATAAAATCACATCCTTTATCCGATTTTACCATACGGGGAATGAATTTACAATAATTTTAAACTTTATTTATTGTAAAAAAACTTTGCGTATGATATAATAAAACTGTAAAAAGACAGGAGGAATGATTATGTATTGTAAAAACTGCGGCTGTCAGCTTCCCGAGGGCGTTTCATACTGCCCCAACTGCGGCGCGCCTGTAATAGACAAAACCGTAAATCAGCCGAAAGCGACCGACCCCAACTACCTCAACGGTCAGGATAAGCTCACGATGGCTTTGATTTGCTTTTTCTTAGGCGGACTCGGAATCCACAACTTCATGCTCGGCGAAACGAAAAAGGGCATTATAAAAGTTGCCCTTCTGTGCTGCTGCGGCATCGGATACATCCTTGCGATTTATGACTTCATAAAAATTCTCACCGACAGTTACGTTGTTGAGCCCGACAAATTTATATAATATTAAGCCTCGTCCGCGACGGGGCTTTAATTAAACGGGGTGAATATATGAAAAAAGTATTATCCCTTTTCCTCGCCGTTATCGTTATGATTCCGTTTTTTGCGCTGACTTCATCTGCGGAGAATGAGAATGAAAAAATTGTCATTGAGCTGAGAAGCGACATAAGCGGACTTTGCGTTGACGATTACGAAAAGCTCGCGCAGATAGAATCGGGCAACATCGCGTTTGACAACGTTGACAGAGATTCACCGATTATAATTGCGGATTACGCGGGTAATGTCTATTTTGACAAAATGAAGGCGGGAAGAACCTACACTATCGACTATCTTTTTATTCCCGTCAACGGCTATGAAATCCCCGATGACATAGGCGAAAAAGATATTGAGTTTATCTGCCCGAAAAACTGCACCGTGTGGTGGTACGGCAAGGCAGTCGGCGCGTGTGTTGACGGTGTGAGAAGCACCTACATTATGGTTTATACAGAGGTCAGAGTTGACGGAAATTTCTTTCAGAATATTTTCGGCAGACTTGCGGACATTTTTCTTAAAATAAAAGCGTGGAGTCCATATTAAATAAGGAGGCAGAATTATGAAAAAGATTATCACCGTCAGCCGTCAGTTCGGCTCGGGAGGAAGAAGCATAGCAAAGGAAACGGCAAAGCAGTTAGGCTATGATTATTACGATGAGGCTCTTGTGAATGAAGTAGCAGAAAAGACAGGCTTTGCCCCCAACTATATTAAGGAGCAGGGCGAATACGCGCCGAGCAAAAACCGCTTCGCCTACGCTTTCGGCAACACGGGTACACCGGGTGTTATGAACGGACTTTCCGCTTCGGATTATCTGTGGAACTGTCAGCGTGAGGTTATTCTCAGGGTTGCGGAAAAGGGAAACTGCGTAATCGTCGGCAGATGCGCTGACTACATTCTCGCTGAGCGCGACGATGTGCTGAATGTTTTTATTCACGCGGATAAAGAATACAGAGCGGACAGAATCGTACGCCTTTACGGCGAAACAGACAAAGCCCCCGAAAAGCGACTTGACGAAAAGGACAAACGCCGCAGAGTGAATTATAATCATTTTACAGGCAAGGAATGGGGCAACGCGGACAATTATGACATCTCGCTCAACAGCGGAACTTTAGGCGAGGAAACCTGCGTGGAAATTATCAAAAAACTCGTGGAAAATCTGTAAAATACTGCAAAGTTAAAGGAACATACCCGAATCGGTATGTTCCTTTTTTATTTGTTATTTAATTTCAGAAAACAAACGTATATTCGCCTGCTTCAAGCTCGACTTCATATTTTTCGCCCGAAACGCTGATTGTTTCGCCGTTGACGGTTACCTTATCCTTAATTGCGGGAAGTGTGAGCTTTGCCTTTGTTCCGTCGGGAACGGTGCATTTATATGTAAGTCCGTTCTCGGTGTTCCATTCGCTCTTTATGAGTCCCTTTACGCTGTTGAACTCAGCCTTAACCCATTTGATGTTTTCCTGTCCGTCGGGGAGCTCGTCAGTCGCTCTCATGTCAATCCTCGGGCAGAGGGCGAATGTGCCGAAGCCTGCCTCAATCGGCTGAATGCCTGCCATGTAGCGGTACATCCACTCAACTATCGCGCCGTATGCGTAATGGTTAAATGAGTTCATGCCGACATCGCCGAAGCCCTTGTCTTTCGTGTAGGAATTCCAGCGTTCCCAGATTGTAGTCGCGCCCTGGTCGATGCTGTAAAGCCATGACGGCTCGTTTCTCTGGAGCAGAAGATTGTACGCAGTCTTATCCTTGCCGAATTTTGAAAGCGTCGGGCAGAGATTGTATGTGCCGAGGAAGCCGCAGGAAAGTCTGTCGCCGTTGTCCTTAATCTGCTGAGCCAGTGCGTCCGCAACCTCGGGCTCTTTTTCTTTGCTTAAAAGACCGAAAGCAAGCGCGATAATCTTGTTGCACTGAGTCTGCTCAACGGGAACGCCGTCCTTCATAAAGTTATCGCAGTAGAATTCGTATGCCTTTTCTCTCATGTCCTTGTAATAGTCAATCTTGTCCTCTCTGCCTGCGACCGAGCACATTTCAAGCATCATGTCAATGTCGTGAACGAAATATGCTGACGAAATGAACTTATTGTCGCACCAGTCATAAGCGAGCCAGTCGCCGTAACGCGGAATCGGACCCGAATAGCCGTATTTGCTGACAAGACCTGTGAGGTATTTGTCCATTGAGTCAAAATGCTCTTTAATCATGGTGTCGTCGCCGTAAATCTTATAAAGATTATAGGGAATGATAACACCCGCATCGCCCCACGCGCAGGCGTCCTCGCTCGAGCAGCAGCCTACTCTCGGGTTAACATCGGCATAGCCGCCGCTTTCGCTCTGAGAGTCTCTCATGTCCTGCATCCACTTGCGGAAGAAGCCATAAACATTTGCGTTATAAGCCGCCGTTACGCTGAAAGCCTGAGCGTCGCCTGTCCAGCCGAGGCGTTCATCACGCTGAGGGCAGTCGGTGGGAACACTGAGATAGTTGCTCCTCTGCCCCCACAGAGCGTTTGAAAAGAGCTTGTTTACAAGTGCGTTGGAGGTCTCGATTTTACCCGTCTCAATGTTGTCATTGCCGACGATTTCAGCGGTCAAGTCAAGGAACTCAACCTCATTGTCAGCACTCAGCTCAACATATCTGTAGCCGAAGAATGTGAAAACAGGTCTGTAAATCTCAGCTTCATCGCTGCCTGTTACATAGTAAGCCTTGCCCAGAGCGGAGCGGAGATTGATTGTATAAACCGAGCCCTCGGGACCGTCGTTGCCTCTGTTCATATCGCCGCTGTCGTTAAGGAACTCGGCATAGCGCATTTTGATTTTCGTTCCTTTTTTGGCTTTGACTTTAATTTTGAGCCAGCCGACAGTTTCCTGCCCGATGTCAACGGTGATTTTCTGACCGATTTTCATGGTAACGGGAAGCGAAGCGTTCTCCTCACACACATTTATTTTACCGTAATGAGAGCCGTTATAAACTATGCCGTCCGAGACGGTGATTTTCTGCGGCTTTAAGGCAAGAGCGTCGCGCACCCTGACCTCTGAGCCGATAAAGGGCGTAACCTCGCCGCCGTAATTGAATACATCAGCGTTTTCCCAGTCCTCATCAAGCTCAAAGCAGGGCTTTGAAATTTCATCATAGCCTGTCTCGCCGCCGTTGCGGTATTCGCCGTCCCATATATCTGCGGTTTTAATCTGACCGCCTACCGTGCATTTCCAGCTCTCGTCGGTTGAAGCAATAACCTTGTCGCCGCTGACGACTGAAATCATAACCGCAGGCGGCTCCTCGCCGTATCTTTCGCCCGCGATTCTGCCTGTAAACCAGCCTGAGGAAACAACCGCGAGAATTCTGTTTTTGCCGACAGCGAGCATATCCTCAATATTGCGCTCCATGTAAAGCGTTCTCTTGTCGTACGAAGACCAGCCGGGCATCATTTCCGCGCCCTCAAGGCGTTTGCCGTTTATGTAAATATCCACACAGCCGAGTGAAGTGAAAATCAGCTTTACGCCGTCAGTGCTGTCAACCTCAAAATCAGTTGTGAACATCGGAAGTCCCTTCCACGATATGAGGTCGGTGTGCTGATAAAGGCGCGGCTTTTTCTGCCCCCACGGGCTGTTCTTAGATGAAAAATAATTTTCAAATTCGGTTGTGATAAATTTTGCTGATTTAAAAAAGTCTGACATTTTCATTCTCCTCATTTAGTAAAGATTTTTGCGATAAAGCTGAAAAGCGTTGAGAAAAGCGAGCAGAAGAATTCCCACGGATTATCCGCACGGTCAACGCACGGCTCAAATTTTCCGCGGCCTCCCTCTGTGCTGTCCGCCGTGAAGCGGAAATCGTCAATGCTTATCTTGCCCTCGTCGCCCTTATCTTTTTTAAAGCAAAGCTCAAAGCCGTTGATTTCGCTGAGCTTTCTTCTTGAGTAAATTGCGCCGCACTCGTTGCCGTTGAGATACAGCCTGTCAAGGTCAAAGGTGAGCTTGTGCCACCGACCGTCGGCAGGGATAACAGCTTTTTCCTCACCGCAGGCGTTGACCTCGGGCGCGAACCATGTTACGGCGTTTGTGTATATTTTCAGCCTGCTGACTTCCATATCTTTCTGACCGTCATTTTTAACCATAACGGTGAGCGTTGAGTAGTTGCTCCAGTCTCTGAGAGTGAGGTCGTAATATTCCTTTTTTGCGCCGTCCCTGAATGATAAAACAGGGCTTACGGAAAAGTTTTTCTTTGACTTTTCGGGAGCGATAACGATACAGCCGTTGCCCTCGGACTGAGCGTTTTCATCTGCGGAAACAGCGCACTTTTTCGCGCTCCATAAATCCGCAAAGACTGTATCTGAGCCGCCGCTGATATGCCAGCCCTTGTCGCTGTCGCATCTTGCCCATGAGGGTTCTTCCCATTGAATTGCGCTGTCCGACATATTTGTCGCAAACGGAGCTATCGGCATGAATTTCTCGCCGTTAAGAGTGGAATAAACATTGGCGTCGGTGTTGTTCTGCGCAAAGGCATAAGCCGCACTGACAGGAGACTTAACCTCGTCGCTGTAAATTCTTATTTTGTTTTTGCCGACAATTTCAGCGTCTGCCTGAACGTAAATTCCGCTTTCGTCCGCAAGTGAAAAGCCTCTCGCGGTTTTGCCGTCGGCAATAAGTCCGTCGCCGGCATTTTTAAGCGTAACATAAAAATCGCTGCCGCTGATTTCAGTGCTTTCAACTGTCGCCGCCGTGAAGCAGTCATGTCTGCCATAGACAAGTCCCTCGGCGCTGGCTGCCATTCTTTCGCCCACAGGCTGTTTTGCCCACGGATGAATACCGCCCATATCCTCGGTAAAGCCCAAGTTAATATCATAAATTGTTGTTATCGCGCGGCTTGACGGGTCTCCCTGTGCAAACTCGATAAACTCATTGTTATGAAGGCTCAGCTTGCAGTCGCCGTAAGCAAACGGCGCAACCTGCGTCGCGATAAACGGCATTTTGCCCTTGAAGCCGAAAAGCTCACTATAAGATGACTGGAGAAGCTCGAGGCCTTTTTTATAGTAACCTCTTTCCCAGTTCATCATAACCTCAGACTCGCCCTGATACCATATCATTCCCGCGATATTGAAGCTCTGAAGCGGAGCAACCTTTTTGTTGTAATTCGCCGTCATGGTGGAGAACCAGTCGACCTTACTGCTGTCCCACTCATCGCTTGAAAGGTAAAGTCCCTGCTTTTTCACATAGTCGACATAAGCGGAGTCGCTTTCAACCGCCTGCCTTGAAAGCCACGAAACAAGGAGACTTCCGCCAAGATTCGGCATAAGCACGCCGACGGGCATATCGAGCTTTTGCTGCAATTCCTGCGCAAAGAAAAATGAAACCGCCGAAATCGCGTCTATATTGTCAGTACCCTTGAGCCAGTAGCAGCAGCCGTTTTCAAAGTCCTGCTGAGGCTCATCGGGAAATTCATTCTGAGCGCCGTTATATGTAGCGAAAACATCTACATATAAAAATCTGAGCCATTCGCTGCGCTCGCTGTTCTGAGCGTATGTTTCGCTCGCCGCAAAATTATACTGCATATTTGACTGACCGCTCGCAAGCCACAGCTCGCCGAAAACAACATCTTTGAGCGTGCGGAACTCTACGCCGTTTTCATAAAGAGTAATGGTGTAGTTTTCATAGCCGCCCTTGGGCGCGGTAAACGAAACGGTAAAGCCGCCCTTTTTATTCGCCATGGTTTTGGCTTTTGTTACAACGCCTCTTTTGCTGTCCTTGAGCTCGCAGTGAATCTCCGCTCCGCTCGAAGCCGTGCCTTTCAGCACAACCTCCTCCTTCTGCTGAAAGAGCATTCCGTCGCCGTAAATATTGTTGAGCACGGCTTTCGGCTCCTCCGCCGCCCAAACGCTCAGCGGAGCCGCCGAGAACACAAAGCAGAGAGAAAGAAGAATGCAAAGCATAATCTTAAATCTGTTTTTCATAATAAAGCCTCCTTGATTTATTAAGGTAACGCCTTAAAGCCTTAATTAAATTATATACAGACAATTTTCTTTTGTCAAACCGAATTTAATTTTATTGACATTGATTTATGTAAAGTTTATAATATTTGAAAGGTATATTCATTTTTCGGAGTGATAAAATGAAAAAAATTCTTATCGTTTCTCACACCATGGAGCTCGGCGGAGCGGAGAGAGCTCTGCTCGGACTTCTTAACAACATTGATTACAAAAATTACAGCGTTGATTTATTTCTTGAACGCCATTTCGGTGAGCTTCTGGAGTCGATTCCGAAAGAGGTAAATCTGCTTAAAGAAAATCGTGCTTACGCCTGCATGGGTGTGCCTGCCGCGCAGGTTATAAAAAGCGGTCAGTTAGGCGTTGCCGCTGGCAGAATGACAGGCAAGAAAAAGGCTGAAAAATTCATTGCTGAAAAAGGCTACAAAAGCGGCGCAGATGTGTTTATAAATTACAGTCAGAAATACACCGTCAGATATATGCCGATGATTTCCGATGAGGAATACGACCTTGTTATCAGCTTTCTCACTCCTCATTATTTTGCGCTGAAAAAGACAAAAGGCAAAAAGAAAATCGCGTGGATTCACACCGATTATAAAGCGATTGAAACCGATATAAATTCAGAGCTTGAAATGTGGAGCGGCTACGATAAAATCGTGTCGATTTCCGATGAGGTTACGAGGAATTTCACAGAGGTTTTTCCGTCGCTTAAAGATAAAATCGTTCTTATCGGAAATATGCACCCCGCAAAATTCATAAAAGCGGAAAGTGAAAAATTCACACCCGAGGATGAAATGCCGTCAGACGGCAGTATAAGGCTTCTTTCAATCGGGAGATACTGCGTCGCGAAGAATTTTGACAATGTTCCGTTTATATGCAGAGAGCTTGTCGAAAAGCACGGACTGAATGTCAAATGGTACATTGTCGGCTATGGCACGGACGAGGCGCTTATCAAAGACAGTATAGAGAAATCGGGCATGCGGGACAGGGTTATTCTTCTCGGCAAAAAAGACAACCCTTATCCCTACATCAGACAGTGCGATTTTTATGTTCAGCCCTCACGCTTTGAGGGCAACGCCGTTACGGTGAATGAAGCGCTGATACTCGAAAAAAAGGTTATATTGACCGATTATTCCACCGCTCACGGGCAGGTTGAGGACGGAACAGACGGGGTTATCGTTCCGCTTGACAACAGCCTTTGCGCAGAGGGTATTCGGGATTATATAAACGATACTAAAAAGCAGGAAAAAATCCGGAAAAATGTTTCCGACCGCGATTATTCAAAAGCGGCGGAAATTGAAAAAATTTACAGTTTAATGGGGTAAGATTATGTTAAACGACCGTACAGTTCAGAAGATTGAAACGATGCTTGAAAAAATTGAGGAACAGATAACACCTGTCCGCATAAAAATTTCGGGTTTCAAAACAAAACAATGCGGCTACAAAGAGAACAATATTGTTCCCGCAGTTGATGAAAGCTGGGAGGATTTCGGCGAGCTTGACCGCTGGGGACTCAGCACCGAGGAGCACAGATGGTTCTATAAAAAAATCACTATTCCCGACGAGCTTCTCGGCAAAGACCTTGAACTTTATATTTCGTCAACAGCAAAAAATGACGAGCAGTGGGAGCCGCAGTACATGGCTTATGTTGACGGAAAATTTATCCGCGGCATTGACTCTCAGCACCGCTATTTAAAGCTCGACTCAACCAAAAAGGAGCAGGATATTCACGTCTATGCCTACTCCACGCCGCACGGTCAGATTTCGGAGTTTCACTGTGAGCTTTGCCTTTTCCAGCGCGATGCTGAAAAGCTCTATTACGACATCTACACTCCCTACCTTGCGTTCAGCCTCCTCGACCCCATTTCAAAGGATTATGTTACAATAAAGACCTGTCTTCATAACGCGCTTTGCATGCTCGACTGGCGCAGACCCGGCAGCGAAGATTTCATTGAAAGCGCGAAAAAGGCAAGCAAATATCTCGAAGATGAATTTTACAAAAAAGAGTGCTATTCAATCGGCAGACAGGCTTCCTGTATAGGTCATACCCACATCGACGTTGCGTGGAGATGGACCTATCAGCAGTCAAGAGAAAAGGCGCAGAGAACCTTCTCAAGCGTCTGCGCTCTTATGGAAAAATATCCCGATTTCAAATTCATGTCAAGCCAGCCTCAGCTTTTTGAATATGTAAAGGAAGAAATCCCCGAGCATTACGAAAAGATTAAGAAATACATAAAAGACCGCAGAATCGAAGCCGAGGGCGGCATGTGGGTTGAAGCGGACTGCAACCTCATAAGCGGCGAAAGCTTTGTAAGGCAGTTCCTTTTCGGCAAGAGATTTTTCAAAGATGAATTCGGTATCGACAACCACATTCTCTGGCTTCCCGATGTTTTCGGCTACAGCGCGGCGATGCCTCAGATTCTCAGAAAGTGCGGCATAGACGCGTTCGTTACCTCCAAAATAAGCTGGAACGAATTTGACCGTATGCCCTACGATAACTTCAACTGGTACGGCATTGACGGCACAAGCGTTTTCTCAACATTCCTCACAGCTGTTGACCTTGCAGGCGGCAGATTCAGACGGACGACCTACACTCCGAAGCTCACCCCGTCCTACATAAAAGGTTCTTATGACAGATACGAGCCCAAGGAGCTTAACTCCGACACAATCGTAACCTTCGGCAGAGGAGACGGCGGCGGCGGCCCGAAAGACGAGGACATGGAATTCTACAGCAGAATGAAGTACGGTATTCCGGGTATTCCCTCAACCAAAATTGAGTTTGCGGGCGATTATGTAAGCAGAATGAAAGACAAGCTCGAAAACAACCCGAAGCTTCCGCGCTGGGTCGGTGAGCTTTATCTTGAATTCCACCGCGGAACATATACCTCCGTGGGCAAGAACAAGCGCAACAACAGAAAGAGCGAGTTCCTTTATCAGAACGCCGAGACAGCCGCATACGCCGCAAAGGTGCTCACAGGCTTCGGCTATGACAGAGACAAGCTCAACAGCGGCTGGAAAACCATACTTCTCAATCAGTTCCACGACATTCTCCCCGGCTCATCAATCAGCTTTGTTTATGACAAGTGCGACGAGGACTATGCTATTGTAAAAGAAAAAGGTACATCAGTTCTCGAGGGAGCGAGAAAGGCTGTTGCGGACAACATCAAGACCGACGGCGGACTGCTTGTATTCAACCCCAACTCATTCGTTTCAAGCTCGGCAGTTGAATTTGACGGAAAATATTACTACGCCGAAAATATCCCCGCAAAGGGCTACAAGGTTATAAATCCCGCAGAGCAGAAAGCCAACTGCACTTATGACGGCAAAACTCTCGAAACAGATTTTTACATTGTTGAGTTCAACGACGACTACACAATTTCAAGACTCTTTGACAAAAAGAATCAGCGCGAGGTACTCAGAAAAGGCGGCAGAGCGAACGTTATCGAAGCCTTTGAGGACTATCCGTATCAGTATGACAACTGGGAAATTTCAAACTATTACGAAGACACAAAGTATGAAATTGACTCGGTTGAAAATGTTGAGTTTTTTGACGAGGGCGAACGCTTCGGCATAAAGATTAAGAGAAGATTCCTTGACTCCGATTTCACGCAGAAAATCTGCTTCTTCAATCACGATGAAAAGATTGACTTTGAGACGGTTGTTGACTGGCATCAGGAGCATTACATGGTTAAGGCGGCATTTGATGTTGATGTGAACACAGACAAAGCGACTTACGACATTCAGTTCGGCACGCTTGAAAGAGCCACACATCAGAATACCTCTTGGGATGCGGCGAAGTTTGAGGTATGCGCTCACAAGTTCATGGATATGGGCGAATACGGCTACGGCGTAAGCCTTATGAACGACTGCAAATACGGCCATAATGTAAAGAACGGCACAATGAAGATTTCACTTTTCAAGTGCGGCACTCATCCCGACCCCAACGCCGACAAATGCGTTCATGTTTTCACCTATTCTCTCTATCCTCACGCTCAGAGCTACAGAGAAGCAGGCACAATGAAAAAGGCGTTCGAGCTTAACAATCCCCTCACCGCTTACAAAATTGAGAAGCAGGACGGCTGCCTTGCGGACGAATACTCGTTTATTTCATGCAATGCAGACAACTTCATTGTCGATACCGCAAAAATGGCTGAGGACAGCGATGCTCTTATCGTCCGCGGCTACGAGCATTTCAACAAGCGCACAAATGTTACTCTCGACTTCGGCTTTGACATTTCCTCGGCGGAAATCTGCGACATGATGGAGAACAGCGAAACAGAACTCAAAGTAAACGGCAGAAGCGTCAGCTTCACCGCGGAGCCCTTTGAAATTGTTACGCTGAAAATAAAATGATGATTAAAAAATTAACGGCAGTTTTAGTTGCAATTCTCTTTTGTCTGAGCCTTTCGATTTCCGCTCTCGCGATAGAAACCGACGGAATCTGCGGCAACTATGAGTGGGAAGACAGCACAATATTTGTCCTCGACGAGCAGAAGCACTTCAACAACGGAGTGAAATCCGCCGTAGTGAAAATGATTGACAGTAAGGTTGAAAGCTGTGTATATTTCGCCTTTCTCATTGAGTTTGAAAAGGGCGGTTATATCGGCGACGGAGGGATAAGGCTTCGTCTCAATAACGGCAGTTCGCTCATGATAAATCTTGACGATGGCATCACCGACGACGGCGGATTTGACGCTGAGGCGGCGACGGAATATGACGAACTGTCTTTCGTCTCCGCAACAGAGGCCGCGATTTATTACAGGGACAGCCTTTCTTCATCTGACGTTTTCAAAATCAACATCATTGATTTAAACGGTAAGGAATCCGCGACTTTTGAGATTTCTTTGCCCGAGGATGCTGAAGATGAGGAAGATGAGGATACTCAGAATATATCCGACGAAGAAAACGGCGGCAAAACTGCGAAGTCAAAGACTACAAAAGAAAAGACCGCAAAGGTTAAAACTACTAAAGTCAGAACGACAAAAGTTAAAACAGCAAAGGTAAAGACCACTAAAATATTCAACTTCAAAAAGGTGGATAAAAACAAAAAATCCGCCGAAGAAATCAAAGACTACGACGACGGGATTGAATATGTTGACTCCGACGACGCTTACGACGGCGAAGCGGAAAACATCACCGTCAGCGTGTCGGACAGCAAACAGAACCTCAAATATATTTATATTGCCGTCGGTACGGTCTGTGCCATGGCGATTGCGGGCGCGGCTGTTCTTGCCGCAATGAAAGCAAACGACAGCAAAGACAAAAAAGACGACAAATAATTTTCCGAAAGGAGAAATTTTATGAAAAAGACACTCAGAATTTTATCAATCTTCCTCGCGCTGGTGCTTGTCCTTTCCTGCGCCGCATATGCAGGCTCAAACTTCGCGTTCACGCAGGAGGAAAGAGACGCGACAGCCGCTCAGTGGGAGGCTATCCAGGCGGACGACACCGTTATAACTCTCTCTGTAGGTAAAGAAGCGGGAAGCATCGGCTTCACCTGGCTTTCGGGGCTCTTTGACGGCGCGCAGAAAATCAGAATTTCAGAGAGCAGCGACATGGCTTCTCCCCGTGAGCTTAAGGTTAAAAGCTCACTCACTCTCTTTATGAAAATGACAAACAAGGCGACAGCCGACAACCTTGAAGCAGGTAAAGAATACTGGTATTCCTACACTGAAAACGGCGGCTGGAGCGAGCCGCAGAAATTCACAGCTCAGTCGGGCGATAAATACACGGCGATTTTCACCTCCGACGCTCAGATAGGCCGCTCGGGCGACGCAAAGGACACAGATGTTCTTATCAACGACACCTGCGGCTGGCAGAGAACCGTCAGAACTGCCATCCAAAGATACCCCGACACGGCATTCTTCATTTCCTCGGGCGACCAGACGGAGCAGGGCTTCAGCCTCAAGCAGTACAAGGCGTTCCTTTCACCCGCAGAGCTTCGCAATTACCCGATTGCAAACGCTGTCGGCAACCACGATTTCTATTTCCCCGCATACACCTATTTCTCGAACAACCCCAATCAGGTTAAGGAAGTGCTCGCTTCACCCGCAGGCTTCGGCTATTACTTCTGCTACGGCGACGCGCTTTATATCATCATAAATTCAAACGACATGTTCGCTCCCGACCAGGCAAAGCTCCTCAAAGCGGCAACCAGCGCATACCCCGACGCAAAATGGAGAATTGCGGTGCTTCACCACAGCTCATACTCAGCGGACTATGATGAGGGCGATTTTGCTTTTGACCGCAGCGTGTTTGCTCCACTTTTTGACACTTATGATATTGACCTTGTTCTGAGCGGGCATGACCACATGTATTCCTGCACCTATCCCGTTTATGCAGGCGAAAAGAACGACAACGGAACGGTTTATCTTCAGGCTTCATCAGCTTCGGGCAGCAACATCTACGGTGCGAGTGAAAGCCTCGACGTTATCAGATACGCCTTTGACGAAGCGATTGCGACATACACCGCGCTTGAATTTGAGGACGGCAATCTCACAATCAACACTTACAGAACGGACACTGACTCACTCGTTGACACCGTAACCCTTGAAAAGAGCGAAAAGCAGGCTAAGAACGCTTTGCAGATATTCATTGAATGGCTCAGGAGCTTTTTCGATACACTCAGCAAAATGTTTTAAGGAGGAAATCTTATGAAAAAAATTATCGCAGTTGTTCTCGCGGCGGTGATGCTGTTTTCAATCTGCGTTACAGGCTTCGCCGCTGAGAAAAAAGTTACCCCCGTTATAGTTGTCGGCGGTGTCGGCTGCCGCGGCTACTACATGGACGCTGGCACAGAAAACGAAATCAGCGTTTTCCCTCCCACGGTTGATGTCAAGTACATCGTAATTCAGGTGCTTACGGGTATAGCCAAAACGATTCTTACAGGCAACCTTGATTTCACCTCTCAGATGACGGCGAACATCCTCGAAAGCGTTTTTGACGGCTTCATGTGCAACGCCGACGGCGACTCAAAATATGAAAATGTCGGCTCGATTTACTATCCCCTTTCAATCGACAATTACGATTTCGACTTTGAGAATGATGTTCCCGAAGCGGCGATAGCAGGTACGGCGGCAAAAGCTGTCGGCGCGGAGAACACATATTTCTACAACTACGACTGGCGACTTGACCCCCTCGCCAACGCTGACAGGCTCAACGAAACAGTTGAAAACGCCAAGGCAAAGGCTGGCAGCGACAAGGTTACGCTTATTCCGTGCAGCATGGGCGGCGTTCAGACGCTTTCATATCTTGCAAAATACGGCTCAGACAGCATTGAAAAAATAATTTTCATGTCGTCGGCTCACAAAGGACTTTATTTTGTAAGCGAGCTTTTCTCGGGCAATCTCCAGCTCAGTCAAAAGGATGTTTTCAAATATCTCTCCGATTTTCTTAATCTCGGCAATGAAAACACAGACAATCTTTTTGATTTTCTCTGCGCTTATCTCGGAAATGCGTGGTACTTAAAACCCGTTTTCTCTTTCCTTGACAAATTCGCAAAGGATATAAGCAATGAGACTGTTTATGACTCACTCAGAAAAGTTTTCGGCTCAATGCCCGGCATGTGGGCGTTCGTTCGCAGTGAGTATTATGACGGCGCGAGAGCGTTCATGACAACCGAAAAAACCTCGGCGGCTCTGCTTTCAAAGATTGATAATTACCACAAAACCGTCGGCAGCGTAAACGACAGCATTCTCACCTCCGCCGCCGAAAAAGGCACGGCAATCTGCATCTGCTCCCATTACGGCAGAGGCTCAATCCCCGTTACTCCCAAGGCCTGCATAGAGGGCGACTATCTTATCGAAACTGCCTCCACAAGCAACGGCGTTACAATCGCGGACGCGGGCAAATATCTCCCCGACGGCTACACGCAGGCAAAAGAGTGCGGCGGACACAATCATGTTTCTGCTGACGGCAAGGCTGACGCTTCAACCTGCCTGTTCCCCGACTCAACATGGCTTCTCAAAAATGTAGGTCATGTCGGCTGCAACTACGGCTCTGACTACGCTGATATGCTCCTGTGGATGATTGAGACGGAAGGACAGCCCACAGTATTTGACAACGAAAAATATCCGCAGTTCCTCAAGGCGAGCATGGACGAAAACAAGCTCGAGCCGATAACTGCGGACAGCAAGGTTACACTTGAAAACGGATTCAAAGCGTTTATAAATTACATAACGGAGGTAATCTGATTATGGCACTTAAAGAAATAGACAAAAAAGCCGCCGAAAAAGGCAAGGGCATGGAAACATTCTGGCAGTTCATCAAATTCATTGTTGTAAGTCTCGGTGCGTGCGTTGTTCAGATTGTAACGCTCGCGATTCTCTACAACATCCCCGCAATCAAAGAGCTGAGCACAACGGCGTTCCACTGGTTCGTTTTTGACTACCCCGTAATTGAGGGCGAGCGCTGCGGACTTGCGCTTTTCATAGCGAGCAACACGGCAAACATCCTTGCGCAGATAGTTTCATTCTTTATCAATAAAGAAAAGACATTCAATTCCAGTGCGAACACGGCGGTAACGCTTCCGATTTATATTGTGTTCACCGTAGCGCTTATCTGCTTCTCTGCGTGGCTCAACCCCGTTATATTCACAATGTGCGTCAATAAGTTCCACCTCGGCAGCGGACTTGCGCTCACAATCGCAACAGCAGTCTGCGCCACTGTTCAGTTTGTTCTCTACTTCCCCGTAGATAAAATCCTGTTCCGCAAGAAAAAGGTTGAGGAATAATAAATTCCCGTTTGATACCGTATAAAATGAAAATGCCCGCCGAAAAGGAAATTTCTCCTCGGCGGGTAGTTTTTGTTTAACAAACCGGGATTTGTAGCTCCATCATTTATGCAAAGAATTCTTCGCACAACGAAATAAACTCCTTCATATTGCTCATCATTGCCGGATGACCACCCTGCTCAAAGATATGAGACTTAGCCATACACGTTCTGCTACAAATGCTCTCGAACAGTTTATGATAGTGCCC
>JAZUFU010000001.1:0-33135 GCA_045640865.1 Acutalibacteraceae bacterium | reverse complement strand
ATTTATCGTTCCGTTTTATTTTTCCTCAACAGTCTGTACACCAGTCCCGTAATGGCGGAGGCGGCGGTGGCGCAGGCGGTGGCGATGGTCAGCAGACCGTAGGCTTCGTTCCCTGATACGGGCGGATTCAGCGCTACGATGAACCCGATGAGCGACAAAACAGCGCCCGTAACGGTGACAATCCACGCTTTTTTGCGCTTGCGGAGTAAAAACCGCACAATAAAACCAACGAGAAGCGGTATAATAAAGATTGCCATATAATTGCACACAAACCGAGCCATGAAAGTACCTCCTGAAAAATTACTCAATTTTGTTATTGAAAATTCTGATTTATCTATGTAATTATAACATACCAAATACCGTGATAAAAATTTACTGCAAATTTTCCGCATAGTCCACGCAAATTCAAATTTTCAACCGTGTTACCCCGAATATAAAAGCGGGCGGTTGATAATCGCGCCTGCCGTTATTTCTTAAAAAGCTTCATCACAAATTTGTGATACTTCATTTTATATTTCATTTCAAGGAGCATCAGCGCGCGGTCATAGATTATGAAAGCGACAAGTCCGCACACAAGAAGCAGAGGAAGCGTTACCTTTGTAATGTCCTCCATAAGCTCCTGTGCCGAGGAAATGAACAGCAGATTTATCATAATATAATAAACCGCAAGGACATCGACAACAAAATAAACGCCTTTGAGTATGTATGACAGCACCTTCGGCAGCTTGTCGAAAAAAGATTTGAGTATCGGATAAAGTCCGAAAAGGGCGATATACATGCCCACCGCTTCTTTATTCGGCACAACAAACACGCCTAAAAGCGAGGTCGCCGCATAAACGCCAAAAGCCCACGGCTTATTAAGCTCCGCCTGCACGAAAAGCACAAGCAGCCCCGCGGCGGCAGGAACGGCATACTCAAAGAACGGAAGCATTGACGCAAGGAGCATAAACACCGTGCCGAGCGCGACAGCCATGCCGCAAAGGGCGGTTTTGAGTGAATTTTTCATATCAGCAGCACCTTATTAAATCGCCGCCGAAGCACTCACAGCAGCAGTCGGCGCAGATAAGACTTGTGCAGAGCTTGCACGGCGAGCCGAGACAGCCTTTGTTCTCTGAATAATCGGTGTTGTTGCTGAAATTGCCGCTTCGTGAGCGGTTGATATTATCGTAAGCGCGTCTGTATTCCCTGTTTGACGGGTCCATTGACGCTGCGCGCTGGAAGCTCTCCGCCGCGCTTTCAAGCCAGCCGCGTCTCTGCTGAATCGTTCCCTTTAAGAAGAACCATTCGGCGTTTCTGTTGCCGACGGGAGTGCCGTCAAGCATTGTTTCGGCGTCATCAAGTTTGCCCGAGTTGAGCAAATCGCGTACATTCGTGAAATTATCGTAGGAATAATAGCTGCCGCTGCTCTGCGTGTTTGAATTGCGTGAGCCCGACATGATTATGCTGTCGTAGGCAATATCAAGCTCGTTGAGCATTGAGGCGTTGCCCGCGTATCTTCTTGCTTTTTCTTTGTATGCTCTTTTGATTTCATCATCGGAGGCGTTGGGGCTTACGCCGAGAACTTCATAAGGATTATTCATTCGTGTTCCTCCCGCTGTCTGTTAATTCTTTTATTACCGTGTGCATTCCTTCACATACTATGTTGAGAATTATGCTTCTGTAACAGTTAAGCTCAATGGAGCCGAGCAGACGGACAGCCTCGCTCAGGGTGAGGTTCATCGCCTCCCCTGCCTTTTTCATGGCTTCGTCCTCAGAAAGAGAAGCGAACGGATTGAACGTGCCGTTCTTCAAATCTTTTTTGTAGTCGTCCGCGGCGTCCGCGATATAAACCCATCTGCCTGTCATGTAGCCGAAGCGATAGACATCCTCGTCATCACAGCCGATGCTCAGAAGTCTGCCGAGAGCCTCCGCTGACGGGTGCGCCGCCATGTCGATACCTGCATCAGATTTTTCGGCTTCGCTCTGCTGAAGCATCATTTCAGCGAGGATTTCTTCGCCCTCGGGGCAGTTTGCCTTGGCTTTTTTGTGGATTCTCTTGAAATACGGCGAGCAGAGCTTTAAAAAGAACTTTTTAATGCCCTTTGTATCGTTGAGATTGTCAATATATTTATAATAAAGCGCAAGCATTGAAACATCAGCCGCGAGCTGAATGTCCTTTTCGTCCATATTGCACTCATAGCACTTTTTAAGCGGATTGAAGCTGCACCTTGATTCGTGGAACTGAGTGCATCCGTTTTTGAGCGCAAGTCTGAAAAGGGCAAAAAATGTGAAATCGTAAGACAGCGCGGCGCGGGAAATTATGCCGTAACGCTTGCCCGTCTGCTTACAAAGGGAGCAGTAAACGCCCTTGTAAATATCGTACTGCGCAAAAGTCATATTCGGTTTATAGGCTCTTACATAGCCGAACATATAAAGACCTCCTTGTTTATTCTTCTGTCTGCTCTGCGGAATTTTTCTTGTTGTCGGAAATCATCTTTTTGGTGATTATGCTTGCGATAAGCAGGAAAACGACGATTATTACAATCGGAATCGCGACTACCCACGGCTTCTCGCCGACATTTTTAAGCACGTAGCCGAAAAGCGAATAGGCAACAACAAGCGGAAGATTGCCGAGGTTTGAGCCTATCATATAATTTTTATAGGATATGTTCATTGCGCCGAAAAGGAGACTCGAAAGGTCGCCCGGGAGAATGCCCGCAAACTTGAAAACGGCGGTGAGCTTTACCTCGTTTGTGCCCGCAAAATCGTCAATCTTTTTAATCGCCTTGAATTTTTTGGAGAGTGTGTCAACCATTCCCGCGCCCGTGAATTTGCCGAGGAAATACGGAATTGAAAGGCTGAGGAAAACGGAAATGAGGTTGACAACAATCGCAAGCGGCAGGCTCGGGAGCATATAGCCGCAGATTGAAAAAATAACCGCAGGCGGAAAAACAAGCGCAAAGGATTTCACAACCGAAACGCCGATTATTATGAGGGACACCATGAGAGTGCCGCCCGTAATCATCTGGCTGAGGTTTTTGATGTTGCTGACCTTGATGTTGTATTTGTTGATAAGATAAATGCCGACAGCGACAAACACAACGAGAAGAACGCCCGTTGCTATCTGCATTATTTTAACGAGTTTGCTGTAATCTTTTTTGTTGGTGTTTTCAGTTTTTGCCGCCATTTTTATGCTCCTTGTTTTCTTTTGGATTATTCAGTTCGTCGAGAATTGATTTTTCTATTTTTTCGCGCGTGCTTTCTTTCCATTTTTCGCAAAGCTCATTGAGCTTATCGGGGTAAGCGGTCTGAATATTCCCCGCCCCCGAGCTGAGAGCCGCGTACATATCCATTTCCTCATCCGCTCCGCCGACAATGAAAACTATGCCGCGCTGATTGAGCTTTGACGCCAGCTCCTCGGTAATATCCGTGCTTTTGATGATAACGCCCGATATGCCGTATTTTTCCTGCATATCAAGGATTTCATTGAGCGATTTTGCCGCCTTGAGTTTCGGCTCATAGTCAAAGAAAAGCCCTGCGGCGGTGCTTTCGCCCGAGATAAGACCGTAGCGGTTTTTGTCGATGCCCGAAAGAATCACTCTGCCGCTCATATTATAAGCCGCGATAAGCCCGTTGAATTTTTCGAGCGAGCCCAACTGCTTAATGCGTAAATTCAGCCGAAGCGTGAGATATTTTTCTTCGTTGAGGAGCCTGAATGCGTCCTCCAGTTTCAGCGTGTCTTTTGAAATATCGTCATAATCGCTGCACACAAGCGGAACATCGTCGCTGTTAAAGCACAAATCGAGCGTAACGGTATCCGCGCCGAGACGCGCCGCTTCCTTTATGCCTGCGAGGGTGTTGCTCTTGCCGTCAACAACCGCGGCGTCGGCGATAATATTCATCTCGCCGTAGGTCTCAAACCGCTGATTGAGGTATTCGTCAACCCTGTTCTCTTTCTGCTTATGAGAGACGGCGAAAACGATAACGCACACAAGCGCGATAAGGACTGCCAAAGCCGCCGCGAAAATGGCGATATTCTTTTTACTGCTGAAAAATCCCGAAAGAAAATCTTTGAAATTCTTCTCAGATTTTTTTATGTTCAAGCGTTTTCACTCCCTGCCGCGCGGGCGGTTATCTCTTTGAGTTTGTCCATTTTAGCTTCAACATCCTTGACGAGCTTTATCTGCGCGCGGGTGCGGTTGAGATTGTGCTCGGGGCTCTTAACCTTGAAATAAACATCGCCTTCAAGGTAGTCGGTAAGGAAGCGCATGGCAACCTCGGCGGTGAGAAGTTTAACCGAGAACGGAAGAAGCTCGATTTCTTTATCGGTGAGTGAGCCTGCCGTGCCGTCAAGGAAGCCCTTGACATAAACGGCATAGACATTCTCGTCAATGCCCATTTTGCTTGTGTCGGGGTTGTCCTCCTCGGTTGTGGCGGAGCTTGTGCGGATTCCGTCGCCGAAATCGTAAAGCGATGAGCCGGGCATGATTGTGTCAAGGTCAATGACGCAGATTGCCTTTTTGGTGTCGCTGTCAAAGAGAACATTGTTTATCTTGGTGTCGTTATGAGTTACGCGGACGGGAAGCTCGCCGCTCTTGAGCATATCGGAAACGATTGAAACCTCGTCCTTGAGAGAAAGCAGAAAGTCGATTTCCTCCTTAACGCCTGCGGCTCTGCCGACTTTGTCCGCCTCAACAGCCTTGACAAGATTTTCGTATCTGCCGGGGGTGTAGTGGAAATCCTTGATTGTTTCGTAAAGCGTTGAGCCGTCGAAATCTTTAAGATAATACTGGAAAGTGCCGAAGCCCTTTGCCGCCTCATAGATTTCCTCGGGAGCGCACTTTGTGCCGAGGGTGTAGCAGTCGTCGATATAAACATAACTGCGCCAGCACGCACCGTCGGAGTCGGTGAAATAGAGCTTGCCATCCTTTGTTTTAAGAAAACTCAGAGTCTGCCTTGACGGGTCCTCACCGTTAGCGCGCATTTTCTCTGCAAGGTACTCGGTAACGGAGCTGATGTTTGCCATAAGCTCGTCGGGATTTCTGAACACATTGGTGTTGATTTTCTGGATAATGTACGTTTCGGCGGTAAATTCAGCCTTAAGCGTGGTGTTGATAAGACCCTCGCTTATGTGAGTGAGATTAACCAGATCGCCCTTAAACGGGAAAGCGGAAATAATTTCTTTTATATTTTCATTCATTTTTCAACACTCCTAAACATAATGCTTTCTATAATTATACAATTTAAAACAGAAATAGTCAACGGATTTGTTTGAGCTTTGGTATTGAAATAAAAAAAATCCTGTGCTATAATTTAAAAAGACACAGAAAACGGCAAAGCCGTTGCAAAAATACAAAATCAAGGAGCGTTTATCATGAAAAAAATACTTGCTTTTCTTCTCGTTGCCGTGATGATTTTCTGCCTTTCAGCCTGCGGAAATCCTTACAAGGATATTACCGACAAGCAGATTGAAGAATATGTTGAAAGCGGAAAGCTCGGCGACATTCACTGCTATTACAGCAACTTCAACGCCGACAGAACGGACGACGAAATCCTCGTCCACTTCCCTGCCGATGTTTATAATGAGGAAACCGATGTTTTCTATGACAAAGACGGCGACACCTGCGTTCAGTTCTTCGGAGAGAAAAAGTTTTATGACAGCGAAACAGGCGAAGAAATTCCCGAGGACAAAATCGAAATCGGTCAGCTTCTCAAGGTAACATTCAACGGCGAGGCTTACGACAAAGACCCCGTTACAATAAAGGCGGTAAAGGTTGTCGTTTGCAGATAAAAAAGCATAACGCGAATCGCGGAGGTAATCGAATACCTCCGCGATATTTTTTGTGATTTTTCACACGGCAGAAGCAAGCCCCTGCCCTACTGTGTTCGCCCGCGTATTTGCGGCAAATTTATTTTGAGCGATTGCCTTCCTCTTTGAGGAAGGGGGACCGCCGAACGGCGGTGGAAGGAGTTGTGCGGCAATTCCAAAACTCCCTCAGTCTCGCGTTCGCCCGACAGCTCCCTCGGGGAGGGAGCCATTCCTCTGAAGACTAAAGATTATGCAAAATTGATAAACAGGCGACACGTGAATCGCCCCTACGGCTCATTTTCAGTCCTCATATAGATAAGGTTGTTGGAATTGTCAATTTGTAAAGACCAATGAAAAGAGGGATAAAAACAAGGACTATCACAGAATTTCCGTGATAGTCCGAAAAATTATTCAACTGATTTCAGCGCCGCGATTGTGTCGAGCTTTCTGAGCCGCTGATGAACGAGAACGCATACAGCCGCCGTGAAAGCCGCCGTTATCAGAGCCGCGAGCAGGTAGCTCCACCAGTAAATCTCTCTGCCGAACATGGCGATATTTACCTCGGCTATATCTATAACGACCTTGTGAAGCGCAGTTCCGCCCGCAAGACCTATGAGAATGCCGACAACGGTCATGAAAATATTTTCACGATAGACGTATGATGTTACCTCTCCGTCCTCAAAGCCGAGAACCTTGATTGTGGCAATTTCTCTGAGCCTTTCCTGAACGCTGATGTTGGTCAGGTTATAAAGAATTATCAGCGCAAGCAGACCTGCTGAGGTGATGAATATTACGATAACAACATCAAGACGGTCAATAACTCCGTTGAAGGTCTCAACCATTATATCCGTCGAGGACACGCCCTTGACAACGCTCATGGCAAGCAGGTCGTCAGCAAGATTCTGCTCGTCGCCGCCCCTTGTGAAGTTCTCAAGTGAAAGAACAACATTGACATATTCGGGCTTTGTGCCGAAAATATCTGAATACAGAGTCGGTGAAATATAAAGATAATGCTCAAGATAATTCTCTGTTACGGCGGCAACGGGGATTTTGTATTCCCTGCCCGAAACGGTTGTGAGATTTATTGCTCCGCCCGCCTTTACGCCTGTATCTTTCGCGAGCTTTTCGGAAATAACCGCGCCGTTATCGTTAAGCGAAATCGCGCTGCCCGATTTTCTCTCTCTGAGGGATATATAATGTGAAATATCCTGCGGCTTTTCGGGAATTACAAGGTGAACGGAGAGCTTGTGTCCGCCCTCGCTGCTCTGCGAAACGGCGGTCAGTGTCTTTGTTTCAAGGAGCATCGCGTATTTAACGCGGATGTCATTCTGAATCTCTTTGAGAGTTTCACTTTCATCGGGCGTCTGCGCCTCGTCAAGAGTAACCGTAAGGTCATATTCCGAGATGCCGCCGTCGCCGTACTGAGCGGAGATTATTTTATCAACAGAGTTGCTCAGACCGAAAGCGGAAAGAATAAGCGTCGTGCAGCAGGCAACGCCTGTGATTGTCATAACCATGCGCTTTTTGCTTCTGAACATATTTCTTATGGTAACAATTGAGCCGAAGGAAAGAGTTTCCCATATAGTCTCGAAGCGTTCAAGGAACAGCCTCCTGCCCGCGACGGGAGCTTTCGGACGCATAAGGTGCGCCGCGTTGACTTTAAGCTCGTTATTGCAGGCGATTGATGTTGAAATGAGCGTAACCGCAAGGTAGAACAGCGCGCCCCAGAGAATGTAATCGAAGTTTGGTCTGATTTTAACGGAGGGAAGATTGAACATCATTCCGTATGCGGAATCAACCGCCTTCGGGAATATCAGCGTACCTGCCGCCGCGCCTAAAACCGAGCCCGCCATGCAGGCTATCGCCGCGTAGCAGTAGTATTTCATAAGAACGCCCGTGTTGCTGTAGCCGAGAGCTTTGAGCGTGCCGAGCTGCATTCGTTCCTCCTGCACCATTCTAGTCATGGTCGCAAGGCACATGAACACCGCGATAACGAAGAAGATTAAGGGGAAAACATTTGCAATCGCGTCAATGTTTTCAAGGCTCTGACCGTAGCTTTCCTGCCCGGGAAGCTCAGTCTGACGGATAACAGTCCACGCGGAGCTGTTAAGCTCGTCGAGGAAAATTCTGTTTTTATCAATATCGCCCTGCGCGTTGCTGAGCTGAATTTTAACATCATGCTCAACCGAGGAATACTGCCTTTCGGCGTTTTCAAGCCTTGTTTTGGCTGATTTCAGCTCTGACTCGCAGGTTTCAATTCTCTGATTGCCTGTGCTTTCCTCATAATAGAGCTTGAGCTGAGATTCCGTTATGGCAATTTTTGACGCAAGGAGTGCGCTTTCGGAGCTTGAAAGCTGGTTTTGGAAAATGGACAGTGCCTGCTCGCCTGCCTTAATACGCTTTATATCGTCCTCATACTGGCGAAGAACCTCAAAATTTTTTTCATACTCAGCCTCACGGTTTTCAATCGTAATAAAAAGATCATTGTATTCCGTGCGCGCCGCATCTAATTCTTCTTGTGCTTTTTCGCAATCTCTTTCAGCCTGCGCGCGCTGGTTTTTTAGTGAGTCAATATCATTCTTTATGCGGTTGTATTCTGCCGTGGCAGTGCGTATATTTGCTTCTATCAAAGGAGCTGAATCCGCCTGTTCCTCCGTCAGCGACGAAAGCTGGCTGTTGAGATTGTCGATGTCCGCCTGAGCTGATTTAAGATCGTTTTCTTTCGATGACAGCAAATCGGAAACGGATTTTAAAGTGCTGTCGGCTTTATTCACCGCGGAACTTTTTTCATTGACCTTTGCGGCATATGAATTCAGATCGACTCTCAAGGCGTCGATTTCATTACGATCCTGCTTATGCTTTTGAAGATAATCGTTGTATATCTGTTTTGCCTTTGCCGCGCCCTCAAACTGATTGCCCTGATCTCTCGCGTCAGCTTTGTTTTTTTCATACACTTCTTTGTTGTAATCGTATCTGCTTTTTGACGCTTCAAGCTGTTTTTCCGCTTCGGAAACTTTCTTTTTGAGCTTTTCTTTTTCGGCGGCAATGGTGCTGTCGCCGTTGTCTATGAAATTCTGCGTGTCGTCAATATTTTTCAGCGCATTTTCAAGCTTCTGATTTGTTTTTGCCTCGAGAATTTTATAGGCTTCCTCGCCGTCCTTGATTCTCTGAGTGTATTCTTTCTTTACATCTGAAATTCTGTCAGAAATGCTGTCGTGTGAAATCGCCTCGATTTTATCCCATATCTCGTCAAGCTTTGCGGCGTATTCGTCTGAATAAGCGTCATAACCGTTCTTTTCAACGGTAACATAAACGCTTGTGAAATTACCGCTCTTAAAGCACTCATCGCTGACATATAAGTACATACCTAGTGTACCCGAGGCGATATTGGTGATGCCGCGCTCGAATGAAACATACATGGGTGAGGACACAATACCGACGATTTTATAATCCACGGTGTTGAATGTGTCGTCAAGCGTTACGCCGTCGCCGCTTATTGTGATAACGCTGTTGAGCTTGAGCTCGTTATAAGACTCAGCCGCTTTATAATCCACAAGGCACTCATTTTTCTTTTCGGGGTAGCGGCCGTCAACGAGAGTAACTCTGTTGAAATATTTATCGTCCGCTTCGCCTGTTTCGGTGAACTTCTTTGCCTTCTCAAAGTCCATGCTCATAACACGGCAAGCCATGGCCGCGCCGTTTGAGGCATTGACAATTCCGTTTTCGCCCGAGAAAACAAGCGTATCGGCATACTTTACCCCCTCCGCCGCTTTTACACCGTCAACGGCAGAGATTTTTTTAACTTCCTTTTTTGTAAAGCCGATAGTTGAGTTGACCTGCAAATCCATAAGATTATTTTCGAAAAAATAATCGTTGGCGGTGTCTCTCATATCGGGAGAGGCGGATTTCATTCCGACAAAAAAGCTGATGCCCAGAGCAATTATCGCAACAATCGAGATAAATCGGGTGAAGCTGTTTTTAATGGAACGGAATAAATCCTTTCTCATCGGTCTGTTCATAGATTACCATTCAATCCTTTCAACAGGTACAGGTGTTTCGTTTATTTCTATTCTGCGGATTTTGCCGCTTCGCATGGTTATGACTCTGTTTGCCATGGGGGTTATTGACTGGTTGTGAGTGATTATGATAACCGTCATGCCTATTGCCTTGCTCGCGTCCTGCAGGAGCTTCAGTATCTGAATGCCCGTTTCATAGTCGAGCGCGCCCGTAGGCTCGTCGCACAGAAGCACTTTAGGTCTTTTAACAAGTGCACGGGCGATTGAAATTCGCTGCTGCTCGCCGCCCGAAAGCTGAGCGGGAAAGTTGCCCGCCTTGTCCTCAAGTCCTACAAGCTCGAGCACCTTCATGCTGTCAAGTGGGTTTTCGCTTATCTGTGCCACAAGCTCGATGTTTTCGAAAGCCGTGAGATTCTGAACAAGATTGTAAAACTGAAAAACGAAGCCGACATCTCTGCGCCGATAGAGCGTGGATTCATATTTTGTCTGCTCGGTTATAACTCTGTCGTCAACAACGACGTTGCCGCCGTCGCAGGTGTCCATGCCGCCGAGAATATTGAGCACGGTGGTTTTGCCCGCGCCGCTGGGGCCGACTATCGTGCAGATTTCGCCTCTTTCAACATCGAAGCTGACATCGGAAAGAGCCTCAAAATCAAGCTCGCCCAGCTGATAAATCTTTGAAACATTATGGAATTCAATAAATGCCATATTCACACCCCGTAAATAATACTTTTCAAAGCACACTTATACAAATTACATTTAAGCTGATTATACCACTAAACGCGCGATAATTCAAGTGAAGATATACATTATTAACGGAATTGTAACAAATATATATAAAAAAATAATAAATATAATAAATTTGACTTCCATTTTTGCAAAAGCGTGTTATAATGTAGATGTTATGGAAGATTTGTTCTTAAATCTTTAAACAAATTCAGGAGGTTAATTATGGATCAGAAATTACAACCTTTATTTACGCCGTGGAAAATCGGCAACTGCGAAATCAAAAACCGTATCGTTTTAACAAGCATGGGCGGCACAGACCTTTTCGGATGGATGGAAAAGAACCATTTCGATAAGGACGGCGCAAAGTTCATCCTTGAAGTTGCGAAGAACAACTGCGGTCTTGTTCTCCCCGGCTGTCAGCCCGTCTATAACCCCATGTTCGGTCAGTGGCTTCATAAGAATAAAAAAATGTACGCAGACCTCAAAAAGTGGATGCCCGAATTCCACAAGACAGGCGCAAAGCTTTTCGTTCAGCTTACAGCAGGCTTCGGCCGTTCATTCACAGTAAGCAGCATGATGGAAATGCTCTACACCAACCCCGCTCTGCGTAAAATCAGCAAGCCCTTCATGGACCTTGACAAAATCACAGCTTCCGCTTCTCCCTCTCCCAACCGCTGGTCAGATAAAGTTCCCTCAAGAGAAATGACCAAGGAAGAAATTCAGGATTTCATCGACTCCTTCGCAAAGAGCTCAAAGATGCTCAAGGACGCAGGCGTTGACGGCGTTGAGGTTCACGCTGTTCACGAAGGCTACCTCCTTGACCAGTTCACTCTTAAATATGTCAACAAGCGTACAGACGAATACGGCGGCTCATTCGAGAACCGTTACCGCTTTGCTGTTGAAATCGTTAAGGCAATCAAAAAGGAATGCGGCGACGATTTCCCCGTTTCCCTCCGTTACTCCGTTCTTTCAAAGACAAAGGGCTTCCGTCAGGGCGCAATCCCCGGCGAGGACTATGTTGAAGCAGGACGCGACATGGAAGAAAGCGAAAAGGCTATCAAATATCTTTCAGACGCAGGCTACGATATGTTCAACTGCGACAACGGCACATACGACGCATGGTACTGGGCACATCCCCCCGTATATATGCCCGAAAACTGCAACCTCGCTGATGTTGAGCATATAAAGAATTTCACAGACAAACCCGTTGTATGCGCAGGCCGTCTTGACCCCAGAGTTGCGGCTGACTCAATCGCGGCAGGCAAGCTTGACGGCGCAGGCTTCGCGCGTCCGTTCCTTGCTGACCAGGAATGGGTTACAAAGCTCATGAACGACAAGGAAGAGGACATCCGTCCCTGCATTCTCTGCCACAACGGCTGCTTCAATATGTGCCACTACAAGGGCGTTCCCAACGACCAGGAGCTTTCAGATTCACTTCACCTTGCTCGCTGCGCGGTCAACGCTGAAACAATGCAGTGGAACAAGCACTACATCAAAAAGACAACCTCGCCCAAGACCGTTCACATCATCGGCGGCGGCGTAGGCGGTATGGAAGCCGCAAGAGTTCTCAAGGAGCGCGGACACAACCCCGTTATCCATGAAAAGAGCGGCGTTCTCGGCGGTACATTTATCCCCGCATCAGCAGAGAGCTACAAGGGCAAGCTCCGTGAGCTTCTCGAGTGGTATCGTCTCCAGATGAAGAAGATGAACATTGAGGTTAAACTCAACGACGAGGTTAAGGACATCGCTCAGTTCGGCGACGCTCCCGTTATCATCGCAACAGGCTCCAACCCCATCAACCTCACAGGCAAGCTTCCCGGATTTGAAAAGACAATCGAAGGCTGCGAATTCCTCAACGGCGAAAAAGAAGTCGGCGAAACAGTTGCCATCATCGGCGGCGGTCTTACAGGCTGTGAAATCGCTTATGAAATCGCGCTCCAGGGCAAGAAGCCTCTTATCGTTGAGATGAAGGACGACCTTGTAAGCCAGAAGGGCGTTTGCCTTGCAAACTCCTCATATCTGCGTGAGTGGTTCGCTCTCAACGAAGTTCCCGTATATCTTGAGACAAGACTTACAGAAGTTAAGGACGACTGCATCGTATGCGTTGACAAGAACAACAAGACTCTTGAAATCCCCTGCGATTCAGTTATCAGCTGCATGGGCTACAGACCGAATCCCCTTGCTCCCAAGGACAAGAACGTTTACCTCGTAGGCGACTGCCTTGCAATCGGCAACCTCCGCTCGGTTATCTGGCGCGCTTATGATGTTGCAATGAGCATCTGAGAAAATTATCTCAGCCCCCATTTTTCAACATAATATTTATGATTTATCCCTTACCATAACGGTAAGGGATATTTTTTTATGATTTGCGGAAAAATCATAGTTTTTTTCGACAGCTCGTTTGTAGGGCAGGGATCGCAGTAGAAAATAATCCAGTGAATTATTTTCTACGGTTGCGACACATTCTGTCAACGGCAGTTGACAGTTTCCTTTAAATCCCCCTGCCGCATTGAGATTTGCACATTTTTTGGCAGGGGCAAGCCCCTGCCCTACACGCTAAGATAAAAGAATATAAAACTTTTTTCGGGTTTGGAGGAATTATATGAGTGTAAAAATTGTAACATCACAGCAGAAAATGACGGCGTATCTTGAAGGCGAAATTGACCACCACTCCGCCTCGTCAATCAGAGAGGAAATCGACAGGGAAATCATGCTCAGAAAGCCCGAGGTGCTGAAAATCGACTTTGACGGCGTAACCTTCATGGACTCGTCGGGCATCGGGCTTGTCATGGGCAGGTACAGAACGCTCGCCCTCAGCGGCGGCAGGCTGATAGTCTCCAACCTTTCAAATCAGTTTTACAAAATTATGAAGCTGTCGGGGCTTGAAAAAATCGCGACAATCAACAAAAAGGAGAGCAGTTATGAAAGCAAAAAATGAATTCAGAATGACGGTTGACAGCCGAAGCGTCAACGAGGCGTTTGTCAGAAGCGCGGTGGCGGCTTTTTCCGCTCAGCTCGACCCCACAATTGAGGAAATCACCGACATAAAAACCGCCGTCAGCGAAGCGGTTACGAACTGCATTGTCCACGCCTACGCCGAGAGCCTCGGCAAAATTTACATATATTCCGCGATTTTTGACGACGGCAGAATTAAAATTTCCATTCGGGACAAGGGCTGCGGAATTGAGGACATACAAAAAGCCCGCGAGCCGCTTTTCACCACTCTCGGCGGTGAGCGCGCGGGGCTGGGCTTCGCGGTCATGGAGAGCTTCACGGACAAGCTCACGGTGCGCTCAACGCTCGGAAAAGGCACAACCATTACAATGATAAAGAAAATCGGCGGCAGAGAAGCGTGATGGACAGAGACGCGGTAATTCAGAAAAATCTCGGGCTTGTTCACGCCTGCGCGCGGCGTTTCATCGGCAGAGGCGTTGACTATGAAGACCTGGTGCAGGCAGGGTGCGTCGGGCTTATCAAGGCTGTCGATAACTTCGATGAAAGCCGCGGATTTTCCTTTTCCACCTACGCCGTGCCCGTCATTTTAGGCGAAATTAAGCGGATTTTCAGAGACGACGGCACGGTGAAAATCAGCAGAATTATCAAGGAAAGAAGCCGAAAAATCGCGGAATTCACGCAGGAATACTCTCGCTTGCACGGAAAAGAGCCGACAATAAGCGAAATTGCGCAAAAGCTCGGAATTTCAGAGGAGGACGCGGCGCAGGCGATAAACGCCGCAATGCCCGTGTATTCGCTGACGGACGACGACTCGCAGAAGGATTACGATGTGCCCGTAGAGTCGTACGACACGGAGATTTCGGACAAAATCGCGCTCGGGCAGATACTCACAACCCTGCCCGACAGGGACAGACAGCTCATCGAGCTGAGGTATTTCAAGGGGCTGACGCAGGCGAAAACCGCCGCCGCCCTCGGCATGACGCAGGTGCAGGTCAGCCGCAAAGAAAAAGCCCTCCTCTCGGTTATGAGGGAAGGGCTGGGGTGAAATATTATAATCAAAAATGTTTTTTCTCGGGGTTGAACCCCGAGAAACGGGCGATTGATAATCGCCCCTACTGGCGAAGACGGAAGATTGTGCGGAATTGAAAACGGCTGGGGCATTTAAAAGAAACTGTCAACTGCCGTTGACAGAATGTGTCGCAACCGTAGAAAATAATTCACTGGATTATTTTCTACTGCGATCCCTGCCCTACAATGTACGATTTTAAATTGTGCTGAAATGATTAAACGCGGGAGCGCAATGCGCTCCCCTACAAGCAAAATGTGAAAATCATGCACAAATCATGTAGGGGCGAACTGTGTTCGCACGCAGATTTACGGCAAATTTCAGACAGAACACATACCGCGAAAGAGATAATTGCAAAATTACCGCATCGACCCCAAAACGGCAAAATTTCAACCGTGGTAGCCCGAATATAAAAGACGGGCGATTGATAATCGCCCCTACCGATGAAGACGGAAGATTGTGCAAAAAAGGGAGCGCGTGTGCGCTCCCGAAATTTTATTTAATATCACTGTTTTCTTTTCTGATTACGTCGTGTGCGCCGCCCTCAACGATACTTGTTGCGGAAACAAGCGTGAGCTTTGCTTTCTGCTGAAGCTCGGGGATTGTCAGCGCGCCGCAGTTGCACATGGTTGATTTAACCTTGCTGAGTGAAACCGCTACATTGTCCTTGAGCTTGCCCGCGTACGGAACATATGAGTCAACGCCTTCCTCGAATGAGAGCTTCTTTGCGCCGCCGAGGTCGTATCTCTGCCAGTTGCGAGCGCGGTTGCTGCCCTCGCCCCAGTACTCTTTATAATATGTGCCGCGGATTGAAACCTTCTGAGACGGGCTTTCGTCAAATCTTGCGAAATATCTGCCGAGCATGATGAAATCCGCGCCCATAGCAAGTGCGAGTGTCATGTGGTGGTCATAAACAATGCCGCCGTCGGAGCAAACGGGAACATAAATGCCTGTTTCTTCAAAATATCTGTCTCTCTCAGCGCATACATCAATAAGAGCTGTTGCCTGACCTCTGCCGATACCCTTTGTTTCACGGGTGATGCAGATTGAGCCGCCGCCGATGCCTACTTTGATGAAGTCAGCACCGCACTCCGCAAGGAAGCGGAAGCCGTCAGCATCGACAACATTGCCTGCGCCTATCTTTACGCTGTCGCCGTAGTTCTTGCGTACCCACTCGATTGTGAGCTTCTGCCACTCTGAAAAGCCCTCTGATGAGTCAATGCACAGAACGTCCGCGCCTGCTTCGATAAGAGCGGGAATACGCTCGGCATAGTCTCTTGTGTTGATACCTGCGCCTACAACATAACGCTTGTGAGCGTCAAGGAGCTCGTTGGGATTCTGCTTGTGCATATCATAGTCTTTTCTGAATACCATGTAGCAGAGCTTGCCGTCCTCGTCGATAATCGGGAGAGAATTGAGCTTGTTATCCCATATAATATTATTGGCTTCTTTAAGAGTTGTACCCTCTTTCGCCCATACGAGCTTATCAAAGGGAGTCATGAACTCAGAAACCTTGAGGTCGGGAGACATACGGCTTACGCGGTAATCTCTGCCTGTTACAATGCCTACAAGCTTGCCGTCAGCTGTGCCGTCCTCAGTAACGGCGATTGTGGAATGACCTGTTTTTTCGGTTATTTCAATTACATCCGCAAGAGTGTCGTCGGGGCGGATATTGGAGTCGCTTTTAACAAAGCCTGCCTTGTAGCTTTTTGCGCGCTTTACCATTGCAGCTTCGTCCTCGATCGACTGAGAGCCGTAAATAAAAGAAACGCCTCCCTCTGTTGCAAGGGCAACTGCCAGTTTATCGCCCGAAACCGACTGCATAATCGCGGAAACAAGGGGGATATTCATGGAAATCGCAGGTTCTTCGCCCTTCCTGAACTTAACGAGGGGGGTTTTGAGTGATACATTTGAGGGGATACATTCGCTTGACGAATAACCCGGAATCAAAAGATACTCATTAAAGGTGTGGGACGGTTCGTTGATAAACGTAGGCATTTTCTTTGGCTCCTTTTCAGAAAAAATTATTATTAAATGCCCTGTCATTAAAGACAAGGCATTTACTATTTAGTAGATTATAACACAAGTTAATGATTTGTCAATACTATTGCGCCGCTTTTGTTTCACAATATACACAGCGGTACTCTTTGTTGGCTTTATCGGAGAGTATGAATATCTGCTCGAGCTCCTGCTCGCAGGTGGAAATACATCTCGGATTCTTGCACTTTATGACATTGACGAGCTTCTTGGGCATATCAATCGCCTTTTTCTCCACAAGCTCGCCGTCTTTGATAACATTAACCGTCGCACCCGGGTCAACAAAGCCGATAACATCAAAGTTCAGCGGAATAACCGCGTCGATTTTGATAATATCCTTTTTGCCCATTTTTCTGCTGACAACATTCTTGATAATCGCAACAGAAGCGTCAAGATTATCAAGCCCTAAAAGATTATAGAGCTTCATCCCGCAGCCTGCGGTGATGTGGTCGATAACAAAGCCGTTCTGAATGGAATCTATATTCATTTCGCCGCCTCCTCAAGAAGTTTAAGAATGAGTGCCATTCTCATATATTTGCCGTTGAGCACCTGCTTGAAATAGCAGGCTCTCGGGTCCTTGTCGATAGCTACGCTGATTTCGTTTACTCTGGGCAGAGGATGAAGAATAGCGAGGTCGGGTTTGGCGTTCAGGAGCTTGTCGGGAGTTAAAATGTAGCTGTCCTTAAGTCGGAGGTAATCCTCCTCGTTGAAGAAACGCTCGCGCTGAACACGCGTCATGTAGAGAATATCAAGCTCGGGCATAACTGCTTCAAGGTCGGTGGTCTGAACATAGGGAATGTTATTGCTCTGAAGCACGCCTTTTTTAACATAGCTCGGCACTTTAAGCTCCTCGGGAGAAATGAGGATAAATCTCACTCCGCTGTAGCGTGAAAGGGCGTTAATCAGCGAATGAACCGTTCTGCCGAATTTAAGGTCGCCGCAAAGACCGATTGTGAGGTTTTCAAAGCCGCCCTTTTCGCGGTAGATTGTCAGCAGGTCGGCAAGAGTCTGCGTCGGGTGGCAGTGTCCGCCGTCGCCCGCATTGATAACGGGAACGGTTGCGTTGCTCGCCGCAACATAAGCCGCGCCCTCTTTCGGGTGGCGCATGGCGATAATATCGGCATAACAGCTGATAACCTTGGCGGTGTCGGCTACGCTCTCGCCTTTCGCGGCGGAGGAGCTGTTAGCCTCGGAAAAGCCGATAACATTGCCGCCGAGCTCGTACATAGCCGCCTCGAAGCTGAGCCTTGTTCTTGTCGAAGGCTCAAAAAAGAGGGTGGCAAGCTTTTTGCCTTTGCATTTTTCGGAGTATTTCTGAGGATTTTCGATAATATCACACGCAACGGCGATAAGCTCCTCAAGCTCCTCAACGGTGAAATCAAGAATGTCGATAAGACTTCTCATTTATTCTGCCTCCCCTATCCAGCTTTCGTCTGAGGGATTGTTTCTGAATTTAATAAGGCGTTCGATGTCCTCGGGCTTAATGTAACCCTCGTCAGCGGCAACCTCGGCGATAACATCGAAGTTTGTAAGGGAAATGTTCTTAACCTCGGCGGCGGCAAGTCTTTCAAGACCTTTTTTCATGCCGTAAGTAAAAATTGAAACGATGCCGAGAACCTCCGCGCCTGCTTCACGCAGAACATTGACAACCTCGATAACGCTGCCGCCCGTTGAGATTAAGTCTTCAACTACAACGACTTTCTGACCTTTTTCAAGTCTGCCCTCTATCTGATTCTGTCTGCCGTGATCCTTTGCGCCCGAGCGTACATAGCCCATGGGCATGCCGAGAATGTGAGCGGTGATAGCCGCGTGAGCGATACCAGCGGTTGAAGTGCCCATAAGTACCTCGGCTTCGGGATAATTCTCTTTAATGAGCTTGGCAAGTCCGTTTTCAACATCTGTGCGAACCTCGGGAGCGGTGAGAGTGAGGCGGTTGTCGCAATAGGCGGGGCTTTTGATTCCGCTTGCCCATGTGAAAGGCTGCTCGGGGCGGAAGAAAACCGCTTTGATTTTAAGTAAATCCTTTGCAATAAGTTTTTCCATAATAATTTCTCCTTAATCTACAAATTCTTTAACGCATCTTTCGTATGCGGCAACGGGGTCAGCGGCGGCGGTAATCGGTCTGCCGACTACGATATAGTCAGAGCCGATTTTCTTTGCCTCGGCAGGCGTCATGACGCGCTTCTGGTCGCCCATGTCGCCGTCCGCAAAGCGGACACCCGGGGTGATTGTGAGGAAATCTTTGCCGCAGATTTCGTGTACCTTGCCTGCTTCAAGCGGTGAGCAGACAACACCGTCAAGCCCTGCAACCTTGGCGTTATGAGCATAGTGCATAACCACCTTGTCGATAGGCTCTTTTATGAGCAGGTCGTTTTCCATGCTCTGCTGGTCGGTTGAGGTGAGCTGAGTAACGGCTATGAGCAGAGGTCTTGTGCCGTCGGAACGGGTAAGTCCCTCAAGAGCCGCTTCCATCATGCGGATTGTGCCGCCCGCGTGGAGGTTGGTTATATCAACATCAAGGTTTGACAGCACCGCCATGGACTTTTTAACCGTGTTGGGAATGTCGTGGAGCTTTAAATCAAGGAAGATTTTATGACCTCTCTTTTTGATTTCTTTAACTATCTGAGGGCCTTCGGCGTAAAAAAGCTCCATGCCGATTTTAACAAAAGGCTTTCTGCCTGTGAATTTATCGAGAAAATCAAATGTCTGCTGAGCCGAAGCGAAGTCGCAGGCTACAATTACATCTTTACCCATTAAACAGTTCCTCCGATTATTTCTGAAATATTATTTATTCCGTATTTTTCCATAACCGCAGGCAGAGCCTCGATTATGTTTTTGCACGCAAAGGGGTCAACAAGGTTTGCCGCGCCGACCTCAACGGCGGTTGCGCCCGCAAGCATCATTTCAATAACATCCTCCGCCTTAGAGACGCCGCCCATGCCCACAACGGGGATTTTGACAGCGTGAGCGACCTGATAAACCATTCTCAGCGCGACAGGGAAAATCGCGGGGCCTGAGAAGCCGCCCATGGTGTTGGCGATGACGGGGCGTTTTGTTTTAAGGTCAATTCTCATGCCTAAAAGCGTGTTGATAAGGCTGATGCCGTCCGCGCCCGCGTCCTCGCAAGCCTTTGCGATTGAGACAATATCCGTTACATTGGGCGAGAGCTTGAGAATAACAGGCTTTTTGGTAACAGCCTTGACGGCCTTTGTAACCTCCGCCGCCGCTTTGGGATCTGTGCCGAAGCTCATACCGCCGCCGTGAACATTCGGACAGCTTATGTTGACCTCGAGCCAGCCGACCTGCTCCTCTTTATCAAGAAGCTCGCAGGTATAGGCGTAATCGCTGACGGAAAAGCCGCTGACATTAGCCATGACGGGTTTATTAAAGCATTTTTTTAATTTCGGAAGCTCCTCGGCGATTACCTTTTCGACGCCCGGGTTCTGAAGTCCGACGGCGTTAATCATGCCCGAGGTGCACTCCGCTATTCTCGGCGTGGGATTGCCGAAGCGCGGGTCTTTGGTCGTTCCCTTGAAAGAAAAAGTGCCAAGGCAGTTTATATCGTAAATTTCAGCGAATTCATAGCCGAAGCCGAACGTGCCCGAAGCAGGGATAACGGGATTGTCAAGCTCAATACCACAGAGATTTACGCTCATTTTTCCCATAAAATCTCCTCCTTCTTCATAACGGGGCCGTCCTTGCAGATTCGTTTATTGCCCGTGAGAGTTTTGCACGAGCAGCCCATGCACGCGCCGAAGCCGCAGCCCATGCGCTCTTCAAAGCTCATCTGACCGCTCGTTTTTGACGCTTTATAGACAGCTTTCAGCATCGGCTCGGGGCCGCAGGTGTAAAAGTAAGTATAATCCTCTGGCATTGCATCGGTTACGAAGCCTTTGACGCCGTAAGAGCCGTCGGCAGTGGCGACTGTAACAGCCGCGCCGAGAGCCGCAAACTCTTTTTCGTAAAAGATTTCATCCTTGGTGTTGAAGCCTAAAACGACGGACACCTTTTTACCCTCGGAAATGAGCTTTTTCGCAAGGTTATAAAGAGGCGGAACACCTACGCCGCCGCCTAAAAGGAGCGGTTTTTCGCCCGAAAGTGAGGTATCGTATCCGTTGCCGAGGCCTGTGAGGATGTCGAGCTCCGCGCCGTTTTCGAGCTTCGACATATATTCCGTGCCGCCGCCGACAACCTTATAGATAAGGGTGAGCGTACCGTCGGAATAATCGCAGACGGAAATCGGACGGCGCAGGAAAAAACCGTCAAGCTGAATGTTGACGAACTGCCCCGACGATGTGATTTCACTCACATCGCCGCGAAGCGTCATTTTATAAACATTTTTATTTAAAGGGATATTTTCATAAACTTTAAAAATACTTTTTTTCATGGCAATCAGGAATCAATTGTTGAAATTGTGAGTGTGGTTTCTTCGAGTACATCGAGAAGCACGCGGACGGTATCAAGAGAAGTGAAAATTGTTACATTGTTCTCTGTCGCACAGCGGCGGATTTCAACGCCGTCGTCATAATGAACGCCCGACATAATCGCTCTTGTGTTGATAACATAGCTTACATAGCCCGCGCGGATTGAGTCGAGAATTTCTGAGCTGCCCTCGCTTATCTTGCCGCGGATTCTTGTGCGGATTCCGTTCTTTTTAAGGAAGTTCGCCGTGCCGATTGTAGCCTCGATATTGAAGCCCATGTTGTAGAAACGCTTGATAAGCGGAAGTGCCTCTTCCTTGTCCTCGTCAGCGAGAGTAACAAGCACCGTACCGTAATTCTGAAGATTCATGCCCGAAGCAACGAGAGCCTTATACATCGCTCTGTGGAGCTTGTCGTCATAGCCGATTGCTTCGCCTGTGGATTTCATTTCGGGTGAAAGGTAAGCGTCGAGACCTTTTATCTTATTGAATGAGAAAACGGGAACCTTGACATAAGAGCGTTTCTTCTCCTCGGGATAAAGGCTGAAAATGCCCTGTTCCTTAAGGCTCTTGCCTAAGATAACCTCGGTTGCGATGTCCGCAAGGGAATAGCCTGTTGACTTTGAAAGGAACGGAACTGTTCTTGACGAACGTGGGTTGACCTCGATGATATAAACATTCTCGTTCTTATCGACAATGAACTGAATGTTGTAAAGACCGATTATGCCGATGCCCAAGCCGAGCTTTTTGGCGTACTGGAGGATAATTCCCTTGACTTTATCGGAGATTGAGAATGTGGGATAAACGCTGATTGAGTCGCCCGAGTGAACGCCTGTTCTTTCAACAAGCTCCATGATGCCCGGAACGAAAACATCTGTTCCGTCGCAGATTGCATCAACCTCAACCTCTTTGCCCTGAATGTATTTGTCAACAAGAACGGGCTTGTCCTCGTCGATTTCAACGGCGGTTTTGAGATAGTGGCGGAGCTGTTCGTCCTTTGAAACTATCTGCATGGCTCTGCCGCCTAAAACGAATGAGGGGCGGACAAGCACAGGATAGCCGATTTCGTTGGCGGCCTTAAGACCGTCCTCAATATTTGTAACAGCCTTGCCCTTGGGCTGAGGAATGTTGAGAGAAGTGAGCACCTTTTCAAAGCTGTCGCGGTTTTCAGCTCGTTCAATTGCTTCGCAGTCCGTGCCGATAATCTTAACTCCCCTGTCCATAAGCGGCTGAGCGAGGTTGATAGCCGTCTGACCGCCGAGTGAGGCTACAACGCCCTCAGGCTGCTCATAGTCGATAATCGCCATGACATCTTCGGGAGTGAGCGGCTCAAAATAGAGCTTATCGGCTGTGGTGTAGTCGGTTGAAACTGTTTCGGGGTTGTTATTGATGATGATAGCCTCGTAGCCGTTGCGCTTGATTGTCTGAACGGCGTGAACTGTTGAATAGTCAAACTCAACGCCCTGACCGATACGGATGGGGCCTGCGCCGAGAACGATGATTTTCTTTTTGTCTGTAAGGCGTGATTCGTTCTTAACGCTTTCATCAACAAGATTGATATATGATGAATAAAGGTAAGCGATATATTTGCCCGTGTGGAGCGTGTCAACCATCTTGAAAATCGGGATAATTCCGTTTTCTTTTCTCGTTTTATATATAGAGATTTCGTCAACACCCCAGAGCTTTGCGATGTATTCGTCCGAGAAGCCTGTGAGCTTGGCGGCGGTGAGGGTTTCGATATCGCCCTTGTTCTCTTTAAGCTCTTTTTCGAGCAGGATTATGCGGTTCATGCTTTCAAGGAAAAGCTCTGTGATTTCTGTTACCTCGTGGAGCTTTTCGATTGATGTGCCGAGTCTGAGAAGCTGAGCTATCGCAAAGATGTTGTCAGCCTTGAATTCCTTGAGATAATCAAGAAGCTCGTCCTCGCTCATGTTGTCAAACTTTGAAAGGTAGAGGTGGCAGACTCCTGTTTCAAGTGAGCGGACTGACTTTAAGAAGCACTCGTCGAGGGTTGAGCCTATGCCCATGACCTCGCCTGTCGCTTTCATCTGAGTGCCTAAATTGTTGGGAGCGTCGGCGAATTTATCGAACGGGAAGCGCGGGAACTTCGCAACAATATAGTCAAGGCTCGGCTCGATTGCCGCTGTACCGCCCGCAACGGGGATTTCTTCAAGAGCCATACCCATGGCGATTTTAGCAGTTACTCTCGCTATCGGGTAGCCGCTCGCCTTTGACGCGAGAGCTGATGAACGCGAAACACGGGGATTGACTTCTATAAGGAAGTATTCGCTTGAATTGGGATTGAGCGCGAACTGAACATTACAGCCGCCCTCGATTTTAAGCTCGCGGATAATTTTAATCGCGCTGTCGTTGAGCATCTTCAAATCGTGGTCATTAAGTGAAAGAATGGGAGCAACAACGATTGAGTCGCCTGTGTGAACGCCGACGGGGTCAACATTCTCCATGCCGCAGATTGTGATTGCCTTGTCGTTGGAGTCGCGCATAACCTCGAACTCGATTTCCTTATAGCCTCTTACGCTCTTTTCAATAAGAACCTGATGAACGGGTGAAAGTTTGAAAGCGTTTGTGCCGATTTCAACAAGCTCTGCTTCGTTATAGGCAAACCCGCCGCCTGTGCCGCCTAAAGTGAACGCAGGACGCAGAACTACGGGATAGCCGATTTCCTGAGCCGCTTTTTTGGCTTCTTCAAGGTTATAGGTAATCTGCGACGGGATAACTGGCTCGCCTATTGACTCGCACATCTCTTTGAAAAGCTCTCTGTCCTCTGCTCTTTCGATGCTTTCGCTGCTTGTGCCGAGGAGCTTAACGCCGCACTCCTTGAGAACGCCTTTCTTTTCAAGCTGCATGGCGAGGTTAAGACCTGTCTGACCGCCGATACCCGGAACGATTGCGTCGGGGCGTTCATAGCGCAGAATTTTTGCAATATATTCGAGCGTCAGCGGCTCCATATAAACCTTGTCGGCTATGGTTGTGTCCGTCATTATTGTTGCGGGGTTGGAGTTGCAGAGAATAACCTCGTAGCCTTCCTCTTTAAGCGCAAGGCACGCCTGTGTGCCCGCGTAGTCGAACTCAGCCGCCTGACCGATAACGATAGGGCCTGAGCCGATTATAAGTACCTTTTTGATATCTGTCCTTTTTGCCATAATTTTTCCTCCGTTATATCGTTAGTTTTTGTATGCAATTTTGCCGTCTGCGACTGTGAGCAGGCATTTTCCGTAAAGCTCCGCGCCCTCAAAGGGAGTTGCTCTGCCCTTTGAAAGGAACTCGTCGGGATTTACCGTGAATTTATCGCTGAGATTCCACACGGTGTAATCGTCGCCGAGGGGGATATTGAATCTCTTTCTCGGGTTCACCGCAAGAAGCTCGATGAGCTTTTCAAGGGTAATTATGCCCTTTTTGACAAGATTTGTGTAAAGCACGGGGAACGCCGTTTCGATGCCGACAATGCCGAAAGCACTGCCCGAAAGTCCTTTTGATTTTTCTTCCGCGCTGTGGGGGGCGTGGTCGGTGGCTATCATGTCAATCGTGCCGTCCTGCAAGCCCTCAATAAGAGCCTGCCTGTCCTCAGCTGAGCGAAGGGGCGGATTCATCTTGAACTTTCCGTCCTCCTGCAAATCGTTTTCGTCAAGCACAAGGTAGTGCGGAGCGGTTTCGCAGGTGATGTCAACGCCGTCCTTTTTGGCATTTCTGATAAGCTCCACGCTCTCTTTGCACGAAATGTGGCAAACGTGATAAGCACAGCCTGTCTCTTTGGCAAGGCGTATATCGCGCTCAATGGGCTTCCATTCGCTCTCGGAGCATATTCCCTTATGATTGTGCGCCTTTGCATAAACGCCGTCGTGGATATATCCGCCGTGAAGCAGGGAATTATCTTCACAATGGGCAACTATCATCTTGCCGAGGCTTTTTGCCTTGAGCATTGCCGCTCTCATCATTTTCTCTGACTGAACTCCCCTGCCGTCGTCCGAAAAAGCAACCGCAATTTCGTTCATTTTGTCCATATCGGAAAGGATTTCGCCTTTCTGACCGACTGTTATTGCTCCGTAGGGATAAACATTTATAACCGCGTCGCTCTCTATTATTTTCACCTGTGCGAGAATGTTCTCGCGGCTGTCGGGTACAGGGTTAAGGTTGGGCATTGTGCAGACCGCCGTGTAACCGCCCCTTGCGGCGGCGAGCGAGCCTGTCTTTATGCTCTCCTTATAAAAAAAGCCCGGTTCGCGAAAATGAACATGCACATCGCAAAAACCGGGGAAAATAATAAGCTGTGAATCTGAGTTTATGCTGGTTAAATTGTTTATCGAAGCGGAAACATCAACAGCGGTGCAAAAATCAGAAAGCAGGTCGCTTTCAAAAACTTTTACCTTTACTGTTTCTGCCATAATCAAACCGCCTTTCTAAAAAAGCCTTGCCGAGAACGGCAAGGCGAACACACGAAAACAAACGGCCGAGCCGCTGTGTAATTTATTCTCTTGCCGGTCTCTCGTACCGCCTTAAAGATTCTTTCTGATAATTATACCACAAAGAGCCTTTTTGTCAATACCAAATTACGGAAATTATGCAAGAGATGCCGCCATGACAGCTTTGATTGTGTGCATACGGTTTTCGGCTTCGTCAAAGACTATGGACTGCTCGCTTTCAAATACGCCGTCCGTAACCTCCATGCAGTCAAGACCGAATTTATCGTAAATTTCCTTGCCGACGGTGGTTTTGAGGTCGTGGAACGCAGGCAGGCAGTGCATGAATTTACACTGAGGTCCCGCATTCTCCATAAGAGCCTCGTTGACCTGATACGGAAGCAAATCGTGTATGCGCTCCTCCCATACCTCGTCGGGCTCGCCCATTGATACCCATACGTCTGTATAGATAACATCCGCGCCCTTGGTTGCTTCCATGGGATCCTCTATGAATTCAAGCGTCGCTCCCGATTCGGCGGCAATTGCCTCGCACTCCTTGATAAGAGACGCGTTGGGAAAATATTTTCTCGGTGCGCAGGCAACAAATTTCATGCCCATTTTAGCACAGCCGACCATGAGGGAATTGCCCATGTTATAGCGCGCGTCGCCCATATAAACAAGCTTTTTGCCCTTGAGAGTGCCGAAATGCTCCCTTATTGTGAGGAAGTCGGCGAGAATCTGCGTGGGGTGGAACTCGTTGGTGAGTCCGTTGAAAACGGGAACGCCCGAATACTTCGCGAGGTCCTCAACAATCGACTGACCGTAGCCGCGGTACTCGATGGCGTCAAACATTCTGCCGAGAACACGGGCTGTGTCTGGAATACTCTCTTTCTTGCCTATCTGAGAGCTTTTCGGGTCGAGATAAACGGGGTGCATACCCAGATCGGCGGCGGCAACCTCGAAGGAGCATCTTGTCCTCGTGCTTGTTTTTTCAAAAATAAGCGCAACATTTTTGCCCTCGCACATCTTGTGGGGAATGCCTTTTTTCTTTTTATCCTTAAGCTCGGCGGCGAGGTCGAGGTAATATTCAATCTCCTCCGCGGAAAAATCGAGCAGCTTTAAGAAGCTTTTATTTTTTAAACAGACCATAAAATTATCTCCTTTTTAAAAAACAATATGCAGATATTATACATCAATATCCGCATATTGTCAATGTCAGTTTTGAAATATTCAAAATTTATTATAAATATTCATTATCGAGTGCATATTATTCGTCGTGAGTTTATACAAAATGCCTTCCTCTTTGAGGAAGGGGGACCGCCGCACGGCGGTGGAAGGAGTTGTGCGGCAATTTCAAAACTCCCTCAGTCTCGCATTCGCTCGACAGCTCCCTCAGAGAGGGAGCCATTCCTCTGAAGACGGAGGATTATGCGTAAACGCATCGTGCACAATTTGTTTTTCGTCGAACGGGATTTTTTCGTTTCCGATTATCTGATAATTCTCGTGCCCTTTGCCGCAGAGAACAACCGTATCGCCTTTTTTAGCGGCGGAGAGCGCAAAATGTATTGCTTCGTGCCTGTCTTCAATTACCGCAAACGGCGTGTCTGTTCCGTCAAGTCCCGTGAGGATTTCCCTGATTATCGCATACGGGTTTTCCGTGCGCGGATTGTCGGAGGTTATCACAGCAAAATCCGAATTTTCGGCGGCGGTTTTCGCCATGAGCGGGCGTTTCGTTCTGTCCCTGTCGCCGCCGCAGCCCAAAAGCGCAATCACTCTGCCGTCGGTCGTCTCACGCACAGAGGAAAGGATATTTTTCAGCGCGTCGGGCGTGTGGGCGTAGTCGGTCAGAACGGTGAACGGCTCGGAAATTATCACCTCTCCCCTGCCCCTCACGCCGTGAAAAGTGCTGAGAGCTTCGGCGCATTTTTCGGCAGAAATTTCGTTCAGCACCGCACAGCCTGCGGCGGCAAGGGAATTGCTCACATTGAAAAGCCCCGCAACATTCATTCTAACCGCAAATTCTTTGCCGTCAGCAACAAGCGTATAGAAAATTCCGTCCTTTGTCTGACTAATATTCTTTGCAAAAAGGTCGGCTGACTTATTTTTAATTGAATATGTCAGCGGATTCTGGCAGAATTTCAGAAAAAAACTTGAGTATTCATCATCAAGATTTATGACGGCTCGGCGGCTGTTCTTGAAAAGAATCGCCTTTGCCTGCGCGTAAGCCGCCATATCCCCGTGATAGTCAAGATGCTCACGCGTGAGATTTGTGAAAACCACCGTGTCGAATGAAAGCCCCTCGCACCGTCTTTGACTGAGTGCCTGCGACGAGGTCTCCATAACGCAGACGGCGGCGTTTCCCTGCACCATTTCGGCGAAAAGCGGATACATCTGCTCGGGCGGCGGCGTAGTGAAATCCGTGTCGCTCAGCCGCTCCTGCCCGACGAAATTCCCTGCCGTGCCGATAATTCCCGTTCTCACGCCGCAGAACTCAAAAATGTGCTTCACCATGTGGGCGACAGTGGTTTTGCCGTTCGTGCCCGTGATGCCGATTATTTTAAGGCGTTCAGTCGGATTTCCGCTGAAATTATCGCAGCATTTCGCAAGTGCGGCGGTGATATTCTCCACAACAACGCAGTTTTCGCCTGTATCTTTTTCGCTGATTACCGCCGCCGCGCCGTTTCGCACGGCTTCTTTTGCGAAGCTTTCGGAGCTGTTCATGCAGAAGAACACGCTTCCTTTTTCGGCTTTTCTTGAATCCGTTGCAATCGCCGTGATTTCCGTGTCGAAATCAGCTTTCAGCGTCTTTACATTTCTGAGAAGTTCGCCGAGTTTCATCACAGAATTATGCAGATGAGTCCGCTGCATCCCTCGTTGATGACTTTTTCGAGCGTTTCCTGCAGCTTCATTCGCGCGTTGTTGGGCATTCTGTAGAGCTTGTTGTGAAGTCCCTCGTTCACAAGCTCGTGCAGGCTCTTGCCGAAGATGTTGGAATCCCAGATTTTCGCAGGATTTTCCTCAAATTCCTTGAGCAGGTACATCACAAGCTCCTCGGACTGCGACTCCGAGCCGACAATCGGCGCGACCTCGGTGTTTATGTTTGCTTTCATGATGTGGATGCTCGGCGCGCTCGCTTTGAGCCTTACGCCGTATCTGCCGCCCTGCCGCATGATTTCGGGCTCTTCAAGGCTCAGCTCGTCAATTGTGGGCATGACGATTCCGTAGCCTGTTGCCTCAACCTCGTCAATTGCGTTCTTGAAGCGCGCGTAGGCTTTCTGCGCCTGCGCAAGCTCGCGGACGCTCACCATAAGCTGCTCGTCGTCGGCGATATCAAGCCCTGTTTCCTCGGATAGAACGGAATAGAAAACAGATTTTTCAATTTCCGCGCTGAGCTTCGCAGAGCCGTCGGCAAGTGAAATTTCATCTATATTCACGAATTTTATTATCTCGCACTTCTCGAGCTCAGCGGCAAAAGCGTTGACATCGCGCACCTTTTTGAGCTTTTCGCAGGCGGTTTTGATGCACTCGCGAAGCTGAGCTCTTATGGCGTTGTCGTCGGGCAGGTTCATCACCCACGCGGGCAAATCGACCTTGACCTCCTTGACGGGGAACTCATAAAGCACGCCCGAGATAATGTCTCTCACGCCCTCGCTGTCAAGCGTCATGCAGTTGACGGTTTTGACGGGCACGCCGTATTTTTCCGAAAGCTCCGCACTCAGAGCTGCGGCTTTTTCGCTGTGGGGATTTGCGCTGTTGAGAAGCACAACAAACGGCTTGTTGATTTCTTTAAGCTCGTTTATCACGCGCGTCTCCGCTTCCTCGTACTCCTCACGCGAGATGTCGCTGATACTGCCGTCGGTTGTAACAACAAGTCCGATTGTGGAATGTTCGCTGATAACCTTCTGCGTTCCGACCTCCGCCGCCATGTTGAACGGGATTTCCTTTTCAAACCACGGGGTTTTGACCATTCGGGGCTTGTCGTCCTCAATGTAGCCGAGCGCGCCGGGCACAATATAGCCAACGCAGTCAATCATTCTCACTCTGAAAAGGGCGTTATCGGGGAGAACAACCTCAACGGCGTCCTCGGGGATAAACTTCGGCTCGGTAGTCATTATCGTTCTGCCCGAGGCGGACTGGGGCAGCTCGTCGGTCGCGCGTTCTCTTTTGGCTTCGTCGGCGATATTCGGGATAACAAGGGTATCCATGAACTGCTTTATAAAGGTTGACTTGCCTGTTCTGACAGGGCCGACCACGCCGATATAAATATCGCCGCCCGTACGCACGGCAATATCGTTATAAATGTTTGAGCTTGTCATAAACATTCCTCCGTATTCACTCGTTTGTAAATGATATGAGCGACGGGACGGGTTTATGCGTTTTTTATTTGGGGCAGCGGGGTTAAAATTTATTTGAAAGGCAATGACGGGAAAAATGTGCATTGGTCGCCAGCGGATTTACGGTAAAATCCAGATAGAACACATACCGCGATAAAGAATAAGACAAATTTTTCACATTGGGCACACAAATACAAATTATAGCCGTGTTGCCCCGAATATAAAAAACGGGCGATTGATAATCGCCCCTACCTATGAGGATATACAATTGTGCGAAATCTGAGCAGACAATCCCTCAGTCTCGCATACGCTCGCCAGCTCCCTTTGCACAAGGGAGCCGATAAAAAGTCCTCCTTGTGCAAAGGAGGGTGGCACGCGAAGCGTGTCGAGAGGATTGTGCGGATACCGTGATAAAAAATTATTGCAAATTTTCCGCATCGGGCACACAATTACAAATTTTCAGCCGTTGCAGCCCGAATATAAAAAACGGGCGACTGATGAGCCGCCCGCAGATTAACGCAGTTTTTGAATTTATTGTGATTATAAGAAGATGTTTATTATGTTCAGCAGATTATTCGTGTAATCATAATCGTTTCTGCTTTCATTGCACGGGAAAGCGTCAAGATTTTGCTTTGCGAGAGAAAGTGCCTTTTCGCAGTATTCCTTTGCTTCAGCATAGTTGCCGTCGTCTTTTTCTGATAAAGAAAGTTTATAATAGCTTACAAAAAGGTCGCGGCGGCTCTGATATGACGGGAAGTCTTCCGCGTTCTGTCTGTCTATTTCAATCATTTCGGAATAATATTTTTTCGCTTCATTCGCATTATCCTCTTTGTCAGCAATATCGCCCATTTTATTAAGGCTTACCGAAAGGTCGCGGTAGCTCTGATATGACGGGAAGTCTTCCGCGTTCTGTCTTCTTATTTCAAGAGCTTCGGAATAATACTTTTTCGCTTCCTGTATATTATCCTCTTTATCGGCAATATCGCCCATTCTGTTAAGGTTTACAGAAAGGTCGCGGTAGCTCTGATATGACGGGAAATCTTCCGCGTTCTGTCTCGCTATTTCAGTCGATTCTGAATAATACTTTTTCGCTTCCTGTATATTATCCTCTTTTTTGGCAATATCGCCCATTCTGCTAAGGCTTACCGAAAGGTCGCGGCGGCTCTCATATGACGGGAAATCTTCCGCGTTCTGTCTTCTTATTTCAAGAGCTTCTGAATAATACTTTTTCGCTTCCTGTATATTATCCTCTTTATCGGCAATATCGCCCATGCTTTGAAGACTTCTTCCAATGGCACGGCGGCTACTATAGCTGTCTTCTTCCTCAATGCCCTGCCTTGCTATTTCAAGCGCGGTTATATATTTCTTTTTAGCGTTTGTATAATCCTCTGAAGTGGAGGCAGCATCATAGGCGGCGTCGCCCTTATTTATAAAATACCAGCAGGTTTTATGAAGATGCTCGGATTCGGGGGTTCTGTCTTCTTTTTCAGCTTCAGCGGCGGCGTTTTTTGCGGGAGGCGGAACACTTATAACCGCGAGGATTTCTTTGAGTCTGTCCTCAAAGCCTTCGGGGTTATTGAGCCACTCAACACGCTGAAAATCGTTGATTCCGAAAGGAACGCGAACATCCTCAACACGCACGGGGATTACGGTTATATTGCTTTCAAGTGCGTAGCCGATTTCATCCTGACACACGCTTTCCTCCCTTACGGAATGGGAAGAAATGAAGCAAAGCATATAATCGGAGTTTTCGATTTGCCTGCCGAGCTCGAAACGCCATCTTTTGCCGAGCTTTTCTTTGAGCTTATCATCAAGAAAAACATCAAACTTTTTCTCTCCGTTTTCCTCTGTTACAGCGTCAATGCGGTCGCGCAGCTTTCTGGCGAGGTAGGCGTAATCGTCATGCCCGTAGCTGATGAAAATTTTTATCAAGCGAAGCCCTCCCTTACAGGATTTTACACTATTGTTAATTATATCCTGTTTTTCGACAGAGGTCAACAATTGAAAACAAAAATTGTGCGGACAAATTGAAAAATCATTCACTCTGTCCGCACATTATCGGTTAAAATTATTCGCCCAAATACAATGTATATTCGCCGCTTCTGAGCACATTTACAAGCTCAAAGGAGTCTCTGATTCTCACGGGGCTGTTGATGCCGAAACGCACCGCCTGCACCTCTCTGTGAGCGTCCGAGCCCGCGCACTGGAGCAGACCGTGCTCCTCGGCGTACTTCTTGGCAAGGAGGTTTTCGTCCTCGGGGTTGGCGGCGTTGAAGGTCTCCATGCCGTCAAGGTAACTGATGTCGAGATTTTTCAGCGGCTCGTCTATGTAATCCCTGCTTCTGTAAGGGTGCGCCTGAAAAACAAGCGCGCCGAACTCCCTCGCGGCATTGGAAACGGTTTCGAGCTTTCCGTCGCTGATTTCGGGGTGAGCGTACAGAAATTCGGGCGTGATTCCGTAAAGCAGAACCTCCTTATGACCGCCGATATGCTCCTCTATGCCGAAAATGACATCGAAATCAATCTCGTCGCCCGCTTTTTTGGCGGCAAGATAGTCTTCCTCATAACAGCGCACAAAATCCGCCCACGGAAGATTGCGGTCAATGCCCGTGTTGCCGTGGAAAAAATGATTTGTAAGCACCAGCCCCGCAAAGCCTGCCTCCTTGAGCGCATAGACGGTTTTGGCAGGGTCGCCCTTGGCGCAATGACTGCACGGCCATGTGTGCTGATGTAATTCGTATCTAAACATTCTATCACCTTATTTCAGAAATTAACGGGATTATTATATATCCTCAATAAGAAAAATGCAAATGGTTATTTTGATTAAAAGGAAAAGATTTATAAAATAAACGAACAACTTCTTTACTGTTACATATTACTTCAAACCCCCACCGTCAAAATCAGAGATTTTGCCACCTCCCCCGAGGGAGGCTAAAAGGCGCCCCGTTGGGGAGCTGTCAGCGAAGCTGACTGAGGGGGTAATCGCGCCTACCAATGATGTCGGAGGATTGCAGTGAATTTTTAACAGCGGCAAGGGCAATTTAAAGGAAACTGTCAACTGCCGTTGACAGAATGTGTCGCAACCGTAGAAAATAATTCACAGGATTATTTTCTACTGCGATCCTTGCATTACAAGTGAAGACGGAAGATTGTGCGGAAATGAAAAACGGGAGCGCAATGCGCTCACCTACTCGCGAAGACGGTAGATTGTGCGAAATTTGAAAACGGCTGGGGCAAGCCCGCAGCCCTACATATGAAATCCGAAAATATAGCGCATACCGTGAGAAAAAAATATTGCAAATTTTCCGCATCGTTCACACAATTACAAAATTTCAGCCGTGGCAACCCGAATATAAAGAAAAAAACCTGCCG